>NZ_AP024882.1:302717-605435 GCF_024347675.1 Vibrio ishigakensis | reverse complement strand
TAAACAATCGAATTACATATAAACCGTTTCTAGTTTCTTTTATTTTTTGAACCGGATTTAGATTAAAAGGCCAGTTAAAGTTCAGACATCTAACTGACCATTCTTTTATCGGGCTTCTAGTGCCTCGATATAGACCTTCTTCGCATCTTTAACGCCTAGGTCCTGAGCCTCTTCAAGTAGAGCTAGGGCTTTTGGCATGTTGTTATCAGCAACAGCTTGGCGAATTGCACTGTGGTAATAGGTTGTCGAGTCACCAGCTTGGTCTGCTCGAACAACGTTCTCTTCCACTGGCTGCGTCACACCTAGCTGTGACGTTATCTCAATCTTGAACTCACCCGTATCAGCGTGTGCAGCAATCGGGTTAGGGATTTCAGGCTCTACCTTGCCAGTGCTTCTTGCAAATGCTTTAGCTGGGTGCAGTAGTTCTGTAGTTTCAGCCAAGTCTTTTGCTGTTGTATAGATCAGAACTTGAAGCTGCTCTTGCCCTGCCGGTGGTGAGAAGATGAACTCACCTTCCAAGCGATCAGGATAAATTAGTTTCGCGTACTCATACTTAAATTCGTCCGCATCATAGTTAAACAGTAATTCACCTGTACTCGAATAAATCGCTACATTTGGAGAATATACGGTTTGCGTAGCAACACTGGTGATTTCAAACTTCAGTGCACCTCGGTTACCAGGAACCGAAAAGCTGGCTACGTTAGTTGTAAGTGAATCTTGTTGTAATTGCGGGCTCTGGTCGTTAATAACGAATTCCAGATTAGCTGGCAAAGCTACATTTTGACTATTTAGTTGTGATATTTGTTCAATGGTTACGGCACTGAAATCTTCAGCTGCAGAGGTGTCCAACACCTGAACATTTGAAGCACAGCCTGCTAGCGCGGATGATAACGCAACCATTAGCACAATCTTTTTCATTCTAGTTTTCCTTTGGCTATCAAAGCGACTAACTGTATCAAAAAAGGCCAGCCCTGCGGACTGGCCTTCACGTTTTATATCAAAGCGTTATATTGCTAAGAGTTGATTCAAAGAATCAATCCTTACCACCAAGCTTCTACCTGAACACCGAAGTTCAGCTCAGAATCACTGTCGTTTAGAGGGTTACCCACAGTGCCTTCGTCGTTTGTAACATAGCTCGCGTATACACGGAACTCAGGACGTGCCCAGAAGCTGTCACCAGCAGAGATTGCTTGTGCGATTGTGTATTTCTGACCGCCTGTGTCTTGACCTAGAGCAGTCTGACCAGTGAACGCACCTAGCTCAAGAATAGTGGTGTGTAGCTCGTTCCAACGGTATTGAGGACGAACAACTACAGATAGAGTCTCGATGTTATCAGTCTGGAATTGCTGAACGTCGTCTGTCGATGCTTGCCACAACAACTGGTGAGAGATGTCGAACTGACCGAATGTCATTACACCGTGGTTGATGATACGGTAAGCTGCTGCACCGTCTTCTGCTTCTGCGCCGTACCAGTTACCCGCACCGCCGTATGCGATTGCTTTACCGTAACCTTCAGTACCATACTGGAACACAGTTTTGTTGAAGCCATTGAAGATAGACTGAGTCAACTCAGCAGTAAGCATTACACCATCTTTAGGGCTCTTGCCGTTATAAGCATCAGACTCGTTAGTCACAGCATAGTCAACACCTAGCTCAAGAGAAGAGTTTGACCAAAGTTCTAGGCCTGCATAGCGCACGTCGAAGATGTTTACATTCATTGCATCACCACGTGACGCTGAACCTGGATCACTGAAGCCGAAATCTTCACGATCTGAACGGACCCACATTACAGATAGGCGACCTGGACCCATTTCGATGTTGTCGATACCAGCACCTGCACCTGAAATATCCCAGTAGTAACGGTCAGTGATGTGGATGTCATGACGTTGGTTATAGCGCTTACCAGCCCATAGAGTAGCTTCTGGAGCAAAACCTAGAACACCAGTTGCTTCTACGTTAAACTGACGAAGAGCGATTTCATCAGGGTTGTCACCACCTAAAGCTTCGTAGTCGTTACCTTGGTCAGAAACAACTGCAAGCATAGAGTTCACACGGAACTTAACTCCATCTTTTTCCCAAACGTCTTTGCCGATGCCGATTTCACCGTAAAGCTCGTCTTCGTTACCTAGACGACCTAGGTTGTTTCTTTCAAAAGAAACGTTTTGACCTTGACCACTTACGCCAACACCAGCACGCATGTAACCATTAAAGTCTACTGCCAAAGCAGAGGTTGATAGTAGGGCAGCAGATACCGCTGCAGTTAATAGGTTTAGCTTTTTCATTACTCGTTAACTCCCGAACGATTTTATTTTTTTAATTTCCTAATTACCTTCCAGCTGACCACCTTTCCGTTGGCAAATACTGTAGTGAAGATAAATCCGAAAACTTTTTCTTTTCGACGAGAAAGATAATAGGGCGAATAAAAAAATAATTCTGTACTCCTCCCCCTAAAATGCGAAGGGGGAAGTAGACGGGATTAGGGGGGCGTAGAAATAGTGATTTGGAGGGTGAATCACAAATCTAGGGAGTATTTTAGCGATCTCTAGTGATATGGATCACAAGCCATTTTGTGCAAAGTTAGATCCCGATCGATTTATAAAAGTTTCATCTCTTTTTTATTTTTTTTCAGGTTCCGTTTAAAAATGTGAGCTCTCGCAAAATATTGTTTCATTCTGGTGCAAACATTCACACTCGCGGTGCACTCAAAAGTTTGAAGTAGTGCAAATAAGCCGTTTTTCTCAAATTTCTAAAAGAAATAAAACATCTAAAGCTTTATAACGAACCGTTATCAGACCTAGCTTCTCGACATTTGGTGTTGCGTTAAATTCACAAACCTTTTACCGTAGGCGAAGGCCATTCAAAAATAATATAAAACGAATTTTAAATAGAATGAGTAACAAGCGATCTCGCCCTTATCCACTGGGTGCCGAGCTGGAAGCAAGTGGATGTAACTTCTCTATTCATGCGCCACACCGTAAAGACATTGCGTTGGTGCTATTTGATAAGAATGGAGAATTTAAAACCTACCCAATCACCGAGCAATACGGTGGCATTCGACATATCTTTATTGAGGACGTAGTGGCAGGCCAAGAATATGGCTTTGTGGTTACGGACGAAAACAATCAGCAATATCTATTATCTGACCCGTACGCGAAGGCGCTAAGCAAGCCTCTTCATTATGATGCGCCATTCTCACCAGAAAAAAGCTGGTCGATGGCGAAGTCTGTGGTCACAGCAAATAACTTCGACTGGCAAGAAAGCGACTATCCGCGTATTCCACGCTCTGAAATGGTGTTGTTTGAGACCCATGTAAAGGGTGCATCTAAGCTAAACACTAAAGTGCCAATGCAGCACCGAGGTAAATACCTAGGTCTAGTTAGCGATGAGATGATCTCTTTCTATAAAGAGCAGAACATCAACTGTCTACAGCTACTTCCTGTAGCGGCCTGCATGCATGAGCCGCACCTTCTGGATATGGAGAAGGTAAACTACTGGGGCTACAACCCTTATGTGTTTATGGCACCAGATCCACGTTATGCAGAAGTAGATGCGGTACATGAGCTAAAAACGGCTATTCGTGAGCTGCACAAGAATGACATTGAGGTCATCCTAGACGTGGTTTACAACCACACTGCCGAGGGCGGTGACGGTGGTCCAGTGTTTAACCTTAAACTGCTGGACAACGACTACTACCTAAAACACGGCTGTCACTATGCTAACTTCACCGGTTGTGGCAATACGGTTGACCTCAACTATCAACCAGCTATGAACCTAGTGATGGATACCCTTCGTTATTGGGTAACTGAGTTTAAAGTAGACGGCTTCCGTTTTGACCTAGCGGCAACCCTAGGTCGTAATGGCGATAACTTTAATCGTGAAGCAGCTTTCTTTAAGGCTGTGGCGCAAGACCCTATCTTAAAGCAGACCAAGCTAATTGCTGAACCTTGGGATATTGGCCCGAACGGTTATCAGGTGGGTAACTTCCCTGACGGTTGGAACGAGTGTAACGATAAGTTTAGAGATATTACCCGCAGCTTCTGGCGCGGTGACCAAGGCTTCTTGAAAGAGTTCGCCACGCGCATCATGGGTTCTCGTGACATCTACAGCGCGAGTCGCTGGCCACATAAGATGACGGTTAACTACATCACTTATCACGATGGCTTCACTATGCAGGACCTAGTGTCTTACAAAATGAAGCACAACGAGGCTAATGGTGAGCATAACCACGATGGTCATGGCGATAACCGCTCTGACAACCTAGGTGTCGAGGGTGAAACAGACAGCGCTGAGATTCAATTACTGCGTGAGAAACGCAAGCGTAACTTTATGAGTTCGCTGCTGTTCTCGTTCAGTATCCCACATATCCTGACCGCAGACGTGCTGTCGCATACCCAGTGGGGCAACAACAACGCCTATTGTCAGGACAACGAAATCAGCTGGCTGAAATGGGACCTAAACATCTACGCCGAAGAATTTAAGTCTTGGCTTGCGGACATGATTGCTGCGCGTCAGGAACACATGGTGCCGTTTATCGAGGCATTCAGTGGTGAGACTCGCAACGACAACCGTGTAAGCTGGCATCGCCCTGACGGTCAGTTGATGGAGATGGATGATTGGAACCGATTGAACGCCGTATCTCTAAAGCTAGGTATCGGTGAAGATGGTGCAGAGCTTCTGTACTTCATCAACCAATCGCAGACCCCAGCACGCTTTAAGCTGCCTCAAGGCGGAACTGAGCGCTGGAGCATTATCTGTGATACTGCCTTTACTAAGACAGGCGAAGGTAACCTATCTCGCGATATGCTGCTCAAGCCCCAGTCTATGGTTATCTTGAAAGCGGAAGGTCCGGCTAAGAACCTTCCAGTGAAGCAAGAAACCTTAGAAGCCTAAGACTTCTGAAAGCTTAAGAGCCCTTACCCTCTCAGTAAGGGCTTTTTAATGTCTAAAAATAAGTAAACCTGATATGTGGGGCACAAATATATTCATCTACATGATTAAGGAATCAATTAATTACAAAGAGATCTTGATCACAAAAATATTTTCTTTAGTATCTGCGCCAAACATGTTCATGAAATGAACAAAAATAAACAAGTATAAATCAGTTACAACATCAGATGGCTTTACCAAAAATACTAATTCGCTCACTGCGACCCTATGTAATCGGCCTTGCCTTACTCGTGGGATACGCGAGCTTTCAGCAATACCAGACCAATAAAGAAGCGATATACGCTCAGGCTCAAGCGAACCTGCGCACCGCAACTAAGCTCGCCCGTGAGCAGATGAAAAACAGTGTCGGCAATTTCACACTACTTCAAAACGCATGGCGAAACGGCGGTGATGTAGCCGCGAACCAGACTGCCTATCAGATGATAAGCAGTAACCAAAACTTCGCCGATATCATTCGCTTCGACACCGAATCCCTTACCGCCATCTCGGAAAAACAGGCCCATAGAGCTAGAAATAACGGTTTGCCTGTACAAAGCTTCACCCTACCTAACCTTAATTGGTCAGCGGTAACCATAGGTAAGCACGTCTACCAGCTGTCTAATATGTATCGAAATATAGAGGGACGCTGGGTATTTGCCCTAACCAAAGAGCAGCTGGCGAAAGGGCCTAGCTACTATATCGAGTTTGACCTTCTCTATATGACGCAGCTGTTTATCGACCTGCGCACACTAGATCTCGGCTTTGTGTTCGTAATGGACAAAACCAATGGGCAGATCATCTTCCATCCTCACCCACACCGTGTGGGACAAAAAGCAGTTATCTTTGATCAGTCACTAAAGAAAGAGCTTGAACAAGATAAACCGATTGGTCGAGTAAACTACTACTTTGAAGACCAATACAAAATCGCTGAATACAACGCCTATAACGACCTTAACTGGGTGTTTGTTTCTGGTGCGCTTCGTTCTGATATTATCGCCTACACCTATTCGCACTTCCTAATCTTCTTGGTTTCAGCAACCCTGATTCTGGTGGTGATTATCTTCAACTACCTAGTGCTGAACCTGCGTAAGGAGCTTCACACCCTAAACCGCGCCACCAACATGCAGAAAGCAAAGGATCAAACGCTACATATCTTCCGTCGCTTTGTAACCTCTAAGCGTGTACAGGTGTGCTTCTACCACAACGAGACTCGTGACTTCTATACCTTAGATTTTCACGGCAAGAAGCAGCTTGTGATGAAGAACGAGAAATATGCGCGCACCATTTCTGGTGAACATACCCGTTTCATCAAAAGCGCAAAAGACGATGTGCTTGCTAAGCGCCTGCAGTTTTCCAAACGCTACTACCGTATTCCACTGTATGGCCGTGGTCGCTTGCTCGGTGTGATATTCGCCGAGAGCTGGCTAGCTACTTACGCCAGTCTTATCAATCTGCTTAAGACTTATATCGAGAATTCATTATCGAATCTTGAACTAAACGAGAAGATCTATCTGCACGACAGCATGACTGACCTCGATAACCAACTAACGCTGCGTCAACACGTGGGAAACCATATCCGAGCAAAAGACCTATACCTGATGACCTTAGATGTAGACGATCTAAAGCAGGTTAACTACCAATACGGCTATCTGTGCGGGGACCAAGTGATTCTAGCGATGACCGACGTTATCAACGAGCACTTCCCCGATAGCGTCAGCAGTGCGCGTATTGGCGATGACGAATTCGCAATTCTGTTTAGAGCAGAAGATCATTCGCAGGGCTTTACGCTGGCAGAAAAACTGCGCCAGAACATCGAGTCGGTCTCTTTCATCTATGAAGACAAGGATATCTCTTTCACTGCCAGTGCCGGTGTCAGCCTAGTGCAGATAAATGTGGACGAAACCCTGAAACAATCTCAGCAAGCGCTCGAACAGAGCAAACGAAATGGTAAAAATCAGACTACAATGAACGTACTCTAGCTTCATTGCTATATCCTAAGTTTAAAAATGTAGAGCTGTTAGCTCAAGAGTGCCTACATTTTCACTATCCTTGGATATAATTAATTGAGATTTCTCGATTTTTTATCTCAAGCTATTTTTGATTCATCCTCGCATTCGCGGGGATGAGTCGTTTTCATCGTTTAGGAAAGCAGTATGTATAAGATATTCGAAGGATTCACTAAGGCCTTCCCCAAACAAGATCCTGAACAGCCACCAAACAGCATGTTTGCCTTTTGCCGCTATTACACTCGTGGATTCGAGAAGCCTCTGCTTCTTATGGCGGCGCTGAGTACAATCGTGGCTATTGTCGAGGTCTCCCTTTTCGGCATGATGGGTAAGCTAGTCGACTGGCTAGGAAGCAGCAACCCTGAAACCTTTTGGGCTGACAACTCAAGCACCCTGATTTTTTATGGTGTTTTGCTACTTATCGTTATGCCTTTGTTGGTAGTGGCCCACTCGCTTATTCAGCACCAGACGCTATTGGGCAACTACCCTATGTCGATCCGCTGGCTAGCACACCGCTACCTGTTGAAACAAAGCCTCTCTTTCTATCAAGACGACTTTGCAGGGCGTATTGCGACTAAGGTAATGCAGACCTCGCTATCGGTACGTGAGACAGTGATGAAGACGCTGGATGTATTCGTGTATGTCTCTGTCTACTTCACTTCTATCATCGTTCTGCTGGCACAGGCGGATTATCGCTTGATGCTGCCTATGCTGGTTTGGCTCCTTGCCTATATCGGCATTCAGATCTACTTCGTACCTAAGCTGAAGAAGGTTTCTTCGGAACAAGCAGATGCACGTTCGACAATGACAGGCCGCATCGTTGATAGCTACACCAATATCGCTACCGTTAAGCTGTTCTCTCACAGCAAGCGTGAAACCCAATATGCCGAAGAAGGTATGGAGGGCTTTCTAGATACGGTTTACCGCCAGATGCGCTTGGTTACTGGCTTTAACGTCAGCGTAGAGATAGTGAACTATGTGTTGGTGTTCGCCATCGCTACTATCTCTATCGTGCTGTGGATGGACAGCGCAGTTAGCGTTGGTGCTATCGCCATTGCCATCAGTTTGGCACTTCGCTTAAACGGTATGTCGATGTGGATCATGTGGGAAGTAGGTGCGTTATTTGAGAACCTAGGTACCACAGTGGACGGTATGTCTACCCTATCTAAGCCAGTAGATATCCAAGACAAAAAAGGCGCCGAGCCTATCAAGGTAGAGAAAGGTGGCATCAAGTTTGATGATGTTAGCTTCCACTATGGTGAAAACAAGGGCGTGATCAGCAACCTAAGCTTAGATATTAAGCCAGGTGAAAAGGTAGGTCTTGTTGGACGTTCTGGTGCGGGTAAATCAACACTCGTGAACCTGCTGCTGCGTTTCCACGATGTAGAAGGCGGTAAGATCCAGATCGATGGTCAGACTATCTCAGATGTCACTCAGGATTCCCTACGTAGCAAGATAGGTATGGTGACTCAGGACACCTCGCTACTGCACCGCTCTATCCGTGACAACATACTGTATGGCAATCCTGACGCATCAGAGGAAGAGTTAATTGCGGCCACCACTCAGGCACACGCCCACGAGTTTATCGAAACCCTAACCGACCCGTTCGGTAACGTTGGCTACGATGCTCAAGTAGGTGAGCGCGGGGTGAAACTCTCCGGTGGTCAGAGACAGCGTATCGCTATCTCACGTGTGCTACTGAAAGATGCGCCAATTCTGGTACTGGATGAAGCCACCTCGGCACTCGATTCAGAGGTTGAGGCAGCCATCCAAGAATCGCTCAATCAATTGATGGAAGGTAAGACGGTAATCGCTATCGCGCACCGCTTATCGACTATCGCTGCCATGGATAGATTGATAGTGCTCGATAAGGGCCATATCGTTGAACAAGGCACCCATCAGGAGCTGATCAATAACAAGGGCATCTACGCTCAACTTTGGGCACACCAAACCGGTGGTTTCATCGGTGAACAGGTAGAAAACTAGTCCTCTAAATCATTGACCGCCCGAGTCTTGGGCGGTCATTTATCAGCCTCACCTATGGCACACTGGATTTTAAAACAGTGCATCCAATCACAAATATTGAAATCCACACTCAAATTTTGTCGTATTTTTTCAAATCCATAAATAATCACTCTCCGCTCCCCTCATCAACCAGTTAATTTGAAAATCTCTGCATACTTAAGTTATATAACTGCATAAATGATGATGGACGTGCACAAATCCTCCATTTATGACCTTTTGTAGCGCTTGATCGGCCAGTCTAAGTCTGTATTTTGAAGAAAAGGATTTTTCAAAAAGGATTTAGGGACGATGCTGATAGTACGACCTATCACAGAGAACGACCGCGAAGGATTAGCGGCACTGGCAAAAGAAACCGGCACGGGCTTTACCTCGATGCAGGATTGTCCAAAGCGTATCGAAGACATGATCAGCTCTGGCTGTGCAGCCTTCGCCGACGGTGAGCCACTAGACGATGGTTACTATCTATTTGTTGCCGAAGACCTAGAGCAAAACAAGCTTGTTGGTACCTGTGCAATCGCGGCAGGCGTTGGTCTGAGTGAACCTTTCTACAGCTATCACCTAGATACCACAGTACACGCTTCTCGTGAGCTTGATGTGTACAGCAAGGTACAAACCCTAAGCCTAAGCAACTTCCACACAGGTTGCAGTGAGATGTGCACCCTGTTCTTACTTCCTGAGGCGCGCAAGAACTTCAACGGTCACCTGCTTTCGAAAAGCCGTTTCCTGTTTATGGGTCAAAACCAACAGAGATTCGACTCCACAGTTATCGCAGAGATGCGCGGTTTTAGTGACGAAGAAGGCAACTCACCATTCTGGGAGGGTCTAGGTCGCCACTTCTTTAACCTAGACTTTGCAACCGCAGACAAGCTTTCGATGCACGACAAGGTGTTCATCGCCGAGCTAATGCCAAAGAACCCGATTTATACCAACCTGTTGCCAGAATCTGCGCAAGAGGTGATTGGTCACACCCACCCACACACGCTACCAGCTCGCAAGCTACTCGAATCAGAAGGCTTTCGCTTTAACCACTACGTCGATATCTTCGATGCGGGCCCTATGCTAGAAGCGCAAGTGGGCGATATTCGTGCGGTACGTGAGCAGCAAACCTTAACCGTTGTGATCGATGATGAGCGCAAGCTGCACACTAGCAACCCATTTATGCTAAGTAACGGTAAGTTGAAAGAATTCCGCGCTATCGCAACTCGCGAAGCAGAAGTCATCAACGGCAACCTACACATTACCTCTAAGGTTGCGGATGTGCTTCAGCTAGCCGAGGGCGACCTAGCCCCTATTGCACCACTGTTTAACTCTTCAGCCGAAGCTGAATAAGTGTGACCCAATAACTGTCTAAGGAGTTACAATGAGCAACACTAAGTCGCACGTAGAAGCGAATTTTGATGGCCTAGTGGGCCCAACCCATAACTACGCTGGCCTATCTGGCGGTAACCTAGCTTCGCTGAACAACAAGACTCGACCTTCAAAACCTAAGCTTGCGGCGAAAGAAGGTTTGAAGAAGATGAAATCACTGCACGACCTTGGTATGACCCAAGGCGTGATTGCACCACTATCTCGCCCAGACCTTGGCAAACTGCGTGAGCTTGGTTTCAGTGGTGATGATGCGAACGTACTCAAGAAAGCAGCAGAGCACTCTCCAGCGCTTTTAGCGGCTTGTAGCTCAGCATCGAGCATGTGGACGGCAAACGCTGCTACCGTATCCCCAAGTGCGGATACAGAGGACGGTCGCCTACATTTCACTCCTGCCAACCTAGTCAACAAGTTCCACCGCTCAATCGAACATGAACAAACGGGTCGCATCCTAAAGGCGATGTTTGCTGATGAGAAACACTTTGCTCACCACAAGGCCCTACCAATGAGCAGCTACTTTGGTGATGAAGGCGCGGCTAACCACACCCGTTTCTGTAATGAGTACGGCGATCACGGCGTAGGCTTCTTTGTTTATGGTGAAACCGCATTTGATAATAATGCACCTAAGCCACAACGCTTCCCTGCACGCCAAACCTTTGAAGCGAGTAGTGCTATCGCTCGTACCCACGGCCTAGCTGATAAGAAGGTTGTGTATGCTCAGCAATGTCCAGATGTGATTGACGCGGGTGTATTCCACAACGACGTTATCGCTGTAGGCAACCGTGATGTGCTGTTCTGCCACGAACAAGCATTCCTAAACAAAGAATCGGTATATCAAGATCTGAACCAGGCGCTAGGTAAAGAGATGAAGATCATCGAAGTACCAACTGCATCGGTTTCAGTGCAAGACGCTGTTGCTAGCTATCTGTTCAACAGCCAACTTCTAACCCTACCATCAGGTGAAACCACCCTTGTGGTGCCACGTGAGTGTGAAGAGAACAGTCGCGTAAACGACTACCTACAGAGCCTTATTACCAGCAAAAAAGGCGTCGACAAACTGCTGTGCTTTGACTTGAAACAGAGCATGCAAAACGGTGGTGGCCCTGCTTGTCTGCGCCTGCGTGTTGTTCTTTCTGAGCAAGAGCGAGCAGCGATGAATCCATCTGTTCTCATGAATGACAGCCTATTCGAGACGCTGAACCTGTGGGTCGACCGTCACTACCGTGATGAGATCCACGCCAAAGATTTGATCGACCCAAGCCTAGTGCGTGAAAGCCAAGCCGCTCTGGACGAGCTAACCCAGATCCTAAATCTAGGCTCTGTGTACGACTTCCAGCAGACTGGCGCTTAATCCAAGCCAATTACAGGAAGAGCCGAGGTTGATAGCCTCGGCTCTTTTTTTACGTGTCATAGAACACAATCTTCGGTAGCCAAAATATCAATTCCTCATTCGAGAGTTCTAACACTTTCCCCTGTCTGAGGACACTTTTCTAAGCACACTCTAAATAATCTACATTTATTAGTGACTATCTGCACAAAATCAGCAAGATAAACAGAGTCAGCGCTGGCGTTTTTTTCAGTATTACAAAGAGAACTGAGTATGAACGCTAATACACCTAAAAAATCACTTCCCCGATTCATCGAAGACCGCTTGGACTTTTTCCTCCAAGATAGGATTGAGAGTAACTTGAACAAAAAACACCTTGTTCAAGGGAAAATACCGACTACTGATGCCATTGTGTTGCAGAGCAATGACTATTTGTCTCTGTCTCAAAATATCCAGATTCAAAGAGCCCACCAAAGAGCTATTTCCGCGAATGATGATAACGTCGTTATGTCGGCCATCTTTCAACAGGATGAATTGGTTAAACCTGAATTTGAAACCGAACTTGCCCAGTTCATGGGGATGGAGAGTTGCCTACTGGCTCAATCAGGATGGGCCGCTAACATAGGCTTGCTTCAAACCATCTGTGCAGAGGGGGTTCCCGTTTATATCGACTTCTTCGCGCATATGTCTCTATGGGAAGGAGCCAAAATAGCCGGTGCCGATATACATCCATTTATGCACAACAATACCAATCATCTGCGCAAACTGATCGCTCGCTATGGGAAAGGGATCATATTGGTAGACTCGGTCTACAGCACTATAGGTACGCTTGCTCCTTTAGAAACTATCTGCGACATAGCACAAACCTCGGAGTGTGCCCTTGTCGTCGATGAATCACATTCGCTGGGTACTCATGGACCGCAAGGTGCCGGACTGGTTAAACAGCTTGGGTTGAGTCATCAGGTGGATTTTATTACCGTGAGTCTTGCTAAGACTTTTGCATACAGAGCGGGGGCTATCCTTGGCTCAAAGAAAATATCGCAAACTCTGCCTTTCGTCTCTTTTCCCGCAATATTTAGCTCAGCGATGCTTCCCTCCGAGATTGCCAGACTGGATACAACTTTAGAAGAAATACGGCTAGCCGAGACCAAGCGAAAGCGATTGTTTAGTCATGCTCAAACCCTTAGAAAGGGTTTAAAGAGTATTGGGTTCAAGGTTCGTAGCCAATCACAGATCGTCGCGCTCGAATGTGGCAATGAGAGGAATACTGAGCGTGTGCGGGATTTTCTCGAAGATAACAATATATTTGGCTCTGTTTTTTGCCGACCAGCGACGACCAAAAACAGCAACATCATTCGTTTTTCACTTTGTGCCGACTTGGATCAACAAGACATAGACGACATTCTAACTGTGTGTCAGTTAGCCTATGACAACCCTGAGTTGGAGTTTATTTAAGCGTATCGTGACTCTCCGGCTTACTGGCCGGAGAGTCATTAGATCCAGTCGGAGATCTTCTCCAACAATGCATCTTGGCTTGCAGGCTTGCGCAGATGATCATGCATACCACTGAGCTTTATATTATTCACAGCATCCGCTGAGATATCCCCTGTATGAGCGATAATCGGTATGTGCGAAAACTCTCGCTGTGAATTTCTGATTGTTGCCGTTGCTTCGAGGCCATTCATGTCAGGCATATCCACGTCCATCAGAATTAAGTCAATCTGGTTCTCTTCCAGCGCCAAGATTGCTTTTCTGCCGCTATTGCTCTGGATAACCTCAAAGCCCTGCTTCTGCAGAATAATCGATGTCAGCATGCGCAGAGAATCGTTGTCATCCACCACCATAACCGTTCTGCCCGCATAAGACTTCTTGGCACTAGTTGGGCGCACCTCTTGCGTGTCACTAGAAAGTTTGCCCAACAGCATATTTATCAACATAAACTCAGAGGCTTGTGACCATCTAGGATAGCTGCTCCAAAGTAGCTCAATGCCAGCGTGCTCATGCTTAGACAACACCGCCGTATTCGATAACCTTGGTACTGCACTTAACTGTTTGATTTGGTGCAATTCTAAGCAATCGCTATCAATCAAAATCAGGTCGGATTTAATCTTTTTATTGCCTAACAAAGCATTAATATCCAGCGTCTCAATGCTAACACCAATATTTCTTGCAACCTTGTGCACCGAATGTATCTGTGATTTATCATCACTGACCAGATGCACTGTTTTACAACCAAGTACTTGCTGCTGAAGGTTTTTGATCGCTTGAGAATCAACCCTTGGTACTGTGATGATAAAACTCGTGCCCTGACCTAGCTGCGATTCACATCGAATGTTCCCCTCAAATGCGCGAATCACCTTTTGACAAAACGGTAGTCCAAGACCGGAGTTGCTCTGTCCCCCAGTTGAGAAAAAGTCATCAAAGATTCGCTCTACTACCTCTTGAGGCATGCCTTTGCCGTTATCTGTGACAACCAGTCTGTTTTCGTGCTCCGACGGCACAATGGAAACCTGGATTTGAAGTTCCTGCCCATCGGCTACACCGTGCTGATACGCATTCTTCAGCAAATTAAACAGCACATAACGCAGTAATACATCACTACCTAAAAACTCAAAATCACCAGAAACAGATAAAGAGGTGTTGCCTTTTGAATGAGGCTGCTGGTAGCCAAAGCTCTCAATGGCATTTTCCACCACATCCTTTGCGGAATAGTACTGAAAGGACGCACAGGAGATTTCACTTTCGTCTATGGATGTCAATAAGAGGTCGATGGCCTCTCGCCCACCTTGGATTGAATTCTTAGCAAATTCAGTGGTTTGCAACAGTTGCTCAGCTTCGGATGCAGAAATCTGATAGGTGGTGAGGTCTTTCCCGTCTGGTTTAGGGATAAGAGATTGAAATACATCTACTGCAGCAGACAGCGTCGCCAAGGGGTTTCGCATCTCGTGTGCAATTCCTGCCCCGAGGGTTTTAGTTAACGCAACCCTGCCCTCATGCTGATTCTGATTACGCACATAAAAAGCACTGCCAAACACATACACAAATAAGAAGATAGGGACATACGCCCATTCAAAGGCGCTATTTCCCGCCAGATCTCCAGACAACCAAGTCATTGCTATTGCCAGTAAGACACCAACTATCCCCTGAGCAAACAGCAGCCAGGTCACATGAACCAGCAATACATGCAGGAAAATGGCGGACATATAGGAGAGTAGCCAGATCGTCGACCAATCATTCATTATCAGCATGTAGAAAAAGAAGAAGGGCAGACACAGGGTTATGACTATCTGGTAATAAATATGGAAATGCTTTTTCCAAGGGCTCGCGAGCTTATCCCTCAGAACAACTCCTAGAAACAGTAACGAACAGAATACTCTCAGCGCTAGGCTTTCATAGGGCTGTGGGAACAGGTAGGTCCAAGTGATGTAGTAAATGGGAAAGCCAACGAAACCCATCCAACCGACCAGTGTTAGGTTTGGGCCTGCATATTGATACGCTTTCTGGGAAGCATTTTTTACATCCATTAACCACCGCCGTGAAATTGCGAAACCGTTTTTGAAAAACACACAACCTGAAGCTCAGTTGCCACTAAAACACATTTAACTGTTTATGAAGTGCGAATGGTACACATTTTTTATTTAGCCTCCCACAACCGTTAGCTAGGCGCAAAAGACAAAGTGTAAACCGTCGTTATTCTCTCATTTCATCAACAAGGTTACTCAAATAATTACCATAACTAGTGGCTTAAAATCACTCTCAATATGAAGAAAATGCCCGGCTGATGGTTTCAAATAAATGAGAATAACCTTGCCTAAAGATCGGCAACTAAAACAAACATTCATAACCTTCTATGGACACACCAAAGCGTTAAGTATTCACAGAGGGCATACCATATACAATTCTATATATACCTAGTTAAAACTATGACAATAACGAGCTAATAAGAATATTATTCGAGCCTATTTGAATGGTTTTTCTATCCTGCTTAGGGATAATCGCTACAAACCAAGCAATGCAAGGGAGCACGCTTGGGGAGCACCACCCAGTAATAAGGATATTAAAATGATCAAAGCAGAATTGGCTTATAAGCCACTTGGCATTGGTAAATGGACCACAGTGACCATTTCTCGCGATATGGCTCTTGCACTTGCCAAGGAGTACGCTGAATCGGGCTGGCCTGTAATGGTCGATGGCATCAAATTTGAACGCCTTGGAGTCGCCGCTTGATTGTCCAGTCGAGGTAATAAATTGCCTCGACTTTCTTTTACTCCCCTGTGAATAATATTCAAAATCCTATCGATTTTATGCTTTGAGCTATGCTTAAGCATGTATTCGGTACTTGAGTCGATTAAAGTAGTCGCGATTTAGGTACCCAAAAAGCTCAATCAACATAAAAATAAAAGGGACTTGGATTATGCGCAATTCTCTTATCGCATTAACCGCAGTGGTTGCAGGCTACGCTTTCTCACCTTCCTCTCACGCCGCAGGTGTGTACGACGATGACGGAGTTTACTTCGGATTAGGCGTCGGCTTCGCAAACTTCGACAACTCCATGATAGGCGACTCCCATGACGTTCTAGTGGGTGGCATTCTCGGATATCAGTTCTGGGACTACCTCGCCGCTGAAATAAGAGGATATGGTGGCACCACTGACGATGAAGTTCAGGTCAAATACCACTATTCAGCTCTAGTAAGGGTTATCTGGCCAGCAACGCCGGCGATCAAACCTTATCTCATCCTTGGTTACGGTAATACAGAAGCCAACTACATCAGCAGCACTGAGTCAGACTCAGATTTTGTGTATGGTTTGGGTGTATCGTTCCGCAATCAGACTCCATTTATCTTCGCTCTTGAGTGGCAATCCCTCTACGATGAAGAGAACAACGGAGTGTCGGTTGATGGTTATATGATTAACACCAATGTGTACTACAAATTCTAGTTACATGGGAAAAATTGACCTAATTCAAATATTTACGGTTTATAGTCAGCTCGTACGGTTTAAATAAGCTAGACTTTAGAGACGTTGTAAAGACGTCAAAACAACTAGAACGTAAAACAGGTCAATATCTCTGTCAGTTGGCACTACGAAGATGACCCTTTTCTCCAATCCCGAGGCTGTCCCCTCGGGATTTTTCTTTATTTACATAAAAACAACAAAACCGAAACAAAATTGATCTCGATCATTTTTCATTCTTTCGAGCAGAGGTAAGGTTTGTGTTGTTAAGGAAATGTAAAGCAACAGGAGATGCACATGAAACTGAAACAAGACCCAAGATGTTACACAGACGTGTGCGTGAATGGACTTTGGTATCACTATGATCACTGCGGTACCAAGGCGTACGTTCTAAGAGGTGGCTCTTCCCCTGAGATCAACCTGTCGAAAGAGCCTCAAACAGAAGACGAATTAGTACAAATGTTAGAGCAAGTGAGTTTTAACAAGTAGCTAACAAGCACTACGTAACTGCCCTTGACTCTCCACTGGAGAGTCTTTTTTTATCTGTTATTCAATGCCTTATAGCAATTACAAAAAAGCCCCCGACTAGGTCGAGGGCTTCTAAAAAGTTGTGCTAGCAATTAAGCGTTGCGACGTGCTTCCACCGCTTTAGCAAGCTGACGTAGAGCTGTTTCGGTGTCTTCCCAACCGATACATGCATCGGTAATAGATTGACCATAGGTTAGCTCTTCACCCTCAACTAGGTCTTGGCGACCTTCAACAAGGTGAGATTCGATCATTACACCAAAGATAGCCTTTTCACCGCCTTCGATTTGACCTGAAACGTCTTCACACACGTTCATTTGACGCTGGAACTGCTTAGAGCTGTTAGCGTGACTGAAATCGATCATCACCTTCTGAGGAAGGCCAGATGCATCTAGCTTTGACTTAACATCAGCAACGTGTTCTGCGCTGTAGTTCGGCTCTTTACCACCACGCAGGATAAGGTGACAATCTGGGTTACCGCCAGTTTCTACGATAGCTGAGTGGCCGTATTTGGTTACAGATAGGAAGTGGTGCGAAGATTCAGCAGAGCGGATTGCATCCGATGCGATCTTGATATTGCCGTCGGTACCATTCTTGAAGCCAACTGGGCAAGATACGCCAGATGCTAGCTCACGGTGAACCTGAGATTCAGTAGTACGCGCACCGATTGCACCCCAGCTGATCAGGTCACCCACATACTGTGGAGTGATCATATCTAGGAACTCACCCGCTGTTGGTAGCCCCATATCAGTAAGATCAAGAAGAAGCTTACGACCAAGACGAAGACCATCGTTTAGCTTAAAGGTGTTATCTAGGTAAGGGTCGTTGATCAGACCTTTCCAACCCACTGTAGTACGTGGCTTCTCGAAGTAAACACGCATTACTACTTCAAGGTTATCGCTTAGCTCATCACGCAGTGCTTTAAGGCGCTTGCCGTACTCTAGAGCAGCTTCTGGGTCATGAATTGAGCAAGGACCTACGATCACTAATAGACGGTCGTCCTTGTCGTTCAGAATATTGTGGATAGCAGTACGAGCATTAAAGGTGGTTGCCGCCGCTGTTTCAGATGTTGGGAAACGCTCCAAAATTGCGATTGGCGGAAGTAGTTCTTTTACCTTGTTGATACGTACGTCATCGGTTTGATACATAGCGAATAATCCTTGCTTTGATGCATGTAGCAGAATAATTAAACAGGGCTTTAGCTAAAAAGCAGTGCTACATGGCTTATATAATTTTGCCTAGTGAGTGCAACTTAACTAAGAAAAACGTGAGTTGCAATCACTTTTTTATTTAAAAGGCAATAGATAGTATTAAATTTGATTTTACATGAGATGTAAAAATTTAAATACACAGGGATATTCATTCTAGTTACTATGAATTAAATTTCTTCGAAAACCTATGCTTTATAATAGGTTAGCAACAAGTCTACGCTATTTTTAACGTGTACATCTTTCTCTTTTTGGCTAGGGAAATCACGCATTCCAGCCAAAAGTGGCCAAAAATAAACTCCCTTAATTAATGTGTAGCTTTGCTCAGTAAATAGCTCAATATCGCACTCTTTGATAGAACCATGCTCTACAGCCGCTTTTATCCAACTTGCTATCGCACTCTCTTTCTTAGAGAACTTGTCTACCTGTTTTCTGAGCTCTTCTGGCGAGAAAAGGTAGTGTCCAAAGATAACTCGAGCTATCTCTATATAGTCTGGTGAGCAACTGGCATTTAGTTCCGCGAGCAGTATCTTCTCGAACTGGTCATGCAGGCTTTGTTCAGGGTGAAAAGTCACATCTATCTGCTGAACCGCTTCACGCCATAGTGAGCTAATAAGCTCTATCACCAGTTCTTCTTTGCTGCTGAAATGGTTATATACGGTGCGCTTTGAAACATTGGCTAGACTTGCAAGCTTATCCATACTGGTACCTGCAACCCCTGATTCTAGAAAGGCTTGCTTGGCTGCAACCAGGATAGCTTCTCGCTTTAATTCACTTCGAGTCTTCTTCATATTTCTTCAACGCTATGGTCATTCAAACTTAATCGTTGAGGGTGACCTTAAGATCAGTTTAAAAATAATTGTTCAAAATTACGGCTTAATGTTCAACAAGTTAACCACTCTCTGAACTAAGCAATACCAAAATAGTACACTACTTAGTTTACTTTTTGAAATTCGCATGTAAACTACACTGTATAGTTTACTTTATGAGAGTAAGTGTGATGAAACATATCGTGTTAGGAGCGGTTCTTATGTCAGCGACACCACTACAAGCAGAAATCTTCGAATCAAAGCAGATTGATGGCAAGTTTCAAAATAGTGAAATCTCTTATAGCACAGGGATGGGCGATATCTACGGTGCAATGAAGGCATACTTCACTACCACACGTACCGAGCCTGTACCTACCGAACCGCTACCTAGCATGACGCTCACCGCTGAGCAGATCGAAAACACCAAACAGGCATCGGTTGCCCGCCTGGGCCACAGCACCATGCTGATCCGTCTCGATGGAAAAACTATCCTTACCGATCCCGTGTTTAGCGATCGCGCCTCACCAGTGCAGTGGGCAGGTCCAAAACGCTTCCAAGATGCCGCGATCTCTTTGCAAGATCTGCCTCATATCGACATGGTGGTAATCAGTCACGACCATTATGATCACTTAGATAAAGGGGCGATCAAAGCACTGCATCACAAGGTAGATCACTTCCTTGTACCGCTAAAAATTGCCAAGATCCTAACCGATTGGGGTGTATCTGAGCACAAGGTGATAGAACTGGACTGGTGGGAAGAGAAGCAGATCGACTCTATCCTATTTGCGGCAACACCAACTCAGCACTTCTCTGGTCGTGGTCTATTCGACAAAGACAGCACTTTATGGGCAAGTTGGGTAATCAAAGGCGAACAGGCGAACCTGTATTTCAGTGGTGACTCAGGCTACTTCTCTGGATTTAAAGCAATCGGCGAAAAATACGGCCCATTTGATCTAACCATGATGGAAACTGGGGCGTATTCAGAGGCGTGGAGCCAAATCCACATGATGCCAGAACAAAGCGTACAGGCGCACATTGACCTCAAGGGTAAGGCTATGCTGCCTATCCATAACTCGACCTTTGACCTATCAGTACACGACTGGTTTGAGCCCCTAGACCGCGCACTAAGCGCAGCACAATCACGTAACGTGCAGTTGGTTACCCCGATATTCGGCCAGATGATGCCAGTGCAGGATATTCCGGCGAGTGCACAATATGCGTGGTGGCGAGAGGTGCAGAAGCAACCAGAAAGTGAGATGCAAACAGCTTCGGTGAAGTGATTTCACTGGGGCAGTCTGCACATACCCTCTTGTCGTTCCAGAAATTGCAAAGCAATGATCTGGGATCTTCATGACTACAGCACCACATTAGATACCGGATAGCCTATGGCTTCCGGTATGACGGGTGTTTTTAACACTAACTAACTGAATAACAAGTATTAAGAAGTCATCCCGGAAGTTGTGAAACAACTATCCGGGATCTTCCCAACAACTGCACTACACCAATTCTCATCAATCCTTAACCCGCTTCTCCTCAGCAATCTGCTCCACAAGGTAATCCAAAAACAACCGCGTACGCGTGTGCTCATAATCCAGCTTCGGATAGTAGGCATACACGGTAGTATCTCGCGCATACACCTCTGGCAAGATAGGGACTAATGCGCCCTGTTGCAGCTCTTGCTGGATCATCACTGAGTTAGTTGGCAATATCCCCATACCATTCTTCCCTGCGTGGAATAGAGCCTCTGGGTTAGTGGTCGCAAAATTACCCGATACCGAAATACGCTTGCCCGAGGCTAGGGTGAACTCCCGCTGAAGCTGCTCACCGAAGATCAAGATGTTGTGCTGTTGCAGTTCCTCAACCGATTTTGGCTCGCCATGTTGCTCAAGATATTGCGGCGAGGCGTAAAAGCGAAACCTGTCTTCGAATAAAAGCTTGGAACGAAAACTGAGTGAGTTGAACTGCTCGAGCTCTCGACTGATGAAAAGGTCTAACTTCATCTCGGGAAGTTGGCCTGGAATGGTGGTGGTGAGCTGAATACGGATATCAGGATAACGTTGCAAGAATCCATCGATATAATGCAGCAGGAACTTAGAGCCTACCGCTAGGGTTGCACCTATCTTCAGTAGCCCTACTGGGGACTCGTTTACCGAGCGGGTTTCATCGATGATGGACTGAAAGCTGTCTAACGATTGCTTCATACGTTTGTAGAAAAGAGCGCCAGCCTCTGTCTGGGTGACACTGCGTGTTGTGCGCTTGAGAAGTTGTACGCCAATCTTCTCCTCTATCCAATGTACGCGCTTACTAACTGCTGAGCTGGTGGTGGACAATCTGCGGGCTGCTCCGTTAAAGCTTCCCTCCTCCACTACCATCACATAGCTACGAATACTCTGTATCCAATCCATATTAATTCCTAAATGGAAACAATCTAGTTCCTCAATGGTCAATTATCATCCGATGATTTTCAACATAAAATTCAATTCATGAATAAAAAGTCTCAAATGAATCTCATCCCATTAATGCTTGCCATGCTGGTTATCGCCACAGGGCAAGTAGGTGTAAGTATTTACTTACCTTCTCTTCCCCTTATCAGCGCAGACCTTGGTGTCAGCAAATCCGACCTTCAATCTATCGTCACCCTTTTCTTGGTTGGTTTTGGTTTATCACAGCTGTTCTATGGTCCGCTCTCTGACGCCATCGGCAGGCGTCCAGTATTTCTCATGGGTCAGGCAGTCTACATAAGCGGTACCCTGCTTTGTATTTGCTTTACCGATAACCTAATTGCCTTGGAATCGGGCAGACTACTACAGGGCTTAGGTGCAGGTAGCGCGTCAGTGCTCGGGCGCAGCATCTTGCGCGATAGCTACGATGGTAGTCAGCTCACCAAGGCGCTCTCATACCTCGCCATTACCGCCTCTATCATGCCGATCATATCTCCGGTATTTGGTGGTTGGATAGCCTTCCATATCCATTGGGAAGCGGTCTTCACCTTTGTCTTAATCTATCTTCTTGCGACCTTTGCGGTGGGCTGGTACATACTTCCAGAAACCCTACCCTATGCCAAAAGTAGCTTTAAGCTCAGCAACGTGCTCAAGAAATATGTTGAGCTTATCCAAAATCCGCAGGTTATCTCTAGCGCCTCATATAACTGGTTAAGTTATCTGGCTGCCGTGGTGTCTTTGTCACTGATGCCATATTTGATGCAGCAACAGCTGGGTATGACAGCCGCTGATTATGGTGTGGTGATGATTATCCCATCGGCGGGTTTGATGATGGGTAGCATCTTACTTAACACCCTCAACCGCCGTTTCGGAACCTATCAGTTGATTGGATTGAGCATAGCTATGTTCTTCTTTGCGGGCTTATGGCTCCTATTTGCGCCGTTCACTGTGTTCAACCTAGTGTGGTCCTTCACTTGGATAGCAGTGGCGCAAGGAGTCTCTTTCCCGCTCTCAATAAGCTTGTTACTCAAGCCACATAAGAAAGATGCGGGCTCAGTATCTGCGCTAGCAGGCTCGATTCAGATGTGTTTAGCAGGCTTTTTTGGTAGCTACTTGGTAGGTACTTGGGTATCAGACAAAACCGAACTTGGGATCTTTTATCTGATACTAGGTCTGACTATGGGCGCAGTCCTTCTGGCAACTGTAATGCTCCCAAAACAGGCTAGAGAGACCTCGACTTCAGACTGTTAATATCGCACTGATACATAGCGATTACGACCGGTCAGTTTGGCCTCATATAGGGCATCATCAGCATGAGTCAGCAACTGGCGCAGAGACTTACCCGAGTTGGGAATGACAGACGAAATCCCCATACTCACGGTCACGTGATCAGCAACATCACTCTTGGAGTGAGCGATATTAAGCTCAGCTATCTTATTCATCACCTTTTCAGCAATAAATTCAGCACCCTTGATATCTGTGTTTGGCAACAGCAAAACAAACTCTTCGCCGCCATAACGTGCCACCAAATCCGCGGGACGCGCCACGCTCTTCGCCAAGGCATTAGCGATTGTTACCAAGCAGTCATCACCACCAATATGACCGTAGTAATCGTTGTACTGCTTAAAATAGTCCACATCGCACATAATGATAGAAAGTGGCATTCTGTCACGACTCATGCGACGCCACTCAGTGCGAGAAGCTGAGTCAAAGCGCAGTCTGTTAGGGATCTTTGTTAGCGAGTCTGTCACGGAAAGGTGTTTAAGCTCGCGCATAGCCTCTTGAAGTTTCTCTTCTCGAGTCTCGATGGCATCTAGCATATTGTTCAGCTGTAGTGACAACCCACCAATCTCATCCTTGGTTTCAATACTGGTGCGCTGACGATAGTTCTGATTCTCAGTGATTGAAGAAGCTGTTTCTTTTAATTTAGAAATTGGAGCCAATACAACCACTTGCAGAACATACCACTGCACCACCAGCAAAAGTACGCCCAAGATAACCGAAGCAATAAGTGCGGTTTGCACTGCTAATTTACCCTGCAGACTTATATTTCTCGGGTAGTAGGATTCCAGCAATATAATCGGCACACCATTGCTGTAGATATAACGGGATACCTCTAAAGTCTGTGCGTCCATCACCTCAACCATAAGGTCTGGCGTGATCTCTTTATTTGCGTTTTCCACCGCAGTGAGCTTAAACCTCACCTGTGTCTGCTTCATATAATCCGTTATAAGGCCTCTATCTATGCGTTTGCCGCGGATCAGATAACCCATTATCGGTCCCTGATTATTAGATTTAAGAATTGGTCTGATAGAGAACAAGACCGGACGCTCATTTACTACCAACAGCCCCATGAAGTTACCGTCTAGAGTATTCGGCATGAAGGAGTCTGTACCGTACTTACGAGAAAGCTGACCTATGGTCTGATCCACTAGATCTTTGTTCTTAACTACATTGTCCGCCGTCTCACTGTAAATACCGTGCCAAACCAACTCCTCGCGGGTGTTAAAGAACATCAAAAAATCGAAGTCACCATTCTTAAACGACTCAACACCTAGGTTTGCCTTTTCATAGTTGGTATTTTGGCCTTGCACAAAGGCATAGGTGTCATCCCAAGACGCCCAGTCTCGGTTCAATTTATCTAGGGTCTGAGAGTCTTCATTAAAGCGAGAGACTACTCGCTCGAAGTTCTTGATGGCAGAGTCTTGTTCTAACTGGGTAAATACCGGATAAATATACTTAATTTGAAGCCACGCAAGCACACCCACTAATAGTAAAAAGAGTGGGAACAGTGCTAGCAAGATCTTCTTTGATAAGGACATTAAATAACTCAGGGATATGAAAACGGCAGAATTGTAGACGTTTTCTGATTAAAAAGTAACAGCTTGTTAGCTTAAGTTGCTAAAAATTTCCATGTTATTCCGACCAAATATAACGCATATAGAATATTAGACGGTAAATACATTGATGACAGGAATATCATGAACTTAGTTAAGCAAGGAATCCCGCTTTCGGCAATTTCACTACTACTCTCAACACCTACACTTGCCGACTCGCGCAGCGTTGCCATGGGCGGAACAGGTGTCGCCTCCGCCAACTTTATGTCAGCAAGCTTTCACAACCCTGCCCTAGCGGCAAAAGGCGAATCTGAGCACAACTTTGGCATGATCTTGCCAACAGTTACCGCCTCGGTTCATGACGGGGAAGGCGTGTTGGACAAGCTAGATACCTACTTCGATGCAGAAGACGACTGGATAGATAATCCAGGAAGTATTGAAGCTCGTAATGCATGGAGACGTGCACTTCAGGATCTTAATAATGGGGACATCACAGCAGATGCCTCAGCTGGTATGGTTTTCGCTATCCCCAATAAGTTTGTGAACACTAACTTCTTTGTTTCCACCCATGCGACAATGCTCGCCACTGCAGATATCGACGACAACGACCTTGATAACACCAGTCCTGATGATGAGGTTGAATCAACCGCAACTGGCCTTATCGGCGGTACGCTCGACTATGGTTTCACCTTTGCTAAAAACATAGAGCTCTGGGGTCAAGATATGAGCTTTGGCGCCTCCCCTAAGGTTCAGCAGATATACACCACCTACTTTAGAGAGCGTCTAACCGAGGATGACATCGACGATGCTGATTTCTTTGATGACTTAGAATCTAAGACCACCTTCAATATTGATCTTGGCGCAAGTTGGCAGGTGCAAGAGCATTGGAACCTAGCAATTAGTGCAAGAAACCTTATCTCTCACAGTCTAGATACCAATATGCAGCTTGGTGAGCGTGCAACCTTCGAGGTAAAGCCCGAATACAAAATCGGTACAGCTTACTCCACCAATTGGTACACCCTAGCTGCCGATATCGACCTCAACTCCCGTAGCTACTTCAAGCAGCAGAGCTACAAAACCCAATACGCAAGACTAGGTGCCGAAGCAGACCTATGGAAATGGGCTCAACTGCGCGCAGGCTACATGCACAGCATGACTAGCTATAGCGAAGATGTGTTCACTGCCGGTATCGGCTTTAGGCCATACGGCGTATTTGGCTTTGATATCTCCGGACAATTTGGCAACGATGACAACTATGGCGTATCGGCTCAGTTAACTCTGGTGATTTAATTTGCTAGTGTAGGATTTGACCTAGCAAGGAATTAGAATGATAAGGAAGTCTCATGTCCCGCGTTAACATCTACAAAAATCAGCCCGCTGCCTACAAAGCTTTCTTCGGTGTAGAAGCCTATCTTAAGCAGTGTGGCTTTGATCCTATCCTGGAAGAACTGGTGCGTGTGCGTACCTCTCAGATCAATGGCTGCGCCTATTGTATTCACGTTCATACCAAGGGAGCGTTGGCGCACGGAGAAACACAAGAGCGCATCTTTGCCCTATCAGTATGGAAAGAGTCCAAGCTGTTTAACGAAAAAGAGCGCTCGATATTGGCATTGGTAGAAGAGATGGCACACATCACTGAAAAGGGTGTCAGTGACGAAACCTATCAAGCGCTAGAGTCTCACTTTGATGAAATCCAGATATCTCAATTTATCGTGCTCTGTACCATGATGAATGCATGGAACCGCCTAGGCGTCGCAACTCACGCCAACGAGCTAACCAAATACTAAACCTCTCATGGCGGTAAACCCTTACCGCCTTTTTCTGCTATCTAGATTACAAACCAAAAAACATAGTGGCGCGTAAAGGGCATCGCGTGTGATTTTGATCATTAAACTACGCCTCAACTTCGAAAGATTGATTGGGCGAACTGATGAACAAGATTCTACGCAAAACCACAACGGCTATCGCACTGCTTGCATCCCTAATTGCTCTGCCAACCATGGCGGACCAAGAGCAGATGGACAAAAAAGCGTTAGCTGATAAAGCGGCAAAGGAACTGGCGAACCCAAACACGGCTCTAGCGAGCCTGAACTTTAAATTTCAATACTATGGCGGCTATGACGACGGTGGTAGTAGCTCTACTGTTTTGTTCCAACCTTCAATGCCATTCCCGCTAGATAACGGCGATAAGATCCTATTCCGCCCTGCGATACCTTTCTCAATGAACTACGACAAAGCCGGAGAGTATGGTGACGACAGTGGCTTCGGTGACATCAGCTTCGACCTTGCCTATGCCCCTAAGACAGAGGCAGGCAGCATCATGGCATTTGGTGTATTTGCTCAACTGCCAACAGGTCAGGAAGGCTTTACTGCCGACCAGTTTGCAGTAGGTCCTGAGATGCTTCTTGGTAAGTTGAGTAAAGAGCGTATCTTTATCTTCTTCCCGAACCATCTATGGGGTGTGTCTAATCAGTCTGACAATCCGAATGCAAAAGACATCAACCGCACCTCGGTGCAGATTGGTTGGGTAGAGCTTCTAGGGAATGGCTGGACAGTCGCATCGAGTCCAACGCTGAGCTATGACTGGAATGAAGACCAAGCGGAAATTCCACTTAACTTCCAAGTAAGTAAAACGGTCATTCTAGGTAACCGCCCTTGGAAGTTCGGTCTTGAGGCTAACTACTACATAGAAAAAGATGAAAGAACCCGTCCTGACTTCATGATTGGTCTTAACATCACTCCAGTGGTAGAGAATAAGTTAGCTGGTCTGTTCTAATCTTCAAAACGCTCGGTAGCTCACTATCGAGCGTTTTTTTATTAAAAAGCAGATACAAGGATTTCTGGATATACTGAAAACATCATTTAAAACAATAGCCTATTCAGTGTCAGATAATCAGCTTCCCTTGATTCGTGTAGAAAGCGCCATCATCATCATAGAGAGCGCACGAGACTTCTTTCCATCGAGCTTGCTACACAAGGCGCAAGAGTTTCTGCCTATTCCTCTTGAGCGCGGAACACTGACTATCCCTGCGATTCCAGAAAACGCCATCATTCACTTTATGCAGCAACTCCACCAACACGCTGACAGTGAAGACTTCTTTCTTTATCTAGAAGAGAGCATGAAACAGCTGGCTAAGCTATGGCCGATTCCAAGCTCTAGCCAATGTAACAACTTGGTTTCCATACTCGAGTACAACGTAGCGAATTTTCAATCCAACTCCTCTCAGTCTTTACTCTCTATAGAAAAAGAGGGATTTGAACAGCAGGTCACTTTGACTCTAAGCACAGATGAACACTATCTTGAGCGCTATTCCGGAACTGCAATTTGGCTAGAGCTTCAGAGCCTGATGTTCTTGGTGCAGTACATTCGGCGCATACTAGGAGATGAGTGGCTTCCCTTATCGGTGGGCCTGCAGCATGCAGAGGTGGATGAAGTTGAAAAACATGTCCCACTTGCCCACAAGGGGTTATTTGTTCAACGCGAAGTCACCTCTATCACTCTATCTAAACAGGATGCCTACACGCCTCTTGAGATAGAACCCCAGAGCGTTTCTTTGCCTGAGCTCTCGGTTCAGAGCTTATATTCGGAACAATTGATAGCAGCGCTCTGGCCGTACACCGGCGAGCGTAAGTTAGAACTCGGCGTGTGCAGTGAGCTCCTTAATACCTCAAAGCGAACCATACAAAGAAAATTACAAGGCGAGGGAATGACCTTCCGAGATATCGTCGACAAGCTTCATGTGAGGTTCGCTCTGGCTGTACTGAGAGAGGACAGATTCACTGTCGCCGACGTCGCTTCACACCTAGGCTACGCCAACTCCTCCAAGTTTATCCGCGCCTTCAAACGCATCACCGGACTGCCTCCCATGCAGTACATACAAAAAGAGCCCAGATAACTCTGAGCTCTTTGCATGCCTAATTATTCTTTTTAGAAGAAAGAAACCAACACACCGTAGCCAATAAAGCTGGCAACCAAGCCTACAATAGGAAGCTTAAGCTGCTTGAGTAGGAAGAAACCTACTAGCACCACCGCAAAGTCTTGTGCCCCGCTTACTGCACTCGCAAAGATAGGCTGATAGAGAGCCGCAATCAGTAGGCCAACTACACCCGCGTTGACACCTTTAAGTGCCGCCGACACCGAAGGAATACTCGCCAATGCTTGCCAGTTATGGATAACGCTCAGCACCAGTAAGAAACCTGGCAAGAACACAGCCAGAGTTGCCACAATAGAGCCCAAGATAGGTTGCTGAGGCAATAGCTCATAACCCAAGAAAGTAGCAAAGGTGAACATAGGCCCCGGTACAGCCTGCGCTGCTGCATAACCCGTTAGGAAAGCATCTGTGCTTAGTGAGTCACCAATCAAGTTTTGCAGAAGCGGAAGTACCACATGGCCGCCACCAAATACCAGAGAGCCAGCATAGAAGAAGTCGTGGAACAGCTTAGCGATAGGAGCTTGGGATGCGAGCAGTGGACCCAGCACTAGCACGGCAACAAAGATCACAAGTGGCAGCATCTGCAACTTAACCTTACCTTGTGGCTTTTCTGCAGGTTCTGATTTAAACCAAAGGGTGCCCAAGATTGCACACGCCAATAGCACTATGATCTGAGCCGCAATGCCACTAAACAGCAGCATGGACACCGCCACCAGCAAGCAAAGCCCGATAGATTGCTTGGTCTGACAGAAATTCTTGTACATTCCGACGATTGCGTCTGCCACAACCACAACTGCTAACAATTTCAGGGCATGAATCACTGAGACAAAGATTGAGGTCTCAAGCAAACTACTGCTGAGTAGCGCCAGCGTTATCATCAAAAGAATCGAAGGAAGGGTAAATCCTAGAAAAGCTGCGAACGCGCCGCCCAAGCCACCTTTTTTGTAGCCAAGGGCGAAGCCCACTTGGCTAGAGCCTGGACCTGGAAGAAACTGGCTAAGGGCAACAAGCTGCGCGTATTCGTCATCACTGAGCCATTTCTTCTGCTCAACGAAGGTTTTACGAAAGTAGCCTATATGGGCAGCAGGGCCACCAAAACAAACCCAGCCTAGTGCGAAAAAGATCTTAAAAATGGAAAACATTAAGGTAATACCTCAATAAAAAAGTTAGGCATAAACTATGCTATGCCTTTATATGATTCAAATTGATAGAATTGATAATCTATATGAACAGGATAGATGTAGGAACCCAATTTGGCAGATATTAACTGGAAAGGGATAGACCTCAATCTGCTGGTCGCCTTTCAGGCACTGTATAAAGCACGCAGTGTTTCCCTTGCCGCCAATGAGCTTCATATAAGCCAGTCAGCAATGAGCCACAGCTTGGCAAGGCTAAGACAGATGCTAGGTGATCCCCTTTTCCATCGTCAGGGCCACAAGATGGAGCCCACCGAAAAGGCTATGCAACTTGCACGAGACGTAGATCTCGTGATTGGCGTGGTAACCAACAACATTCTTAGCCAAGAAAGCTTTGCACCCGAGAAATACCAAGAGGCCTTTAAGATCGGCCTCACCGACTATGCGGAGTTTGTGTTTGCCCCTCAGATCTTTGATCGATTAAGCGCTGAAGCACCGAATGCCAAGATCAGCTTTATTAACGTCAATCGCCACAACGTTTTAGAGGTGATGGAAAAAGAGCGCTTAGATCTAGCAATAGGTAGCTTCCCATCGCTACCTGATCGCTATCAAACCCAGCCTCTCTATCAAGAAAGCCACGTGTGCCTATTCGATGCCAATAAAACCGGACTGACACCACCGCTTTCAATTGAGCAGTTTTGTCAGCTTCCACACGCCTTAGTTAGCCCAGATGGAAACTGGGTGACCAATGTCGATAAGAGCCTGCAAGAGCAGGATAAAAGTCGCCATGTGCAGGTACTATCCCGCAACTTCTTGACCATAGGCCAGCTGATAAAAGGTCGCGACCTTGTATGCATAGTACCTAAGCTGATGTCTATGATCCCTTTTATTGCTGAAGGGTTAACGCGTAGCCAGCCACCTATTCCGGTGAGTGATTTCACCATCAGCATGTTGTGGCGCAGCAATCCCTCGAACAAAGATAAACAACATTGGCTACAAGGCTGTGTTGCCAGTGTCATCAACCCAGATTTCTCAACCAAGGATTAGATAATGTCTGAAACCTCAACATGGCTTGAAATGTTCCAACTGACAGAGAGCCTTATTCTCAACGAGGTGATTTTTATCACCACCTTCAGCTTGATTGCTTGGGGTGTCTGGCGCGTGGTGCTCGGCAGGCTGGAAAGTCTCGCTGAAAAAACCAAGGTAACTTGGGACAACGCAGTTATTCACGGTATTCGTGCCCCAATCAGTGTTTTAATCTGGTGTTGGCCTGCCACTGTATCCCTAGGGCTAGTGCTCGAAGACAACCTCAACCATTCACTGGATTGGCTCGCTACCCTAAAGCTAATTTTGCTGATCTTTGTGGCTGTCTGGGCTCTTTATCGAATCGTCTCCAATTTCGAAGCCGAGGTTCTCTCTCACCCAGAGCGCGATCCAACCACAGTACAGGCCGTCTCTAAGGTAGTGCGCCTCGCGGTGATTATCCTAGGTGTATTGACCGTGATGCAGACCCTTGGGCTTAGCCTATCAGGTCTGCTTACCTTCGGTGGTGTCGGTGGTCTTATCGCTGGTCTGGCGGCAAAAGATCTGTTGTCCAACTTCTTCGGTGGCATGATGATCTACTTCGACCGTCCGTTTAAGGTGGGTGATTGGATCCGCTCCCCAGATAGAAACATTGAGGGTACGGTAGAGCGTATCGGTTGGCGCATGACCATGATCCGTACCTTCGATAAACGCCCGCTATACGTACCGAACTCGGTCTTCAGTAATATAGTGGTTGAAAACCCATCGCGCATGACCAACCGTCGTATCTACGAGACCATAGGCTTGCGTTACCAAGATTCCGCCAAGATGGACAAGATCATCGCAGATGTACACGCCATGCTAAAAGAGCATCCGGAGATCGACGCCACACAAACCCTGATAGTCAACTTCAATGCCTTTGGTAAGTCATCACTAGACTTCTTCGTGTATACCTTTACCAAGACGGTGAACTGGGTGAGATTCCATGAGGTGAAGCAGGATGTGATGCTTCAAATCATCAATATCATTCACGAAAATGAAGCAGACATCGCCTTCCCAACACAAACACTCAAGGTCGACCCAGCAGTAGAAAGCGCTGAAAAACAGATGCTAAATCTATAGTTTTAAGTAGCACACATTCAAGCTAAAAATAGCAAGCTAGTAACCTAAAAATTTGTTCAAGCTTGCTGCTTTTTTCATAAATAACAATCTGTTACATTGCGCTTTCTTTCATAATGGAATCATAATAAATGAAGCGCTCACTCCTACTTCTCGCTCTATTCAGTACTGCTATTCAAGCCGAAGAAACCAAAGAATATAATTGGCATATCCATACTGGTCTCAGTGACTCTTCACAGGTAGAAGGGGTGATCGTAGGCGCAGGTTACAGTGGTGATATCTTTGGTGCAGAGTTTAACTATCACATCCTAGATGATGGCGCTAAATTCGATGCCAACGGCATGTATGAATTCAATGTGGAAGCAGGCTACAAGATCAAACTTAACCGCCTGCAGTTCAAGCCCTATGTCTTCATCGGCAAGAGCATTCTCAACGGTCCCAACGTCCAAGGACAGCGCTTTGACGACGCCTATCAGTATGGCGCGGGTATCAAGGGTAACTTGGGCCTCATCTATGCCGACCTTAGATACAACAATCTAAACATCAATACCTATGACCCAACCAACGCCAACAACCGTGGTGATATCAACGAAGAGTATGTGCAATTTCATTTAGGTGTGACTTTCTAAATCACTGCTGTTATTTGCCTGTGTGCTGTCAAACAAAGGGGGACTTTCTAGAAGGAAATTAATTTCGTCTTTTTAGCACCCCCGACGTCTTATAATAAAGACACTCAACCAAGCACAATAATATGAACAGTTTTTCCTTTTCCAGCATAGAGATAGACGGCCAGACTGGCTCCCTAAAGCCAGACGATTCCAACCTAGTTGAGGTTGCCCAAAGACTTAAAATCAATATCCCTGCCCCTTGTCTTAAGAATGGACGCCGTGATGGTTGTTGCAAGGCATGCTTAGTGGAGGTTGATGGCAAGCGCGATTTCGCCTGCTCTACAAGACCTAAGTCAGGGATGGAAGTGACAGTTCGCACCAAAGAGCTGGATGCGATTCGTAAGGCTTCTATCAAGGAATACAAACAAAACGTCAAATCGGGCAATACCACTGCCTGTAATTGTTCTTGCTAAATCTGGGCTTCCGATATGCAACCCGACACTTTTTACCATAAATAACAAAGTGTTACCCTCCGCGTATTACTTCCTGATATGCAAGAACAATGACGAAAATTGGCATACTCGCCCTGCTCATAAGCTCACCCGTGTGGGCTTCAGACAAGCCATGGCATGTGAATATGGGGGTCACCAATTCAGATAACCTACAAGGGGTCAGTATTGGTGGAGGCTATAGCGGCAAAATCATAGGCGTTGATATAAACCACACTAACCTACGCAGCAATGCAAAATTTAAAGGTGGGCCGATATGGGATGTGAACCTAGAAGCCGGGTACAAGTTTTCTGCAGGCCCTTTCCAAGTAAAACCATACCTTTACATAGGCAAAGTGGTGTTTAACGGCACAGACCCACAGGGTTACTACGTAGACGATGCCTATCAATACGGTTGGGGATTTAAAGGCGCTATCGGCTATTTATTTACTGACCTGCAATACGGCGACATTCGCATCAACAGCTACGACGATTACGACTCAAGCTATCGCGCACAAACCGAAGAAGAGGTGGTGCGTTTTAAAATGGGCGTTACTTTTTAAAGCTAACTGTAACTCTTCCCTCTTTGGTGATGGTGTTTCGAAGACTCAACTGCAGTGACAGAGTTACTGAGATATTCATCACCACGAAGATGGCTATCATGATCATCAGCTGATATTTGATTGCCACCATAGGTGAAGCGCCACCCAAGATTTGACCAGTCATCATACCCGGTAAGGTGACCAAGCCCATGGTCGACATAGAGGCCAATGTTGGCGCGAATGATTTCTGCATCGCAGCTTGAACAAACGGACGCGTGGCATACATAGAAGGAGCGGCTAGAGCAATTGCTGCTTCATACTCGTGCCTGCGCTCTTCGAAGGCGGTGTAGAGATTCTGCAGTGCTACTATATTGGCACTCAAGCTATTGCCGAGCAGCATCCCAGCAAGCGGGATAACATATTGAGCACTATGAAAAGGCTCCGGCTGAATTACCATCCAGCAGAGCAAGAACAATACTGGCGCTAAACCCACCAGCAAGCCGGTGGATACGGGCATCAAAAGCGACTTCTTCGGCAGTTTTGCCTTACCTATGATGGCGCTGGCACCAACGCCAATCATGATGGTTATCCATGCCACGTTGACCCAAAGGTTATTTAGATCAAAAAGATACTCAAGATAGAGACCGATCAGTATCAGCTGAGCAGTCATACGCATCACAGAGAGCACGATATCTTTGCCTAAACTCAGCTGAAAATGCCTATTGATGGAAAACGGCACGATTAGAGTTAGAGAGAAAAGGGCTAGAAGCCACCAGTCGATATCGATTGAAGATTGCATACACACGCTCAGAGACAATTACTCAGCTTAGAGTACGCCCGTCTGTTTTATGAATCCAATTAATAGTATGGATAGAATGTATGCAGGATGTAGATTTATAGCTTCAATCGCTTCAAGAAGTCTTTACCTACCATGATGCCAGTTTCATAATCCACTAGGATGTCATCCTTGCCACTCATCAAGCCAGTACTACTTAGTGGCTTAGGTGGAGCTAGCTCATGAATCACAACCCCCTCAGGCGGACAGTTCATAAACTCAGTCACACTCATGTGATTGGTATAGTGAGCAAACAGCATCTCCATGGTGCGCGGCGTATGGGTACGCCACTTCTGTGATTGCTGAGTCAGAAGCTCTGTGAGTTTGTCTTTGTTTGGCAACCAAGTCTTGGGAATAGAGTCAAACCTTGGCCACTGATGATCCTCTTTCATCTGATTTACACGCTCAGAGATAAGGTCACCAAATTGTTTGAGAGATTCGTTCTTGGTCACTGGCGCCATACGTTGCAGGTAACTGTCGATCCCCTTACTCCACTCCCCCTTGAGCTTTTCAAAAGGCTCTGCCGCCACCGGCATAAAGCTAGTCGCGTGTTCACCAATCACTGGCTCGGTGGTTATCACCACCATATGCGAGATGCCACGGCGATACGCCTCTTGAACGGGTATGGTTGCCGAAACACCACCGTCGACCCATTTAGCGCCATCGATCTCTATGTCATGGTAATAGAGAAGTGGGATAGCGCAGGTCGCTTTCAGTACATCGAACCAGTTTTCAGAGAAGATGGGAAAGTAGTGATCCTGCATATCCTCAACGTTAGTCACACAAGCAAGCGCTTCACGCTCAGTTCCGAGAAATTCAGCCCCCTTATTCATATCCAGTGGAAACTCGCCACTGTGTACAAACTGAAACGCCCAATCTAAGTCCATAGGTTGCTGTTTCTTCACTAGCTTGTTGAAGTCAAAGAAGCGGTTTTTGGTGGTGTAGTTGAGGATAAAGTCGAGCCCAAGCCCTCTCTGCTTGGTAACAAAGGAGGAGACATTTAGTGCCCCAGCGGAGGTACCAAGATAAAGAGAAAAGGGGTCAAACTCGGCTGAGTTAAAGGCATCTAGCACACCAGCAGCAAAGGCTCCTTTTTGGCCCCCGCCTTGAACCACTAAGGCGTACTTTTGCTGATCTTCCCATCTCATCTACGGCTTCCCTCATTGAAAATTACTTCGTATTCTCAACAACATAGCGTGTAGGATTTACATTGTAAATCGACTTCGGAGAAGATAGAGGCTTAGCTCAACTAACGCCGTTTCTGTGCGGAATGAAACTCTTCAAACCCAGCGATTAAGTCCAACTTAGTAATGCTACACCCGCGTATCACGACCCTACCCTCAAGGTCTTCCAGTTCGAAATAGATTCGGTTATCACCACTCACTGTTTTCTTTTTCTTGCATCTCACAAGGTAGTTTTGAAAGCTAAATGCTTGGTAGTCCAAATAACTCAAAGTCACAGGATCCAAGTTATCTATATCAACTAGCTGCTGTATACGCTCTATGGTCACGCCCTCTCTCACTCTATGCTTCAGGTGATATTTCAGAATATCGAACAACAGAGACCGGAAAGGATACGAGTTAAGCTCAATCTGTTCATGGTTTATAAAGGCAAATCGTGATATCAGCACGCCTCTATGACTCCAGCATGTTTGAGAGGCTTCTTGCTCAATAAATACATGCTAAACGATGCCAAAAGCATGACCATGGCCGCTAGTACAAAACCAAACTGGGTAACCTGATAATGACTCAGCAATGCGATAGCCACGTAGCTGACGCTCTGTACTAAAGTAGCAAACATCTGCAGTATTCCGTCTGCGCGACCTCGGCTCCCCACCTCCACAGAAACGTGCATCCAATTGGTTCTAGCTATGCGATTCATAGCGTTGAAGAAACCAAAGATCAGAGTGAACAATAGTAGATAAATAGGATGCGGTGAGACACTCATTCCAACCACAGTAAATCCACAGATCGCCATGGTGCTGAGCATGGTATTTTGCGCGGAAAAGAGTCCCAGTAACCTAGCCACAAACAAGCCTGTGATAAGAGAACCTAGGCCAAACGCAAGGTTGTACCCAGCCAACCACTCACCCGATATTCCGCTCTCTGCAAACCAGATCGGAACTAGCTTACCTAGGTAGGTTAATACTGGATATGACAGCGCAGAAAGCATTAAGAACAGATAAAAGCGTGGCTCATTGACGATGAGTTGCTTGCTCTCTTTTAGCTGAGCGAGGAAAGGCATGGCATTGTTGATGCGAAGCTTACGACGATAAGGCGTATAGATATAACAGAGAGTGGCAATGCCCGAAGCAACTGCCGCAAAGGCAGCAAACTCCAACATTCCCCACACCTCGAGAAGTACCACACCCAGCGCACCTGCACCTAGAGTCGTCCCTTGCATGATCACCTCTTGCTTTCCAGAGATAGAAGCATACTCATGGGGATCATAGTTTTCTTGAGTGAAGGCATTATTGGTGGTCCAAGCAAGATTACTAGAGATCCAAAATGCCAATTGAGCGAACGCCAACAGCCAATGCGAGCCCAAATCAAACCAATAGGCAACAAATACCAAGCTAGCGGTTGAGGCTTGCAGAGCTTGCACTATCACCAAGATAAGCTTGCGAGAATGCCTATCTGTAAGCGTCGAAAAGAAAGGAGTGCAGAAGAATGAAATCCCAGTACAAGCAAGGGCGACCATAGCCACAAACGGCCCCATATTAGGGCTTTGTAGCATGATCCATGGCAAGGCCATCATGAAAAGCCCAGATGAGATGCCATCAAAGAATCGGGCAGTAAGATAAGGAAAGGTTCGTTTGTCCATTTGAAAGCTCCATGTTGATTCACAGTTATTACTGTAAAACCTCAACTTAAGTAGAGGTAAAGAGCTAGAAAGAAAAAAACTCGGATGATATCCGAGTTTTTTAGCTATAAGCCGTAAGCGATCAGCTGTCAGAGGTTACGCCTGATCGCTGATCGCTACGAAGATTAGTGCTCTGCTGCACCTAGCTCTAGTAGCGTTGCGTTACCACCTACAGCTGTGATGTTGATGGTACGTGTGCGCTCTGTGATGTAGCGAAGAACCAGTTTAGGGTCTAGCGCCACTGGCATTCTCTTAAGATCAGTTTCAACCACGAGAGGAGCAATCACACCACGCTTCTCAGCTAGCTGACGGTTAATGCCTTGAACTAGCTTATCTTCAGCGATAGCGGTAACCACACGCACATCATTCTCTAGCACTTGAGAGTATTGGTCATACTCAACAAGGCTTAGTACGCCTGTTGGGAAAGCGGCTTTCTCGATAAGAGACTGAACCTGCTTCGCTACTTCGCTATCCTGCACACATGCAAGCACGCAGTTACCAGCAAGCAGAGCCACAGACAGCTGAGCAAAGAAAGCGCTAGCGTTGTCTGCAGTTAGGCTGTCATCGGCAATGATAAGAGCCACACCACGACCAGCTGTGTACAGCTCATTGGTTTCACCTGTAGGGCCTGGCATAAGCTCTGGCTCAGAAAGAAGCTGCTCACTGTGCGCTTTGTGGAACGCTAGAGGCTTCTTAAGTGAAGTTAGTGCTAGCTTAGTCGCCGCCGTTTCAAGAAGCTCAAGACGCGCTGCAAAAGGAACCTGATTCCAAACAGACCATACCTGTTGGGCCTCAGAAAAACGAATCGATGCTGATTTCATGTTACTACTCCTTATGCATCTGTCATTTCAGCGCTTGCTACATCAGCGCTAGACTGGATCTGGCGCTCACGGCATACGTGGTTAGTGAAACGGTATAGGTAGTTTGGACCACCCGCTTTAGGGCCTGTGCCTGATAGACCTTGACCACCAAATGGCTGAACACCTACTACCGCACCCACTTGGTCGCGGTTGATATAGCAGTTACCCACACGGGCGTTCTGCTCGATCCAGCGGTAAGTTGTCTCGTTACGAGAGTGGACACCCATGGTTAGACCGAAGCCCGTTGCGTTGATTTTCTCGATAACAGAAGCCAACTCATTCGCTTTGAAAGTAACAATATGCAGAATAGGACCAAACTGCTCTTCTTCTAGAATAGAGATATCGCTGATCTCGATTGCGGTTGGTGCAACGAAGGTGCCTTGGTTGCACTCTTCATCAAGCTTCACTTCAGCAACCACTTTCTGTGAATTACGCATCTTCTCAATATGCTGCAGAAGCTTAGCTTGCGCCGTTTGATCGATAACAGGACCTACGTCCGTGCTGTGAAGGTGCGGTTTACCTACACGAAGCTCTTCCATTGCACCCTTGATCAAACTAGTGATACGTGGCGCGATATCTTTTTGCACGAACAACACACGAAGTGCTGAGCAGCGTTGCCCTGCCGATGCAAACGCACTGCGAACGACGTCGCGCACAACCTGCTCTGGTAGTGCTGTGGAGTCCACGATCATCGCGTTTTGACCACCAGTTTCAGCAATAAACGGCACTGGGTTACAGTCACGCTCTGCTAGGGTCTGATTGATACGCTGCGCGGTTGCGGTAGAGCCAGTAAAGGCAACACCCGCAATCGCTTCATGGCTAGTTAGGGCAGAACCAATCTCTGCACCACGACCAGGAAGAAGCTGGATAACGTCCGCAGGGAAGCCCGCATCTAGCATCATCTCAACCGCTCGCACCGCGATTAGGCTGGTTTGCTCTGCAGGCTTGGCGATAACCGTGTTACCTGCAACAAGGGCAGCAGTTACCTGACCAAGGAAGATAGCAAGAGGGAAGTTCCATGGGCTGATACATACAAACACACCGCGACCAGAGCGCTCACACCACTGCAAGTTACCGTCGAAATCTTTAATAGACTCAGGACCTAGCAAGGTTGCGTTGTCTGCATAGAATCGACAGAAGTCTACCGCTTCACGCACTTCATCGATGCTATCGTGGATAGTCTTACCCGCTTCCATGTGACAAAGTGCCACAAGTTCAGCGAGGTTCTCTTCCATCTTGTCCGCTAGGTTAAGCAGACACTCAGTGCGCGTTGCGATTGGGGCACTGCGCCACTTCTCAAGGCCAGACTGAGCAATAGCGATGGCTTCGGAAACATGATCAAGGGATGCATACTTGATCTCACCCACTTGGATGGAGTGATCAAACGGAGCGATCACTGCTTCTGCCTTGATCATGCTTCCAGTTTTCATTTGACCACCAAGGATCGGAGCACCTACCCATTGCTTGCTTAGGAAGGCATTTACCTGATCTTCAAATGGCTTAGCTTCGCTCTCAACGTCGATATTCACACCGATGGAGTTTTTGCGGCTACCGAAGATCTCAGTTGGCAATGGAATATGGTTGTTATGCAGAGTCTCGTTCGCCAAAAGCGTATCAACTGGGTGCTGAGTCAGCGTATCAACTGGGCAGCGTGCATCCACTAAGCGGTGAACGAAAGAACTGTTTGCGCCGTTCTCTAGCAGGCGACGAACCAAGTAAGGAAGTAGATCTTTATGACTACCTACAGGGGCATAAATACGAACTGACTGACCGTATTTGTCCATTACATGGTGATATAGAGACTCACCCATGCCGTGCAGGCGCTGGAACTCATAGTCACTGTGTTCTGCCATCTCAGCGATAGCCGTTACGGTATGTGCGTTATGGCTAGCAAACTGAGGATAGATATTGCCACGCACGCCTTCACTTAGTAGGAAGCGTGCACAGGCTAGGTAAGAGGTATCGGTCGCTTCTTTGCGGGTATACACTGGATAATTGTCATAGCCAGCGGTTTGAGACCATTTGATCTCGCTATCCCAGTAAGCACCCTTAACTAGACGAAGAGGGATCAGGTCGCCTTGCTCACGAGCAAGAGCATTCACCCATACTAATACAGGTAGACAACGCTTCGAATAAGCTTGGATCACAAGACCAAACTTGCCCCAGCCTTTAACGAGTTCGCTGTTGTAAACCTTCTCAAATAGTTCAAGAGAAAGCTCTAGACGATCCGCTTCTTCCGCATCGATAGTTATAGCAACGTCCAGTTCCACTGCACGCTTAAGAAGTTGCATCAACACATCGTAAAGCTCGCTCATTACGCGATCTTTGTTCGCTACTTCATAACGAGGGTGCAGAGCAGAAAGTTTGATAGAAACCGATGGCGCAGGGCTGTCATCTTTACCCACGCTGTGCTGACCAACAGATTCAATAGCAGAAAGGTAATCTTTAAAGTACTTGTGCGCGTCTGCAGTAGTCAGCGCAGCTTCACCTAGCATATCGAAAGAGTGGGTAAAGCCCTTCTTGCGAAGCGGTGCACCATTCTTTTGCGCCTCAACGATGTTTCGACCTAGAACAAACTGATGTCCCATAATCTTCATCGCCTGATGCATTGCCTTACGGATAACCGGCTCAGACATCTTGTTAACTAGCTTAGAAATCGCAGAGCTTGGGCTGGTCTTCTCTTCATTGTTAATGCCAACAACCTTACCGGTCAGCATTAGGCCCCAAGTAGAGGCGTTTACAAATACAGAGTCTGACTGGCTTAGGTGAGATTTCCAATCCGCTACCGTTAGCTTGTCCTTGATAAGTGCATCTGCTGTTTCCGTATCTGGGATACGCATAAGTGCTTCAGCAAGACACATAAGAAGGATACCTTCCTGAGTATCAAGACTGTACTCAAGTAGCAGGGCATCAATCATTTGAATAGAACGTTTGTCCGCACGAATAGCCTCGATCAATTGAGTGGTTTGACGCTCAATACGATGCTTCTCTTCAGCGGTTGGCTTAGCCAGTGGCAGTAACTCCTTGAGCCATGCAGACTCATCCACCATATACATAGGTGATATCTCAGCCCATAGGGTTTCTTTAGGCTGGTTGATAAATTCGGAGTCGAAAACTCTAGATGCTGTAAACATTTCTCTTCCTCAGCTCGACATCAGAGACCAACCCAACTTGACAGAAAACGTACCTTGTTCTACTGCAGTTGAGCATAATTGGCTCATCCTACCTCGTGAGATTGCGCTAGATCAAAGAATACGGATCAATGATCAAAAGAAATGTGATTACGGTTCCTTAACAATACATTTTGTGACATTTAACAATATTTCTGTGGAACTTTACATCAGATCTAACACTCTATAGACTCCTTTACCGCTGGTGTCTCGAACTCAAAACTCCTCCTTTGAGGGTATTGGCTTTCAGGCTTAAAAGGGAATTTGGTGTGAATCCAAAACTGACGCGCAGCGGTATTTGAGAACGAACGTCTAAGGCTATTGCCACACACTGCAAAAGTGGGAAGTGGGACGCTAGGTTGTAGGTGCAAAACCTACAGTGCTCATAAGTCCGAATACCTGCCAGTAAGTACAAAACGCATATATAAGCGTTTGATTTACTACGCGTATTTAGGATTTACAATGAAAAAAACAGTTTTAGCGACAGCACTTGTTTCGCTGTACGCTCCCTCTCTTTTTGCCCAAGAAGCGGATTCAACCAAGGTTGATGAAACTATCGTCGTCACAGCAAACCGATTCGAACAAACCCAATCTTCTGCCCTAGCCTCTGTAAGCGTTGTTGAACGTGAGCAGATTGAACAGATCCAAGCTGATAGTGCTTATGATGTTCTGCGTACCCTTCCAGGTGTTCAGGTTGTACCTCAAGGTACTAAAGCGTCATCGAATAGCATTTTTATCCGGGGCTCCAACAGCAACCAAACCTTGGTACTTTTGGATGGCGTTCGTCTGAATACTGCTGCTGGCGCAACCACAAACACGCTTGGTTTGATTCCAGCATTTGCCATTGAGCGCATCGAAGTAATTCGCGGTCCAAGAGCTGCCGTCTACGGTTCTGACGCTATTGGTGGTGTAATCAGCATTACGACTAAGCCTCAAAGCGGTTCAGTTCATGAGCTAACTTTAAATGGTGGGTCAAATAAATATCACCAAGAAGGGTGGCGTTCATCCGGTGATATTTCGGACACCACAACTGGTCATTTCTTACTGAGCAACGAAGGTAGCGAAGGCTATAACATCACCAGTCAGCCAACGAGCAATAACTTTGGCTACAAATCTCAGTTTTTTAACGGTGGCGTAAACACCCAAATCAACAACAACTGGTCGGCTGGCTTCAACGGTATGTATCAAACCTATGAAAACCAGTACGTAAGCAACATGCCCACCGACACACCAAACAAGCAAGAAACTGATGCTTACAACATTACTGGTACGGTGGCATACAGCGTAGAAAAATTCGAATCTTCGCTACAAGCTAACTTTTCTCAGGAAAAGCAGTTTGATGGTTTGGATCAAACCAATGCTGATCAAACGATTATTGAGTCAAAGCGTAGCTCTGTTCTGTGGCTAAACCACTACAAGGGTATCGAAAATACCGACCTACTTGCAGGTATCGATTACTCCTATGAAGAGGCGCACAATGGCGGCACCGCATCTGACTTTAGTGAAAATACCAGAAACAACACTGCGGGATTTGTAGGTGCGCACGTAAACCTAAACCCAGTTTCCCTCGAGGCAAACCTAAGACACGATGAAAACAGTGTGTATGGTGGCAATACTACTTGGGGTGCGGGAATTGGTTGGTTTGTGACTAAAGAAATCCAACTAACCGCTAACTACGGCACTGCATTCAAAGCACCGAGCTTCTTTGATCTATATGGGTTTGGAGGCAACAAAGACCTGAAGCCTGAAGAGTCAAAGTCTTATGAGTTTGGTATCTCTGGCTATCACTCATGGGCAACTTGGAACTTGGTGGCTTATCAGAACGATATCGACAACTTGATCATCTGGGTTCCTAGCGGTCCATTTACGGGAAGTCTTGAAAACGTTAATGAAGCTGAAATCAAGGGTATTGAATTAACCGTAGATTTCGACACAGGCCCAATCCGCCACACCCTAGTAGGTGACTGGAAAGATCCGCAGGATAAAACGACTGGAACACAGCTAATCCGAAGAGCCAAGCAGAACTACAAGTGGCTGGTGGGTTACTCGCAGAACGACCTAGACCTAAGCCTGACCACCATCTACACCGGCGAAAGACCTGACGCGACCAAGACTCTAGACAGCTACATCACTGTAGACCTAGCTGCCAAGTATGCGTTTACAGAAAACTTAGACGCTAAGTTTAAGGTTCTAAACCTTCTGGATGAGGACTATGAAACCTCAGAAGGCTGGGGTGGCTTTGACTTTGTTGGTCCTGAGCGCAGTTTCTATGCTGGTATAGATTACCGATTCTAAGAGGTCGTCATATCAGGGGATAAGCCTAAAGAAAAACTGATGGGCTTGTCTGTATGCCTCACCTCTCAGTGATAAGAAGATCCCGGATATGCTCTCGCATTCCGCTGGGCCGGCGTTCCGGGATGCCAGAAAAATTAGCGCCTTAACAAAGGCTTAACTAATCAGCACGTCATCCCGGCTGCCTTTTAGCCGGGATCTTTTCAACAACCAATTCACACTACTACCTACCCAAATTCTAACCAAGTAAACTTCTCAACCAATCCAAACTACCTATCCCACGCTTTTTTTGCTAAAAATAAAAGAATCACCACTCTTAACCTTTAGTAAATACAAAAATGCTCTTAACACGTTCCGATGACTTACAGATATTAATCGCCGTTGTAGACAGCGGTAGCTTCTCTGCTGCGGCTGAAACCCTCAATATCCAAGTAGCAAAAGTCTCACGAGCGGTGAGCAAGATAGAAAAGCAATTGGGTGCGACACTACTCAACCGAACCACGCGCCGCATTGAACTGACCGATGAAGGTCGTGATTTTGTTGAAACGGTACGAAACGGTATTAAGGTTATCCAACAGGCGGAAGAAGAAGTGATTACTCGAGGTGAACTACCCAAGGGGCATTTACGGGTAGATGCAGCGAGCCCATTTGTATTTCACCAACTTGTGCCACTAGTGAGCGAGTTCAAGAGCCTCTACCCAGATATCGATCTGGAAATCACCTCCAACGAGGGTTTTGTAGATCTAATTGAAAAACGCACAGATATCGCAATTCGAATAGGGAAATTAAGCGACTCAACCCTACACGCCAAACCCCTTGGCAAAAGCCTGCTGTATATGGTGGCAGCTCCTAGCTATCTAGAAAAGCGTGGAATACCCGTTGAGCCTTGGGAACTAAAGCAACATGACCTAATAGGGTTTTCAGGAGTTAAGGTATTGAATAAATGGCCATTTTCTGGAGATAACCTGATCAGCCCAAGCATCACTTCCAGCAATGGTGAGACGGTGCGTCAGTTAGCGCTACAAGGAAACGGCATCGCCTGTTTGTCTGGATTCATGGTGAACAAAGACATTGAGCAAGGCAGACTCATACCTATATTAGAAGAGCATAAACTTACTAATACAGGACGCGAGCAAGTGAGCGCAGTGTATTATCGTTCTTCATCTCCCGCGAAAAAGCTAAGTGCTTTTATCGACTTCATTCAACCTAGATTGAACCTTTAAAAATACCCACACTGGGCGGGTATCTTGGTAATTTCAGCGCTTTACAGTGTAAATCGGCTTATGGTGCGAGTCGGTCGATATCCCAACCTTGTTCAGCACGGGTATAGATAAATCTGTCATGAAGTCGATTTGCACCACCCTGCCAGAACTCAACCGAATCAAAGTTCACGCGAAAGCCACCCCAGAAAGAAGGCATCGGGATCTCTCCTTGTGCAAACTTTTGTTTTAGCTCAAGAAACTTACCTTCTAAAACGCCACGCGCAGAAATGCGAGAACTCTGACGACTCGCTATAGCCGCCAATTGACTGTCTTTAGGTCGAGAAGTGAAGTACTTAAAGTTTTCCGCTGCAGTCAGTTTTTCTGCAACACCTGTAACATGAACCTGACGCTCAAGTGGATGCCATGGGAAATGTAAACTAATACGATTATTTTCCTGCAGTTGCTGAGCCTTACGACTGCCTAGGTTGGTGTAAAAAACAAAACCTCTTTCATCTACGCCTTTCAAAAGAACGATACGCTGAAACGGCTGGCCATTTTCATCGACAGTTGCAACTGTCATCGCAGTTGGATCTGTCAGACCTGCTTCCATCGCCTGCTCTAGCCAAAGATTGAACTGATCAACTGGGTTGTCTTTCAAATTCGCGCGACGCAAACCACCTTGGGTGTAATCACGACGTATGTCCGTGAGTTTCATGTGTTGTCCTTTCTAACTTTTTGTTTGCGCTAAATTTTGCTCGTCTCTAAAGAATAAAACAAGCATGAATTCTTCGCTGTTTTTTGCCGTACTGAGTTATAGACCCGAATTTTAAAAATTGTTTAATTGCTATTCACACATTTGCTTAACATTTCGGCTGATCATGGAATAATATTTAACTATGTGCGACCAAAGGAACTAGGGTTGCAATAACGCGGCACAGAAGGTGCCGTAACCCTCTTCTACTCAAGCGCAAATGGATGGCCTATGAGTCAGGACAAACTTAAAAAACTAGACAGAACAGAATTAGAGTACGTCGATGATAAGACGGCCGCTCTGCTTCTCAATACACCTTCAAACGCCAGAGTGTTGCTGTGGCTGATTCTGCTTTTCTTCGGTTCCGCCGTCGGTTGGGCTTATTGGGCTGAACTAGACAAGGTGACAGTCGGCAGTGGCAAGGTGATTCCATCGAGCCAACTGCAAGTGGTGCAGAACCTTGAGGGTGGCCTAGTTAAACAAATACTCATTCGCGAGGGTCAACAGATCCAAAAGGGTCAGCAACTGCTACTCATCGATGATACCCAGTTCAAATCGGACTTCATGGAGCGTGAACAGCAGGTTCTGAACCTTACCGCTAAAGTACTTCAACTAACCGCTTCGATAGTCAGTGTAGAGGTGCAACAGGAAGTGACAGCTCGAAACTGGAAAGACAGCGTCGTTATCTCGTTCGACAAACTCATCTATCCAGATCGTTTTGAAGAAGAGCAGCCAAGACTGGCATCACGTCAACGCTCCGAGTATCGCCAAGATCTCAACAACCTTCGCAACCAAATAAGAGTGCTCGACCAACAAGTTGAACAAAAGTCACAGGACCTTAATGAGATACGTGGGCGAGTACGAAACCTCCAACAAAGCTATGATTTTGCCAAGAAAGAAACAGACCTTATGGCACCGCTTGCTGCTGAGGGCATAGTACCTCAGGTAGAGTTCATTAAGCTAAAGCGTCAAGTGAACGACACCAAACGTGAGCTCGACTCAGCGCGCGCTCGTATCCCTGCACTCAATGCCGCGATTAAAGAAGCTCAACTAAGCCGTGTCGATGCAGCACTGGACTTTCAATCAGAACAACAAGAAAAGCTAAACCAAGCCCAGGATGAGCTTTCTGCATTGAATCAGAGCCGTGTAGGCCTTGAAGACAGAGTGACCCGTACTGTAGTGACATCTCCTGTAACGGGCACCATTAAGAAACTGCACATCAATACCGTAGGCGGCGTAATCCAACCTGGCATGGACCTAGTAGAAATCGTTCCTACCGAAGATACCCTACTCGTTGAAGCTGAGATTGCGCCGCAAGATATCGCTTTCCTGCGCCCTGGTCTTCCTGCGGTAGTTAAATTCAGCGCCTATGACTTTACTAAATACGGTGGCCTGACAGGCATCCTAGAGCACATCAGCGCCGATACTATCCAAGACGAAGAAGGCAACAGCTTCTACCTAGTACGCGTTCGTACGGAACAGACCGAGTTTGGAGCAGAAGGTCAATTGCCAATCATCCCAGGTATGACAGCATCAGTAGACATCATTACCGGTAAACAAACTGTTCTCGATTATCTATTGAAGCCTGTGCTCAGAGCCAAGGGCAGCGCACTGCGCGAATAACCCAGATCATGGAAGTATGATCAAGGGACTATAATTACAATTATCCTGAACTTTCAGGGTTTTAAGGATGCTAAGGATAGCAACTTGTGAAAGATTCATTATTACATTCATTAACTTACGTCAGTCGCTACTATGGGCTCTCAAACTCTCCCGAGGCGTTGGTCAATGGTCTTCCCCTACCTGAGGGTAAACTGACTCCCCTACTCCTTCCGCGAGCTGCTGAGCGCGCGGGCTTAGTAGCAAAAGAAAAAAACGCACCTCTAGAAAAGGTTTCTGAACTTACCCTACCAGCTATCTTGTTAACCGGTCATGATGAGGCCTGTGTACTTCTCAGTATCGACCAAGAGAAAGGGCAAGCAGAAATCATCAGCCCAAGCTCGGGGTTTATCGCAACTACAATCGAGCTAAGCGAGCTCAAAGAAGAGTACAGTGGCCGTTACTTCTTGATTAAAAAGCAGTTTCGTTACGACCAACGCTCTCCTGAGATATTAAAAACTCGCAAAGGACACTGGTTTTGGAGCACCTTAGTACAGTCTCGCTCTATCTATCGTGATGTGCTCATAGCCTCGATTCTGATCAATATCTTTGCTGTCGCTACACCTTTGTTTACTCGTATCGTTTACGACAAGGTCGTGCCAAACTTAGCATTCGAATCTCTTTGGGTTCTTGCAAGTGGTATAGGTGTGATATTCATCTTCGACCTATTACTCAAATCCCTTCGTAGCTATTTCATCGACGTAGCAGGTAAAAAATCAGACATTCTTATTTCATCAAAACTGTTTAGCAAGGTGATGGGCATACGTATGGAAGCCCGCCCACCATCAGTTGGCGCATTCGCTAAGCATCTGCAAGAGTTTGAATCTATTCGAGAATTCTTCACCTCAGCTACTGTAGCCGCGCTAATCGACCTTCCATTTGCTCTGCTGTTTTTACTAGTGATATGGCTTATCGCCGGCAACGTCGTCATCATCCCTATCATCTTCGTCAGCATCTTGATTATCCATTCTTTGCTGATCCAGAAACCACTGCGCAACAGTATCGAAGAGGGCTCGCGTCTTGCTTCGCAAAAATACGCCAACCTTATTGAGAGCCTGTCCGGGTTAGAAACCCTAAAAATGTACGGTGCACAAAGCCAGTTCCAGTATCGCTGGGAAGAGGCGGTGGCCCATATGGCCAACTGGAACATCAAGAGTCGCCGAATCACAGATGGTGTGCAGAACTCTGCTGGCTTCCTTCAGCAGGCATCAAACGTAGGCATGCTTATCTTTGGTGTTTACCTGATTGCAGAGGGCGAGCTCACCATGGGTGGCTTGATCGCAGCAACCATGCTAAGTGGCCGCGCTATCGGACCTATGGTTCAAATCGCTTTGCTTTCAACACGTTACAATCAGGCTAAGTCTTCTATGACCATTATCGAACAGGTGATGAGCATGCCTGACGAGCAAGAAGAAGATAAACGCTATGTGCACCGCCCTGTGCTTCAGGGCAAGATCGAATTAGACAAGGTGACCTTTAACTATCCTGAAGCGCCTGTATCTTCTATAAGAGACATGAGCCTTACTATTCGTCCTGGTGAGAAGGTAGCAATCATCGGCCGTGTAGGTTCAGGCAAGACGACACTAGAGCGTTTAATAATGGGGCTGTACCAACCAACGCAAGGTCACATCCGTATCGATGATACCGACATTCAGCAACTCCATCATGTAGATGTACGCAACAACATTGGCTGTGTGCCACAAGATATCACCTTGTTCTACGGTTCTATTCGCGACAACATTACGCTTGGAAATCCGCTGGCTGACGACAATGAAGTCATGTTGGCAGCCAAGCGTGCAGGTGTTACCGAGTTTACGATGAAAGACCCTGCAGGCCTTGAGAGACAAGTAGGTGAAGGTGGTCAGTTACTTTCTGGCGGTCAACGCCAAGCCGTCGCTATAGCTAGAGCATTCCTAGGCAAGCCACCTATTCTTCTTCTAGATGAACCTACCAGCGCTATGGACAACCGTGCTGAGGCTCTTTTTAAGAATGAACTAAAGCGCCTCACCCCAGAACAAACTCTGGTTCTAATCACTCACAAGACCTCTATGCTAGAAGTTGTCGACCGCCTTGTCGTAATGCACGCAGGCAACGTTGTAGCTGATGGTCCGAAAGATAAAGTACTGAAAGAACTTCAGCGCGGAAACTTAAAGAGCGTCAACGAATAACCACTCTACGCAGTGATGCAGCTTGCATCACTGCCCTATTTTCCCTTCTAAGTATCTGATTTTAATATAATCATACATATCATTTATTTTGATTTTTATTCAACTAAGTGATAATTTTCTTCGCACATCGGACGTACGGCGCACCATATAGTACACCGGTTTTTCAAGACTCACATTCTGATTAGTCTTAGCCAACTTTAAGAAATTGAAGGTAGGGCAAAGCGAATTCTATCTAATACCCCAAGATAGAAATGCTTACTGTGATTGGTGTTTGCTTCCAATCTCAACAAAGCCACTCAACACATTTTCAACGTTTGAGTGCTGGAAGCAATTAATCAATCTGAGGCTAGTTTACTCAACCTAGATTAAGTCGATGATTAGAAAAATTGAGCTTGGGCATACAGTCACTGTAATCGCCCATGGATATCAAGGTGAGGTGGTTGGTTACGCAATATTTACTGAGATGCGGCCAAAGGCCTTGGTAAGGATTATAGATTCTAAAGGAGGTACAGTAGATAAGTGGTGGTGTGTGGACGACCTGCAAAGGGTCATCTATAAACACCCATTTGGGAGATAACGATTTACACTGTAAATCTAAGTCCCTATCAATTTACAGTGTAAATTAGCCCCCGCTATTTACACTGTAAATTCCTGATAATCCTATCTGACACAGCTACACGTAACGCCTTTTCCACCTGCTTCTTCCCTGTAAAACCAAACTCCTGTGCAAGCTCTCCCCAGCTCATTTTTTTAATACCAGCAGAAATCAGCAAGCCCCAGTTCATATCAAAGCTGAACTCATTCCCGTTAGACAAAAGATTCGCCATAGCAGACGCGATAGCCGAGCGGCAGGTTTCAAAGCTATTACCGCCATTTGCGTAATTAGAGATCAGGTTTCTATCTCGTGTAGAAGTCGTATGACCTTGTTGCTGTAACAATCTAAACAATAAATCGTTCTGCAGTCGCAGATGATAATCTGGTGCAGTATCCAATAGGCTTTGAGTAACAAACTCTTTTGCTTCTGCAAGCCAATCTAAATGGCTAAGCAACGGCTTCACCAAGATCGTAGAAAAACAGCCACTCGCTTGGTCTTGCTTCACTCCAAGACGCACACACACAAATTTATTCTGATTCCAGAAATCAAATAGCTCTGCGGTAGCGCCAAAGCTGGTGGAAAGATAGCTGAAGTTATGGGCCTGACTAGATAAGTACTCAAGCAGAGCACTCCCTACCCCCTTACCTTGGAGCTCAGGATGCACTGCAATACGCATAACACGAAGACTCTTTTGAGTTGCAGGCTCTGCAGTAGCAAGATGATTGGCAAGAGATACAGGGACTAAGTGACCAACAGGTCGACGTTTTCCTAACTGGACGTTTCTGATGGTGTCTGAATCCAACCCACCCTCTTCAACTGCCAACACTACACCGACACAAACAGAATCTTGTGTAGCTTGATACACAGATACCTTTGAGTCATTTAAAAGTTGAACAAGGTCATTTGGCGCAGTTTGGTAATGAGCATTGACCAGAAGACCGAAGCAATCAGACAACAAAGCCCTACTATTCAGAAAACCTTCTGTCATCAATTTACTGAACTCTAATGACGACTGACTTTTTATGGGTGCAGATCCAACCTCCGCATCGAGTAAGAACGCATCAAATAACCATGCTTCCAGTGAATCTTCTGGGTTCCAACGGATAGGCTGAGAGAGTCTAATCGCCTTCCAACCAGGTCTATTAGATTCGAGCCAAGGTTCAAACTTAAGAGAGAAACCTCTTCCACAGCCTTCATAACCATGAACAGTCGTAGAGAAACAGACCCTGTGATAGTTGGTCACTATCTGTTTTAGCAGTGGTAAAGGAATGGCAGACGCTTCATCGACCAACAATAGGTCGCAGTTGGGTAACGAGCGAAGCAATTCATCTGGTGCAATATACTCAATACTGCCACCAGAGGCAGATTCTAATTTAGAACCTGACACGGGCTTATCCAGCTCAACGCCAGCTCGCTCAAACAAGGTAGCAACCGCCGACTTGTTCGGAGCCGTCACTAAGATTCGCTTATCGTTGTCTCTAATTATCTCTGCAGAAGCGATACCAAGAGCAGAAGACTTTCCTCTTCCCCTATCTGCAGTAATTACCAAGGGACGCTTTCTATGCCCGTTCAGGACTTTGTGAACCGCTTGTATCGCCTCTTTCTGCTCAGCATACGGGTCAACCTTATCTAGGCATCTGTAAGGCGTAGGGTTTGTTATTCCAGCTTCTGAGAGTTCTACCAGTGACTCCATAGCGTTAGAAAGCCAATTATCAAAAGGAGTATCTAGGGATAGCTTTGGTTTCAACAGTAGCAAACCACCGCCTTTTAAGGTGCCACAAGCGGCGGTCAGGCCATCAGCATCAAATTCTGCATTCAGGTCAGCAACGATAAGGTCAGACTCTTGTCCGAGTACTGTCCTTGCCTGTTTGAAAGACAGAGACTCAGCAAAGCTGACTGTCTTACTGCCCAGTTCTATAACTCTTTCAAACCCAGTAAGCGAGCCTAGCTGTTCTAGTGTTGCTTGTTGCCACTCATCACTACCCCGTAACACCACCCCAAAACGATGGAATCGCTGTTTGGCGGTTTCTATCAGAGACAAGAGTTGCTGTGCAGAATCGAGATAAGACAAGGAATTAATCCAAATTAGTTAAGGGGGCGCTGGTTAGCATAGCAAACTCCCCTACCCCTTTTCTAACTTACAAACCTCAGACATAAAAAAAGCCCCGATTTCTCGGGGCTTTCGTCAAATCAATCAAGCTTATTTAAGCTTACCTTCGATAAACTGAAGGATTTCTTGCGCTAACACATCGTCTACTTTCTTCAGGTTCAGCGCCAAAGACTGACCTTTGCGAGTGTAGCTAGCACGGCCCTTAACTAGGTCAACCGCTTTAGTAGCAGTCGCTTTAGGGGCACCTTGCAGTTCCGCAATCCAGTTCTCAATCTCTGCAGACACCTGCTTAGTGATCTGCGCTTCACCCATTTCACTGAAACGCTGCCATACAAAGGCACCATCCGCTTGGCATTTATCCAAGATGGTCTGCTTAGCTTTATCACTCAATCCGAAGAACTGCTTGTGGAGCTTAACGATTGTCGGGCGACCAAGCTCAGTCACATTAGGATATGCCTGAAGCAGCGGAAGTGGCAGTGAAGCTGCCTTTAGGGCACCACTTACGAGCGCTTCACTGCACTGGAATAAGCTTGCTAGGCCTTTCTGATCAGTAATCTCACCTGAATCTAGCTTAGCCTGCATCTCCCTGCCCTTCTCATACAGAGAAAGGGGCTTGTGTGCGTTAGCCACATCAGAAAGGAACTTAGCATGCTGAGTATCAATGTTCTCAGCCACATAGATAAGGAAGTCTTGCTCAGCCAAGATACAAGATTTGCGACGACGACTACCGTCTAGAACCTCAATCTTGCCGTCTTTTGTCATTCGACCAACGGCTGGATACTGCTGACCACGCTCTTTTAGCGTAACTAGGATATCAGCAAGAGCGTGCTCGTTTAAAAAAGACTGCTCACGGGCATTCTCAGCAAAAACGACTGTCTTTTTCTCTACATCCTTCGCAGGGATACGACGTAATTCAAACGAAACCGTATCTTCACCGGCAACAGCAAGTTCAATAACCTGAGCATTCTCTTTTGCCGCTTCTTGCGCTTCAGTTGGCGTAGTCGCGCGTCGTTTGTTGGCTTTACCGAATAATTTGGCGTTTAGATCGGAAGTTTTGATGGCCATAAATTATTAATCCTCCTGATTCAGCGAAGCCCAGTTACTGTGCAATACGCGTTCTAACTCTAATGCACTCTTCTGTACCGCATCTTGCGCCACAGCCAGAGTCTTTTTACCACCTTCGAAATCACCTGGAGTCAGGTCGAATACAGTGCTGTAGGTGTCTGCACAGGTCTCAAATGCTCGGCTACGTGGAATAGTCGCCATCATCACCTGGTCTTGAAGAAGATAGTTCATCTCTGTCAGAACAGAAACTTGCTTCTTGTTGTCGTCCTCAAACATAGTTGGCATTAGACGGATAAACTCCAGTCCGTGCCAATCCTCTGGGAACATCTCGTAAACCGTTGGTAGATGCTGGAAGAAGTTTACTGTAGCAGCCCAGTCAAGACGCTTCGCCGCACATGGAATCAATAGCGCGTTAGATGCGTACATTGCGTTCCATACTAGTGGGTCAACGTGAGGACCTGTATCTATCATAATAAGGTCGAAGTCATCAGCAATCTTGTCGATGAGCTTCTCTTTCAACAGCTTAACGATATCTAGCGACTGATCTTGAGACAGTGACTGCCACGCTTCAGCGTTGAACATGGCATCTTCTGGGAAAGCCGATATAGTCTTTAGGTTTGGATACTGAGTCGGTAGCAAAACATTCTTGCGAAGAAACTCGATATCTACCTCTTCTTCATCCGGCACGTTATCCAGCATGATATCTACTGCTGAGTAGATATTCTCGTGATCACTAATACTGATTTGAGGATTCAGAAACAGACGAAGTGAGCCCTGAGGGTCAAGGTCAATAAGACAGATGCGATAACGCTTATCTAGGTTAAGTGCCATACACGCAGCTAGGTGTACCGCAGACATAGATTTACCCGTACCACCCTTCTGGTTCTGTACGTTTACAACCCATGGTTTGTTGCCTTGATTACGCTTACGCTGGTGAAACTTCTCAACGCCAGCAAACTCCATCAATTGATGGGCTTCATCTAGAGAGATTGAATAGTGATTAGCGTTGTTTTTGGTGAACTGATGGCCGTTAGCTTCCATCTTAGTGATCGCGTCATCCAATTTACGACGCGTAAGACCAGAGCGAGTCTCCATCATAGCCTTCGACATCGGTGGGAAATGTTCTTCATTTCTTTCTTCAAGAACGATTTCGATGCGATCAGCTTGAACTTGTTTTGTTGACTCAGCTAATTGGTAAAGATTATCTATTGTAGATTCCCTATTCATGACTCTTCCCATAAAAGTAAGACTAAGTTCATTGTACAGCTATTAGTTAAAACAGCAATAAATAGCTGAACAATAATTAATGTGTTGAATCACATAAATTGCCTGCCATATTCCTATTTTATTGTCTATTTTCTGCCTCTGATTATGCTGTTTACAGTTAAAGATTTAAAAAGTTACAGGAGTCACTTATTTACATTGTAAACAGGTTTACTGCTCAAAAGGGCAACAGTAGATACTGATAGCTGATAGCTGATAGCTGATAGCTGATAGCTGATAGCCAAACTAAATGGGCAAGGTCTCAGACAATAACAAAAGAACTGACATTGAATTTATCTTATCTATTTGGGCTAAGAACTTGGTCAACGTAATGTCTGAACTGCTAGTGACAGTGCAACAAATCAAATAAAACAGTGGCTTAGTCACGGAACGATGGGAATAGCTGGCTAATTTACGGACTAAGACAACTCAATAACTGTATGAAAACACAATAGTTACAGCCCTGATACGATCCAGATAAAACGACAGAAGCATGATCAAGGGAATACCTTGATCATCTTTCCGAAACCATATTAGCTCGTTACTCTGATCTGTTTAAGATTACGGAACTATGATCAAGATATATTGATCTAATATTCGTTAAAATAAAACAGTAATTGAAATCTGTGGTTCAAGGATCTTTTTCGGATCAATGATCAAGTAACTTCTTTCTTCGGAAGCATGTAAATATCCGACTAGATTACGGTTAAGCCCAGATAGACTCTAGTGATTGGGTTAATTCGCTTATAAACAGGTTTAGATTGAAGTAACGAGGGCTTGGGAAGCATGTGTTTTACATCGCTCTTGATCATGCTTCCAATATTTCCAATAAAAACGACAATTCACTAGCATTGGTCGTGCAAAACATTCAAATGCAGAATTGGATTTGAATCTAAACACAAAGCTTCGGAACTATGGGAAATAGCATTCCTTGATCATGCTTACGGATCACCAAATAGGATGCAAATTCGCTCAATTTCCTAAGATCGTCAAAATATGGAAAAAACGGCCTGTGGATAAGATGTTAGGGATTGATGATCATGCTTTCGTATTTCATTTGATCATGCGTTCTATCTGACGTTGATCATAGTTTCGAATAGTTTTGATCATGCTCTCGGAGCTACATTGATCATGGTTTCGAAAGTGTCTTGATCATGCTTTCCAAAGGCAAAAAAAATACTTATTTTAAATCAGTGACTTAAAAGCAAAATTACACTCAGATCATAAGATCACTATATCAATAAGATCAGTTTTAATCATAAAGATCAGTTTTTAAGAGCAACAAGATTTTTTCTTTATTTTTCAATCATTCTTTTTTAAGCTAGGCGGAACAATGATGAAATTACGCTTTAAAGTAAATGGATTAATTAATGAGCAGTGATGAAAAGATCTTAATCAAGCAGCCTAGAAGCCATAAAGATGGACATCTCTTTACAGTAAACGAAGCTGCGATCGAATGGATCGAGCAATACCAACACTTTAAAGGCGTAACCAAAAGCATAGTAGAACTGCTTAATCTCATTTCTTTAAAAGGCATGACAAGCAAGGATGGCTTGGTATCCACAACAGAGCTAATCGATGCCACTGATGGCAAGGTTACTCGAGCTGCAATTCAACAAAGACTAAGATCAGCGGTAAATATTGGCTTGTTTAGCCAAACACCGGTGAAGTTTGAAACCGGGCTTGCTGGGAAAACCATGCTTCACAGCTTTGTTAATCCTGCTCAACTAGTTACAGCGCTTGGTACAGGCAGTCTAATGACTGAGACTACTAAGAAGTCCGCTAAGCAGAAAAAGACTCAAGCCCTTGCTCAATCGAATGTAAACAAGCAGCTACTTACCGAACATGGGCTGAACACGCCACCAGCTATGCTTTCCGAGGAAGAGCAGTTCGTAGTCTCTCCAACTAACTGGGCTGGTATTATTGACCAAGCGCTTGCGCCACCTCGCACACGTAAAAACTACCAAAAGTCTATGGTTTCTATCTCAGGAACCCGAGCCATCATTGAGACTCGTTCTTCTAAGAACATTATGACGGTTGATGATCTGATGACCTTGTTCGCGCTGTTTACCCTAACGGTTCAGTATCACGACCATCATCAAGATGATTATCATATCAATGCTCAGATCGCGCCAAACAAGACACCGCTGTATATCACTGACATCCTCTCATTGCGTGGTAAAAAAGACAGTGGTCCGGCACGTGACTCTATCCGTGACAGCATTGATCGTATCGAATATACCGACTTTCAACTGCACGAGCTTACAGGGCAGTGGCTCAGCGACAACATGCCTGAGGGTTTCAAGAGTGATCGCTTTCGCTTCCTAGCTCGAACCATCACTGCATCGGAAGAGGCGCCTACAGAGAACGAAGCTGGCGAGATCAAGATCAAGCCAAACCTGTATATCTTGGTTTGGGAGCCAGGATTTTATGAAGAATTGCTTACCAAAGACTACTTCTTCCTGTTCCCGCCAGAGATCCTGCGTCAGCACACCTTGGTGTTCCAGCTGTACTCCTATTTCCGTAGCCGTATGTCGCGTCGCATGACAGATACCATGCTGCTTACCGAGCTGAACCAGAAGCTTGCACGCAACATCGAATGGCGTCGCTTCTCCATGGATCTGCTTCGTGAGCTAAAGAAGCTATCGAAAGGGAAGGGGGACGATGAGCTGTTTGCGGTGAACCTATGGGGTTATCACCTGACGCTTACCGCTCTTGAGCCTCAAGGCAAGATCAAGGACTACCAGGTCGATATCAAGTGTAACGCCGAAGAGGTGCTGAAGTTCTCTCGCGCCCGCACCACCAACGCCGGTAAGCGCAATATGGCGCCAACCCTACCGAACCCGCTCCGCCATGAAATGGTGTCCAAGCAGAAGCTCGAAGAGCTGGCTGAGATCATCGACGGTGAGTTTGAGCCGATACAGCGTAAGAAGAGCTCGCCTAGAGGTAATCTTGGTCGCCGCGTGAAGCTGCGTAAACATCTGGTTGAGATCAACGCGGAAGAGATAACCATAAGTCTCACTAAATATACCTCTCCAGAGGCTCTAGAACGCAGTATAACGGCTTTGTCTGCTATGACTGGACATTCTCCAGCTTCACTCAAAGAGGAGTGCGACGAGCTCATAGAGAAGCTCGACTGGCTGAGGGTAGGGGACAAGGTTGTAGGTTATGAGATCTTAAGCCGCACGATCGAGCTGTATAACGAGCAGACCGATGGAACGCATCTCTCTATCGAACGTTTGATCTTGGGTCTTGCTGTAAGACGTAAGGTTTGCCGTCAGATCTTCGAGGGACACTATGATGAGACGGTGATGCGAGTGCTTAGAGGGATCGCATCAGGCTCTTGATCATGCTTCCGTATTTTTCTTAGAACAAGGCTTCAGCACTGGGATTGGAGCCTCGTTTAATGGGAAAAGGGTTAAGAACTTCACATGGGATTCGATCTGATCGCTGAGCTCTCGCTTCCAATGTAGATCGGATCTCGCCTGACAAAACTCGATGATCAACACGGTAATCTGCTCTAACTTGCGACAGCAACACATACGAATGTTTTGATCCACTTCTGCTCGACTCACCACATGCTGTAATCGCGCCTGTGCTAAACACAGATATCCATAAGCCTGTTCTTCTTCACCTTGCTCTAGGTAGTGCTTATACATGCGTGCACAGCTGTCTAGCCAGCAACCAAGGGCCTGGCTCTGCTCAAGCGAAAGCTCAGGTCCCCAGATATCCTCTGGAGCCTCATTCACCAGTTTCTCCAATTCATCTACTTGATCATGCTTCCGATGATTATGCCAATTCGACACCTGTTGTTGCCATTGTGTTAGCGACGTCACAACTCATTTCCCCCGTTTTTATCAATCTAAGTTTAGATGGGAAATGGTGAAATTGTGACCAAATGACGACTTGTCCCACAAAAGGATCTGCAGTGCGAAACCTAGGTCACAAAACCCTTCAAAATCTCTTAACACACACCTTGTCCATTGCTATCTATACTTCTGTCAGAGGGAAAGGGTTGCTGACGGACTTTTGTGACTTTTTCTCTTAGTAAATAATGTGATATTTAACGTTAAATAATTGTTTTGTAAGAGTATTTTAGGAGCAAGTAATGTCTATTAATTCTATCAGCCATGAAGAGATGAAAGATCTCGCCGGTTCGTGGGATGAATTGAACGCTACGCCCGCACCGACGACGAATAAGCAATTGAAATCTGCAGAAGCTCGACGTCGAATTGAGCAAATGCGTGAGATCCGTGAGAGTGGTTTAACCCTTGAAGAAGCGAGAGAGCTCGGCTTACTTCACTGATTTTTAATCCCAACTAATTTTCAAATGGTCGACTATGCGTAGTCGACCATTTTTCGATTAAGCCGTTCAATTTACACTGTAAAGCCGAATTTTTTGAATCCCGCTGAAATGTGCTATATTACGCGCACTGATTTTTTGCAAACACACCCTCATGTCGATAAACCTTTCTAATCTTCCTGCAGAGGAAAAGTACCGAGTTGAATTGGACAAACAAGCTTCTTACTTGGTTTGGAAAGTGAAAAACTCACAGGGCACTGAAATCGAAATCTCTGAACAGCGCATGAAGCTGACTTCAGAGCAGCATATTGCTTGGTTCGATGAGTCTTTGGCTAAGTATCGACAAATGATGGGCGTGTAGCATGCCGTCATGCAATGACAGCAATTTCTTTGATTAATAGAATTTAGAGAGTAGATCCCGATGGGAAGAAGTTTTGAAGTGCGCAAGGCCTCAATGGCTAAAACCGCTGGCGCAAAAATTAAAGTTTATTCTAAATACGGTAAAGAAATTTACATGTGTGCTAAGAACGGTGGTTCAGACCCAGACATGAACCTGTCTCTAAAGCACTTGATCGCTAAAGCGAAGAAAGACCAAGTTCCAGCACACGTTATCGATAAAGCGATCGACAAAGCGAACGGCGGCGGTGGTGAAGACTACCAACCAGCACGTTATGAAGGCTTTGGCCCTGGCGGCACAAGCGTAATCGTTGACTGCCTAACAGATAACGGAAACCGTACCTTCCAAGACGTACGCCAATGCTTCGTTAAAGTAGGCGCTAAGATCGGTGTTGAGGGTTCTGTTTCTCACATGTTCGATCACCAAGCTGTATTCCAGTTCAAGGGTGATGACGATGAAGTGATTCTAGAAGCTCTTATGATGGAAGACGTGGACGTGACAGACGTTGAGGTAGAAGACGGTGTTGTTACTGTTTTCGCTCCACACACTGAGTTCTTCAAAACTAAGACTGCACTAAACGCTGCATTCCCAGACCTAACTATGGACGTTGAAGAGATCACTTTTGTTCCTCAGACTCACACTCCAGTAACGGGTGAAGATGCTGAGAAATTCCAGAAGTTCCAAGACCTTCTAGATGACTGTGATGACGTTCAGCAGGTTTACCACAACGCTGAGCTGTAATCGTAAGCGAAACTATTATGAAAACCGAGCATGAGAGTGCTCGGTTTTTTTGTATTTGAGCCAACAAATCATTCTTTTCAGATTTGGTTATTTTGCGGCTCAGTCAGCGTGATATGCTGATTTCAAATGGATTAATAAAACGGAGTAACAGATGAAGGTAAGTTTTCTTGGATTGGGTGTAATGGGCTATCCGATGGCGGGTCACCTGACCAAGGCTGGATTTGCGGTTACTGTTTACAACCGTACTTATGAGAAAGCACTTAACTGGGCGCAAGAGTATCAAGGAACGGCTGTTGAGACGGTTGCAGAGGCTGTAGACGGTGCTGACGTGGTATTGGTATGCGTGGGTAACGATGACGATGTAAGAAGTGTCGTAACAGCTGACAACGGCGCTATCGCCAACATGAAGCCGGGCGCTATCTTAGTTGACCATACGACCACTTCTGCGACTCTAGCGGAAGAGCTCCTAGCTGCGGCACTGCGCGCAGATGTGCGCTTTATGGATGCTCCGGTATCAGGCGGTCAGGCCGGCGCTGAAAACGGCGTGCTGACGGTTATGTGTGGCGGCGCGACCCAAGACTTCGATGCGATGCAGCCAGTATTCGACGCTTATGCTAAGTCGAGCGTTCTGATGGGCGAGGCGGGTCAAGGTCAACGTGCTAAGATGGTTAATCAGATCTGTATCGCGGGTGTTCTAAGTGGTCTTTCTGAAGGTCTTCTACTCGCTGAGAAGTCAGGTTTGGATATCGCCACTGTAGTGGACTGCCTAAAACACGGCGCTGCTGGCTCCTGGCAGATGGAAAACCGCGCTAATACTATGGCTCAAGATAAGTTCGATTTTGGCTTTGCCATCGACTGGATGATCAAAGACCTTGGCTTCTGCCTAGATGAGGCGCAGCGTCATGACCTGAAACTGCCTCTGACTCAAGAGAGCTTTGATTCCTACAAAGCGCTTTCGCAGAAAGGCGACGGTCGCATGGATACCTCAGTGTTGATCAAGGCAATTCGCGAGAAGGCTGAATCCTAATTCCCTAGATACCCAGCTTTGATGTTGGGTATCTTTTATCTCTATCTATTCATCTCATCTTCACATCAAAATCCCACCTAAACGTCAACAAAACTATTTTTAATTGGCGTAATATGAGAACTCCCTGTGATATATCGACGCCACCTAGTTGATATACAATTTGCAACCTATGTCGGTTTTTTACACTAAGTTTCTGAATCTTCGAACGAAACTGTTTAGAATCCATAATCTTTTTGTATGGTTCTGTCGAAAAACTAAAGTTTCAGAGCTTTGGTTGCTAAATCATTTTAAGAGCCTTGTTTTAGTATGAGACTTGCCTCATAGCTACTTTTAAGTACAATGCGCGCGTGTCTAATTTTTAATCAGTTGTTTGGGGTCAATGAAAGAGCATGTCATCGTAACCGTGTCCACCGTGGATGGTACGCGTCATTATCAACTAGGGAAATGGTTACAGAAGTGCTTAAAGGGTATCGGCTACCTGTCATTGGCGTCGGTTCTAACCGCTGGCGGTGTGATCTACTATCTCAACAATGAGGTGGATCTAGCACTATTAAAGCAGCATGAATCGGAAAGTCGTACAACTGAGCTCAGCGTAGAGGTGCAAGAGCTTCAAGACCTCAAGCATGAGCTGGAAAATGACCTTACTAACCGTGAAGAACGCCTGCAGCGCGTTTCAGATCGCCTTGGCGATCTCGAGACTGTTCTTGGAGTTAGTGAGGCTGACGGAGAGATCGAGAACCGTATCGACACGGCCGCGTTGACCTCCTCGGTGCGTCTCTACATGCTAAACAACATACCTAACGGCTCACCGGTTGGTGAAGCCCGTGTTTCTTCTCACTATGGTTATCGTATCCACCCTAAGACAGGGCGTAAGACTCTGCACCGTGGTATGGACTACGCCGTGAATACAGGTGCACCTATTTACGCTCCTGCGGATGGCGTGGTTGAGGTAACCAGACCGAGTAAAACAGGCTCAGGAAACTTCTTAAGACTGCAACATTCATATGGCTTTTCAAGCTCTTACTCTCACTTACAAAAGTTCGAAGTGAAATCGGGTGAGTTTGTTGAGAAGGGCCAATTGATTGCATACTCTGGCAACACCGGATTTTCGACAGGTCCACACTTACATTATGAGATCCGCTTCGTAGGGCGGGCGCTAGATCCAATGGCGTTTCACGAGTGGAATGTCGATAATTTTGAGTCATTATTTGAGAAAGAACGAGGTGTTAGATGGGACTCTTTGGTCAAAAAGATAGAAAGCCGAGCAAGCAATCAGCTACAACTCTCATCGCAACCGGCTGCCACGTCGAAGGACAGCTCAAGCTAGAGAGCGATATGCATGTTGATGGTACCGTAGTTGGTCAAATTACCGTGGACCAATCACTGATTGTCAGCCAATCTGGCCGTGTGGTAGGTGATATCTATGCGGGTAAGGTGATTGTTAACGGCATCATCGAAGGGACCTGTCATGCAAACTCAGTGGAAATCCTAGAGAACGGTCGAGTGCAAGGCACCATCTATACAGATGATCTAAGCATCGAGCGCGGTGGTAAATTTAATGGCGACATTAAAGATGCCAAGAAAGAGCAAGTGGTAGAGCTTGCGGACAAAGAAACAAAAGCTGAGAAGAAAGAGCGCAAAACGGCTTAATCTTCTTAACAGATTAAAAAAGCGAGCCACTGTTATCAGGGCTCGCTTTTTTGTTTCTGGATTTACACTGTAAAGCTATCAGCTATCGATTTCCGAATCGGTTGTAATCCAATAGGCCGTATTCGATGGGTTGGTCTTTCTGATACCAGCTGTGGATCTTGTCGCTGAAAGGCCAGAATCGAACGTCGGTGCGTCTGATGGCAAAGCGATCCAATAGCTCTTCGTAGTCGTCATCGTCGTCCAGTTGACGTATACGCAACACTAGCTCGGGTATCTCTCGCTCCTGCAGGCTTAAGAAGGCCGCTGGATAGCTTCCTAAAACGCCGGTAACTAGGGTGAGGGTATCTTCCTCAGGTAAGCGGTTATCCTCTTCGTTAAATAGGCTAGAGATGTTGGTGTGGGCATTGTTGTGCACTAGGGTAAACAGCTGCTCTTTACCGCTATCGGCCTCGATATTGATCATTAGTATCTGCGGGAATTCCTCGATACCTCCACCTTTTAGTTCATGAATCTGTTGCAGCAGCAACTCGCTGTCGCGCTTGAGTGGCGTATCTTTAATCTCATAGCGGGTGTTCAGAACAGGTGAGACTTTCTCTGTTAGTAGGGTCAGTAACTCTTCTTTAGGGTCATCAGAGCGATAGGTGATGCCACTCTCTTGATTGAAGGGTTCGGCGTTACGGGTTAGGTAGTCGCTAAACTCGATAGATTGCCCTTCATACCAGCTAGATAGGGTTTGGTGTCGGGACTCTTTAGGCAGGAAGGCGATAAAGTTAGTCTCTCCTTCGATACGCAGCAGGTCCATATACATGCGGGTGATAAGCTGGTGGCCAAAGTTGCCATAGATATCAAAGCCAGCTACCAGCAAGTAGTGAATGCGCTCCATCAGCGAGTAGTCGATAACCCAAGCTGTTTTCGGCTGATTGCCTACAAGCCCTTTAACAACGGTAGCACTGTCAAAGTGTCTAAATATGGTCAGTGCTGCGTTGTCATTGGTGCCATCTCCATCCCAGATAATACCTAGGTCTAGATGCTCGCCATTCTTAAAGTGGGCATTCATGTAGTTGGCTTTCTCTGTCATGAATTTGGACTGACTCTTTGAGAAAGCTACCCAGTTAAGCAGCGGGGTAGTGTTACTGTCCAGTTCCCCAGGCAGTCGCATATTTTCTGCTTGGGAGCGGAAGAAGTCATTGGTTTCCTGAGTGCCTGATTTGTCTGGATCGACAAAGAATACCCAGAAATGATCATTGATAACATTCAGTGCTAACTGACCACGACATACGGGCCCTTTGATATAGGCCATGATGGTGTTTTGAGCTTCTTCTAACAGGAATTTGTAGCGTGAACGCACTGGAATATCCGCAAACGCCAGAATTGGGTTTGAGGCCACATGTGCCTCATAGCTCGGCAATTTCTCTACCTTGTAATCGGCATCCACAAACCACTCTTTCCACTTCTGCATGCGTTGATCATTTAGTGCAAACGGCATATGGGTTTTGTCGACTATGGTTTCACGCTCTGGGATCAAGCGATAGTAGACACGGTCTATACCTGGATCTTCATAAGGTCTGCGAGTGGCGATCCTTTTCACCGGTTCACCCGGTGGGGTAGAGGATCTTACTAGGTTGAAGAACTGCTTCTCTTCAACATCAGAGAAATAGAAATGAGACAAGAACAAGTGTTCGTAGATATAGCGACTGCTAATCTGCTGTTTTAAGGAATCTTGGTTAAGATAGTTTTCCCATTTATCAATGCGCTTCACCATATCATCGCTAAGGGGCACAGGTGCTGACATGGTCGCACCTTGTCTCAGCCAACCAAGCAGGATCTGCTGCTCATCATTAGCAAGAGCAGGCAGGCCATAAGGCATACCCCACAACGGGTTCTCTTCCATATATGAGTGAACATTGTCTGAGGTTGGACAGAAGAAGCTACGGTCGAGACTGAAGTCAAAATCATCGTCATCTAGGATGGTTTCTTGAGGTAGTGGGAACTGCTGTTTTTGGATCAACAGTTGAGCCATCACCCCAGCTTCGATATTTGCATCGGCGCGCTGTAGGCGTTCGTTAAGAACAGGGTAGAAGCCATGCTCTCGCCATTCACCCGTGCTAACAGCGTCTTCATATAAGCGGGTAGGGGCGGTGGCTCTTAATCTGGCTCCTTGATACACCAGCGCCTTGCTTGCCCCACGGTCGATGCCTTCAGGTGAGGTCAGCTTTAACTGACAGGGGGCATCGTAGCAGGCGTGACACACCACACACCGCTTATCCAACACAGGTTGCACCTGTTCTTCGAAGTATCTTGCTTGTGAGAAATCGTGGGCAACGATGCGCTCTTGAACCTCTTCTGGACCGAATAACTTCTCAAAGTTGAGTCCGGCATAGGTGGCACAACCCGATAAGATCAGAAACAGTGCCCCAGCTAAATAATTCTTCATTTTGTAACAACTCCATTTGCGATACATCAAGCATGGTAAGGAGTCGGGAAATAGTCAAAATTGTCGTGTAATCATCGACTTAATAACTGATTTGGTTTAGTTAATTCCGGGGATAACCCTTGGGAAATGAAAACTAGGGTAAAGAGGCGGTTTGATTTTTTTATAGGACCTAAATAGGAGGTATACGAGCAGATTATTATCTCTAAGGGTATGAAATATAAAAGGATGTCAGGTCATAAACCTTAGGTTTTCACCAAGGTAACTGTGGGTTAATTGTGCGATTCAATCGGATGCATAACAATGTCTTCATCTTCTGAGGGAGCATCGCCTGAAGGAGTATGAACACTGATTGAACTAGACATATAGGAAACATCCCATGAGAGTTCTAAAGCCACTTCTAACCTCTGCACTATCTATTGGCTTACTGGTTACAGCCCAACCTGCTTTGGCTACAGAAAACAGCACAAGCAAGCTAGGAGCCCTTTACCAACCGGTTGTAGAGCATGATGTTTATCGAAACCTGACGGCGATCCATCTTGCTGTGGTTAATGGCGATATGGAAGAAGTGAAAAAGCTATTAGCTGAAGGTGCAGATGTGAATGCGCTTGATCCTCTAATGGGTAACGCCCCAATCCACTTTGCTGCGCAGGCTCATAACCTACCTATGTTAAAACTCTTGGTTGAGAATGGCGCGTTCGTGAACCTGCAATCGGTTCGTTTAGGTGCATCACCTCTGATGTTAGCGGTGTGGTACAGAAACATTGAAGGCGTAGAGTATCTGCTTAGCCTTCCTGATACAGATACCTCGCTAATTGCGGCATTTGGTATGTCGGCGCAAGATTTTAATGACTTTGGCCCAAATCCAGAGGATAAAGCTGCCATAGCTGATATCGCTGAGATCAATCGTCTATTTGATGAACGCACCGAGCGTATTAATCAACAAGCCGCCACAGATAGCGCCATCTTCTCGGCGCTGGTTTTGGATACAGAGTCGAGCGATAAACAAAAACTAGAGAAAATTAAACTGCTCATTGAGTCAGGCTCAGATGTAAATGCGGTATCGCCTGTACTTAAAGTAGGGAGTGACTTCCATACTGCGCTATTGGTAGCGGCAAGAAACGGGAACTACGAGATTGCCAAAGCACTTCTCGATGCAGGTGCCGATCAAACCATTCCGGGTAACTACATGGCGGCAATTCCTTTGCACAAAGCAGCTTACTTCGGTCGTGCGGATATGCTGAAGCTTCTTTCTCAGTATGAAGGTTTTGATGAGGTTAAAGATGCTATGGGCCCAAATAACGGCTACACCCCTTTGCATGATGCAATCTGGCACGGTCATACCGAAGCTGCAAAGGTGCTTATTGAAGCAGGCGCTGACACTAGCATAGTGGCCTATGATGGTTTGACTCCAAAAGATCTAGCACAGCAGTTTGGCTATCAAGATATCGTTGAGCTTATTGATGAAGCTAAGTAATCGAACACAGGGTCAACTTGAAGATTGGATAAAGGGCTTGTTCAGAGCCTTTGATCGCCTTGAGAAGGACTGTTTCTTCATGCCTTTTCTCGATGACGATGTGTATCTATCCATACACGGCCAAGAGTATTATGGCCACGAGGGCTTCAAGCAGTGGATGGGTGAGAATCGTGCCTTCTTTAGCCATGGAAGTTTACTTCACCACAGTCACAGCTTTAGCTTCGACGCCTTAGAAAATGGACTTATTCAGGTGAGCTTTCTACTGGAATTCAAAGCTGAGTCCAAAGAGGGAGAGCGATTTGAACATCAAGTTTCTGAGCAATGGCTAGTCCGCAATATCTCAGGGCAATTTAGGATATTAAGTTATCAAGTGACGCCGCTAAGCTAACGAAAACAGAGGAAGAGTTATTGTGCTCTCCCTTTTATTTGGTCTTATACATTTATTTTGGAAATATCAGGTATATCTTTTGCGCTGTTTTTTTAATCTCTAATCGACTTAACAATAGACACATCTTGAAACATGATTGGAAATTGAAATGAAAAAGTCTGCATTAATCCTTGGTTTGGCTTCTGTTGTTGTTCTTGCTGGTTGTTCTTCTTCTGAGCCAACTCGCCGTGAGCAAGCGCGTGAGACCGTTGAGCAAGCGGTTGAGAAATATGGCTTTGATCCTGAGTACGGTAATGAAGCACCGCTTCCAGATACAGAGAACCCTATCCGAGATACTGAAAAGATCGATGAGGTTAAACAAGCAGTCGCGGCAGTGAAGGGCTATATCGCCTCTCAAGATGCTGATTTCGAGAATGGGATCCCTAAATCAAATCCAGAAGTAAACCTGAGAGGTGAATTGGAGCGTGTTGAGGATGATGGCACCAAGATCTATGGCATCTATAAAAATGGTGTACGTTTCGCAGAGGTAGAGATGAAGACCGACGGCACTGGCACTATCACTATGAACGATCCTGACAATATCAGAGAGCCAAAAGTAGTGGCTTACGTGACCAAGGCCGATCTAGATGAGCACAGTGCTTATCACGTTGAGGTGGTTGAAGGTAACGACTATGTAGTGATCAACGGTCGCCCATTCGAGCTAGATGGTGAGTTCAAACACAAACTTGAGGGTATGGATAAGGCAGAGCTGAAGCAGAAGGTAAACAAGGTTAAGCAAGCGGTTAAGGCTAAGCGCATGGCTGGCTAATCTCCCCACTATTCAGACTCAAGGCTCTGATCTTCAGAGCCTTTTCTTTATCTAGAATTGGAGACTTCGATGAAACTTACTCACGGCATAGCACTTTTGGGCTTGTTTTCTTCAAGCATGGTATCGGCAAACTGGGATCTAAATCTTCAGGCGAGCCAATACGACGATCACTTGCTTGGTGTTGTGGGAGTAGGTTATGAGTTTACCGACAAGCTATCCGCCTATGTAGATATCGACACAGACAAATACCTAGAAGTTGGGGCATCATACGGCTCCGTCGTCGGCTCTTGGTATATGGAGGGTTACACCCGCTATGGTATTGGCCAAGAGCAGAACTACTCCACCGAGCAAGATGGAGAGTTTACCTATCAATCGCAGAATATCGATCTCGGTATGCTGGTGGCGAAACCGCTATCAGAACAGGTTCTTTTCTACTTTGATACCTATCTTCAGCACCGAAGCGCTGAATATGGCTTCGATTCTGAGCACATAAACAAAGATAGAAAAGAGAACCAAGTTGAGTGGTACAACAGTTTTTCTATCGATTACACACCGATAGATTGGCTGAGCCTAGGAGCTAGTGTAAACCTAGACTCATTAGTGGGTGAGAATGACTTTCAGAGTGACCTGCGCACCAGCTACGACGTCTCTGCAAGCCTGAACCTTCCTTATGTCACCCCATATGTGAGCTACACCAAGGGTGAGTACCGCGCTCGTCCTAATGAGCCGGTGCAGGATTCGAGCTATGTGGAGTTCGGCTTCTACTTCAATTTCTAGTCCCTTTTCTTAGACCACTTTTCTTTGTGGATCAGCTGGTCTAGGTTCTCTCGAGGAAGCCAACCGAAGTCTTCAAGTTCAGGTTTATCTTTAAATTTGGTCACATAGCCAAGACAGAGATAGCCGATGATCTCCAGCTCTTCAGGGATGTTTAGAGTAAGACGCAGGACATCATCGTGGATGATACTCACCCAGCCCAAGCCAATGTTTTCTGCACGAGCCGCCAGCCACATATTTTGGATGGCACAAACCGTGCTGTAGACATCCATTTCCGGCTTTATGGTACGTCCGATAACGATCGGTCCATTTCGCTCTTTGTCGCAGGTTACACAAATACCGAGGGGCGCTTCCATGATCCCTTCGAGCTTAAAGCTCTTGTATTGCCCTTGTTTATCTTTAGAGAACTGCTCAGCCGACTCCAAGCGCGCAGCCTCATATCCTTTCTTTATCTCAGCCTTAGTCTCTTCTTCAGTAACCAAGATAAAGTCCCAAGGCTGCATGAATCCAACGCTGGGGGCGTGGTGTGCTGCCAGCAGGATTCGCTGCAAGACATCTTCTGGTATTGGCTGTTGGGTAAAGTCGTTGCGTACGTCTCTGCGCGAGTGGATCACTTTATACAGTGCATCCCTTTCAGCATCACTAATCTTCACGGTTTTCTGCAAATTCTCTGTTGATGGCTTTGAGCAAATCGAGTCTGAATTGCTCGCTCTGTGATTGAAGCGCGATTGTAGCCTATTTCCATGTCCATTTTTAGACACAGCAGTGGAAGGAGTTTGATCGCTATGTTCAATTTTGAGGCTACACTAACAAGACGCACGTAATAGCTATTAACGCATTGTTTTCAATAAACTTATATTTTAGAGTATATGCTCTAAAAATGGTGTTTCACGGAAGATAGAAATTGAAACTCAGAATCCTAACCTCAGCCATGTGTGCTGTGCTCGCCTTGCCTGTCAGTGCAGAGTCGGTGACCTTTAGCCAAGCCTGGCAGATGGTGCAGTCGGACAATAATGGCCTGGCCGCTAGCCAAGCAAACGTCTCCCGCTATCAAAACCTGCAGGCGGGCAAGAAAAGCCTCAACCTGCCCTCGGTCACCTTGAGTGCTAATTACACTCGCCTCGATGATGATGTCACTCTAGATGGCAATCAGATTGTTGAGAGTACAGGTAATACCGCACCTGCAGCACTTCAGCCTCTTCTAGGAGGGATCGTCTCGACCATAGCTGAGAAGGATGTATTCACCTCTTCTATCCGTGCGGTATGGCCGATCTTCACCGGTGGTAAGATCATCTCCGCGCAATCCATCGCAGAAGCGCAAACCGATGAGGCAAGAGCGCAACTGGAAATGGATCGTCAGGCCAAATATGAAGATCTTGCCAAGTATTATTTTGGAGTGGTGCTGTCAAAACAGGTGGTACAGACCTATGCCTCTGTAGAAAAGGGGTTAGAGCAACATGCAGAGTTTGCCGCCAAGCTCCAACAGCAGGGCCAAATAGCCCGAGTTGAGAGACTGCAGGCGGATGCTTCTCTTGCTAAAGCGCGCGTGGATAGAAAGAAAGCCGAACGCGATTTAGAGATCGCCACCAGCGCCCTAACTCAGATCTTGAATCAATCTCAAACCGTGACACCTTCCACTGAGCTGTTTACTAACGACACCTTGCCTCCGTTGAGTGCCTTTACCGATGAAACCTTAACCACCTACCCTGGGCTTTCGATTCTTGATGCCAAAGAGCGTCAGGCAAAAGGGCTGACCAAGGTGGAGAAGGGCAAGTATTACCCAGATGTCTATCTCTATGGTGACTACAGCCTGTATGAAGACGACTCTTTGGCTGCGCAGTTAAGGCCTGACTGGTTTGTGGGCATCGGGGTGAATGTGCCACTTCTAGAAAATAGCGGTCGCTCAAGTAATCTAGAGGCGGCGCACAGTGCTGTTTTACAGATCTCTCACCTGCGCGCACAGGCAAAACAAGACCTGTCAGTGTTAGTGCAAAAGACCTATTTAGAGGCGGAGCAGTCTCGAGAAGAGGTAGAGGGTCTCAATGCCAGTATTGAGCTTGCCCAAGAGAACCTGCGTCTTCGTAAGAAAGCCTTTAGTCAGGGCTTATCCAATTCTTTGGATGTGGTGGATGCCGAGTTGTATCTAGCCAGCATTCAGACTCAGCAACATGTAGCTGAGTTTAATTATCTGATTTCTTTAAATAAGTTGCTCGCTCTTAGCGGAAAGATGAACACCTTTGAGCAGTACGAAAATCGTAAAGTGGTACAAACAGGAGCGGCTTCCAATGGAGAATAAAATGAAATCAAAAGCGCCGTTCGCAATCGCATTCTTAGCTGTTGCGGGTCTTATCGGTTTTGGGGTGTATCAAGCATATAAACCAGAGCCAATTAGAGTTCACGGACAGATCACCGCACAGCAATACAGCATCTCCTCTAAGGTGCCGGGGCGTATCGACACCATTAACGTGAAGAAGGGCGATCTGGTTAAAAAGGGTGACCTTATCTTTACCATTTATAGCCCGGAGATTGATGCCAAGCTAGAGCAAGCCAAAGCGGGTCAAGAGGCAGCGGGAGCCCTTGCTCAAGAAGCTGAAAAAGGCGCTCGTGATCAGCAGATTGCCGCGGCTAGAGATCAATGGAAGAAAGCACAATCCGCAGCGCAGTTGATGGAGAAGACCTTCCGCCGAGTAGATAGCCTTTACAAAGACGGCGTAGTGGCAGAACAGAAACGCGATGAGGCCTTCACCCAGTGGCAAGCAGCCAAATATACAGAGAGTGCGGCTTATCAGATGTTCCTTCTTGCTCAAGAGGGGGCTCGAGAGGAAACCAAGAAAGCGGCTAGCGAAAAAGCACGTATGGCAGCCGGCGCGGTAGCTGAGGTGGAAGCCTATGCTGCGGATACTCAGATAGAGAGCTGGTTTGATGGTGAGGTATCTCAGGTATTACTTCATAGCGGTGAGCTAGCTCCACAAGGCTTCCCTGTGGTAACCGTTATCGATACGGCCGATACATGGGCTGTGTTTAATGTTCGTGAGGATCTTCTAAAGCACTTTGAAAAGGGCGCCGAGTTTGAAGCCTTTGTTCCTGCACTGGATAAAAACGTGCGTTTCCGCGTAGTGCATCAATCTGTGATGGGTGATTTTGCCACCTGGCGCGCCACCGATAGCAGTCAAGGCTTCGACCTTCGCACCTTTGAGGTAGAAGCAAGACCTATGGATCAAGACAATGAGTATCGTATCGGTATGAGTGTTGCTGTGACTCTGGATGCGGCCGAGTAAAGCATGGGATTGTTCTCTGAATGGCGAAGAGCCTGGCAAGATAAATGGCTGTTCGCCTCACTTACTTGGGCACCGATTCTGGTGGTGGGGTTAGTGTGGTGGATCTTCTCTAGCAGTATTGCTCGAGACCTACCTGTAGGCATCGTAGACCATGAGTCCAGTGCTATGTCAGCCGAATTTGTACGTTTTCTAGATGCGACCGACACCTTGACCGTGAGTGGCTATTACCCTAGTGAGCAAGAAGCAGCAAAGGCTCTGCGAGGCGGGGATATCTATGCCTACGTTTCGATCCCCCTAGATTTTGACCGAGACGTATATCTCTCCAATCCTCCACAGGTATCGGTGCTGTATAACAGTCAATTTATCTTGGTGGGTAAGCTGATCAATTCTGCAGTGTTGAAGGCTACAGGCACCTTCGATGTCATGGTCGAGACCGGTAAGAATCTATCTAAAGGCAACGCTTTAACCAAGAGCGCTTTGGGCCAGGCGGTATCGGTACAAACCCAGATCACGCCGCTGTTTAACCTCAATAGCAACTACGCCCAGTTCTTGGTTTCGGCAATAGTGCCAGCCATTTGGCAGATCACCATCTTTGTCAGCACGATACTGGCTTTAGGAATGCATCAGCGTCTCGGTACCTTTAGTCGAGACTTCACAGCTAAACAGTTATTCCCGATCTTAGCTTGCTATGTGCCGATATTTCTTGGTTTAGGCGTGGCCTTCCTGCTGTGGATGTATGGAGTACTTGGCTGGCCGATGCAGGGCAGTTTTTTGGTGTTGACGCTGGGACAGTTGATTACCGTTATCGCCTGTATGCTGGTGGCAGCACTGTTCTTCTTTGTCACTATGGATCCTGCCCGTGCCATGAGCCTTGCAGCTGCCTTAACAGCACCGAGTTTCGCCTTTATGGGGGTGACCTTCCCGGCAACGGACATGAACCATCTGGCGCTTATTTGGCGTAGTTTGCTTCCTATAAGTCACTATATTGAGATGCAGATAAGTCAGGTTTCATACGGTGCGGATGCCATTACCTCTATCTCACACCTAACTCCTATGCTGGCTTACCTGCTGGTGGCTGTGCTTCTGTATCGAGTTGTTCCTAAGAAGGTGGCGCAATGAGCTGGCGTGAAATCCTAGTCGAAGAGTTCAAGGCTATCATCAGCAATCCAGTGGTGATGCTGACCGTATTTGGCGGCGTCTTCTTTTACTCTATTCTGTATCCATTGCCGTACGCTAATCAGATCCCCCTTGAGCAGAAGGTCACTGTGGTGAACCTCGACAAGAGCAAGGTGAGCTTTGACCTAGAGCGTATGGTGAACGCTGCGCCTCAGGTGCATCTAGTAAATCGTGCTCATTCAGTGGAAGAAGCAAAGCAGCAGTTTCTTAAGGGTGAGGTGAGTGGCATCTTTGTAATCCCAGAGCATTTCTATCGTGACCTTCTGCTGGGTAAGGCGCCAACCCTAGCCTACGCTGGGGATGCCTCTTTCTTCTTGGTCTACGGCACTATAGTGGAAGGCTTAGCGCGTGCTGGTGGCACCTTGGCGGCCGAGGCCAAGGTTGCGCGGTTAGTAATGGAGGGGCAGCCTATAGAAGCTGCCGCTAATCACTATCACTCTATAGATACCATGATGAAGCCAGTATTTAACGCGGGTATGGGTTATATTAACTATGTAGTGCCTGCTGTGTTTGTGCTTATTCTTCAGCAAACCCTGCTCATTGGTATCGGTGTCGTTGGTGCGACCAATAAAGCTCGCCACAGTGCAAAACAGCTTATTGTGCGTATTGCCTTGTTTATGCTGATCTACCTATTTCTGATGGGCTATTACTTTGGTTGGAGCTTTCATCTGTATGGAGTAGAAACCCATGCGAATGTGTTTGAGCTGTTTATGTTTGCAATGCCATTTTTGCTCTCGGCATCGTTTTTGGGCATCTGTATAGGTTTATGGGTGCCGCGCAGAGAGTGGGTGACGGTGTTGGTTTTGATGAGCTCTATGCCGTTGGTGTTTAGTGCTGGATTTATCTGGCCGCTAGAGAGCTTACCACAGCCGTTAGTCTGGCTTTCCAACCTATTCCCGAGCACGCCCGCTATCCAAGGTTTCTTAAGTGTTAACCAGATGGGTGCTGAGTTCAGCCAAATTGTAAGACAATATTTCACGCTGCTTGCTCAAAGTTTATTCTGGTTGTTGGTTGTGATAGGCCTAAAAGTCAGGGGAGTGTCAGAGTAGGGTTAGTCAATTGTATGATTAGTCAGTCATAATTCATATTCCAAATTAACTATTTGGAAACATTACAATTCCGGTCGATTTTTAATTTAGCCAGTTAATATCTACACCAGTATGTGTGACACCGGATACAGTCATAAGCAGTTACAAACGGATTGAGGTTGAGATATAGCTGTTGTTGAGGCTCATAGACATGATCGACAATACAATCGTTCCACAAGAAACCAATTCTGTTTCTAGCATCCTACGCGGTGTAGACCTAAACCTACTGACTATCTTTGAAGTGGTAATGCAAGAGAGAAACATGACCCGAGCAGCTAAGGTGCTCGGCATGTCTCAGCCTGCGGTGAGTAATGCCATCGCGCGTCTAAAAGACGTGTTTAACGATGAGTTGTTTATCCGCCATGGCCGCGGGATCCAACCGACCTCTCGTGCTGAAGTGCTGTTTAGTTCTATTAATAACGCACTGAATCTAGTACGTGATGAACTGCCTAATGTCCCTTTCACCCCAGAGAGCTCTACTCGCAACTATTCTGTGAGCATGCGAGCCACGTTGCAGAGTGAATCGACCACACGACTGGTGCGTGACGTTAGCCTGCTTGCGCCGAACGTGAGCCTGAATATTTCTATGCTTCACGACCAAGAGCTGAGCTTTATGGTAGATAAAACCATCAAGAAGAAAGACTTCTACGTAGACTTTTCTCCAATCTTGATGAAAGGCTATCGCAATACCTTGCTAAGCAGTGATGAGCTGGTGGTGATCTCTAGCACCGCCCATTCTCGCCTTTCTTGTTTCTCATCACTGAACCTAAGCGACATGATGGGAGAGCAGTTTGTACTGCACCCAGCGATCCTTGATATGGTGGCGAAGTCTGAGGGTGAAGAGTGTGTAGGCCGTGGCGCGCACGTATGCCACTCTATTCAAGATTTGGTGACCATAGTAGCGAACACTCAGCTTGTCTCTATCGTGCCTCGCAGAGCCGCTGAGCTGGCGAATCTAACCCTAGACATCAACATCGTACCGTGCCCAATCAAAGACAGCACAATTAAGACTTACTTGAGCTGGCATACAGATAAAGACCGAGACGCGGGCCACGTGTGGATGCGTGATCAGTTCCAACATGTATTTAACAAGCAGATGGTGATGACGGTTTAAGTTAGCCAGATAGAAGAAAGGCATGGTCTAGTACCATGCCTTTTTATTTTTAAATAGGCTCAAAACAGGTTGAGAAAGGATTGAGCTTATATTTCTGAAGCTGCTTTAGCGTACTGTCGAATATCTTGTTGGTCACAGAGCCCTTCAAACCAGCATTGTGCAGCGCATCATCATGACTTTCTTGCAAGCCTTCTATGGAGTCCGCGGTAAGCAAGTCGTAGGTATTCATCGCGTAGCGACGCTCCCATTCGAGGATAAGTAACCAACCAAACATCGCTTTCTCTTCAATGGTGCGACACGAATCCAAGCACTCATCTAGGATATCCCAAGTAGAGCCATGAACCTTGTTTAGAATAGAATTGGCGTAGGAGTTGTTCTGTTTGTATTCGATTAGGTGTAGCTTAGTGGCTTTCTTAAGCTTGTGGTCTAGTACTCCAAACATAGGCGTCTCCGTAGTGGGCGATGACAGTAATGTAAGTGGAGTTTGACTGGCACAATAGGTCATTTGGCGACACTTGTTGCGCCAGTTTGTAACTAGCTGTTCACTAGGGTCTGTTGACCTAGCTTCTTGTCAGGTACTGAGCAACCTTTTCACGGTACTCAGACTTAAGCTCGTTTGAGATAAAACTCGCCTCGATAGCATTTAGGGTAAACTGCGCCAGCTCATCGGGCTTCATCGGATGAGCCTCGTTTACCGCAATAAAGTTATCAGTCATATAACCACCGAAGTAAGCCGGATCGTCTGAATTGATGGTTACCGCTACGCCCTTACGTAGAAGCTCGGTGATATTGTGCTCACTCATCTCATCAAACACGCACAGCTTGATGTTAGACAGTGGGCATACCGTAAGAGGCATCTTGGTCTCAATCAGCTTTTCTACTAGCGCAGGGTCCTCTACACAGCGCACGCCGTGGTCTACTCGCGATACCTTAAGCATCTCTAGCGCGTCATGGATGTTCTGCGCAGGTCCCTCTTCACCGGCATGTGCCACGGTTAAGAAACCTTCTTCGATTGCTTTGGTAAACACTCGGGCGAACTTCTCTGGCGGGTGACCAGTTTCGGAAGAATCCAAGCCCACAGCGATGATCTTGTCTTTAAACGGTAGGGCTTGCTCCAGTGTTTTAAAGGCGTCTTCTTCGCTTAGGTGGCGTAGAAAGCACATGATCAGCTCTGAGGTGATGCCCAGTTGCTGTTTAGCGTCTAAAAGGGCGCTATGGATGCCATTAATTACTGTCTCAAAGGCAATACCGCGCTCAGTGTGAGTCTGTGGGTCGAAGAAAATCTCGGTATGGATAACCTTGTCTTGCTGGCATCTTAAAAGATAAGCCCAGGTCAGGTCATAGAAGTCTTGCTCGGTTTGCAGAACGTTGGCACCTTGGTAATAGATATCTAAGAAAGATTGCAGGTCGCTGAATTGATACGCCTCTCTTAACTCTTCTGGGGAAGAGAAAGGGATCTGGATTTGGTTGCGCTTGGCTAGGTCGAACAGAAGTTCAGGCTCGAGTGTGCCTTCGATATGCAGATGAAGTTCGACTTTTGGCAGGTCTTGGATAAATGAGTTCATAAACTACCTATTGCTTCAAAGGTAAACTTACTCAAGTGTAGGAAAATGCCAGTACAAAGAGTAAGAATACCGTAAACGGTCCGATGTCTAAGACGGTCGGGAGGATTCTAACTCTTCGTAATCAGCTCTATTACGGGAACTGGTAGAGACCCCCAAACCTTATTAGTGGGGTTATACGAAGCAATCGCGCTCAGTATACATGAGGGCATTTACGTTGCAACCTTACCCCTTAATGGTTAGTGGTATATATGCTTATGCTTGATTAATGCCTTGATTTACGTAGATTTTGCGTAGAACTTCGTCGTTAATGCCTACTTACATTTATCGTGTCGATTGCAACTTTTTTCATATATAACGTGGGTTTATCACATTTTTTGTTTCTCAGATGACGTAAACTCTCGTTGCTTTTTTACGCTATATACAGAATAATTGACGTAAATTTTACGTAGTTTGCTAGGGGATTCACCTTGAGTGAGAGTAAATCAGAGGCAGAGCTGAAGAAGGCTACGATACATGAGGCCGCAAAAATTGCAGGCGTATCAATAGCTTCTGTTAGTAGAGCCCTAAATAATAAGCCGGGTATTAGTGAGAAAACCCGCCAGAAAATTTTAACTATATGTAAGGACCTAGGCTACGTTCCTAGTACTTCTGCACGTGAATTGTCTGGAAGTCATAACAATACTATCGCTATTTCGTTAGGCCCACACGATATCTTCGCATCCCGTTATTTGGGCGTGCTGTGGCCATCATTGTCTGCTGCAATACGTAAATCAGGACGTAATTTACTTCCTGTGAGCTTTGGTGAGGTGGACTTAACCAAAGTAGGCGGTGCTATTCTACTGGGCATGACTACTAATGACCTTAGGGTAGAGATGTGCCGTGAGAAGAACGTACCCTTCGTATGTATTGGCATGAATGAAGGCTCTTTCTGGGTAGCTCCGGACGACTTCAATGGTGCCCGTGAAGCGACGCAACACTTGGTAGATAAAGGTCTAACCGATATCTGCTTTGTGACTCCTACTACCTATGGTGATGGCTATCAGTTTAGACATCAGGGTTATATGTCAGTAATGGCAGGAAATGCCTTACCTGTCAGGGAGTTACGTACCGGAGCCGAGCCTCTGGGAGAGATAGCTGCATACCGTTATTTCATCAATCTTGACCAGAAACAACTGGAGTCTTATCAAGGCTTTGTGTGTGAATGTGATGAGACGGCATTAGGTGTTATCGCTGCACTAAAAGACAGAGGCTATAAGCTTCCCAAAGACTTCTCTGTTGTGGGTTACGATGGCCTACCGGGTATCTCTAAAGAGTTGACGACAATAGTGCAAGACACTGACCTTATCGCAAACCGCGTAGCGCAAATGCTAGAGCAAGCTATGGTGGGCGAACAGCCAGTAGGATCGGTCGTTCCTGTTACGTTAAAGTTAGGTGAAACCACCTAGTTGTTAACAAATATATTGCATATGAATGAAAAAGCATGACTTAGGTCATGCTTTTTTTATAAGTCGACGAAATAAAAGCGTAATGTGATCTTCGTAACGTAAGCGCTTACGTAAAGCGTGCATAATGCACCTCAATTCGAACGTAAACAAAGATTTGAGGGCAATATGAAAAAGTCACTTTTAGCAGCATCCCTACTCGCTGCTGGCCTATCGACTTCAGCACTAGCCAACACAGAAGTTACTATCGCCGGTTGGGGTGGTAACGACGTTGTTGTTCTAAACAAACTGGTTAATGAAGTTCTAGTAGATGACTTCAAGAAAGCGGGTATCGAGATCAAATACCGCGCAGTAGAAGGTGATTTCTCACAATACATCACCAACGCCCTTTCAGCAGGTACAGCACCAGACGCTTTTTACATGGACGTGGCATTCGCCAACACCTTTATCAACTCTGGCAAGGTTCAAGCTAACTCTGCAAATCTAAGCAACGTTTCTCAGTCAATGATCCCAAGCTTGAACACAGCGTTCGAAGCAAATGGTGAGCAGTACGGACTGGCAAAAGATTTCAACACTATCGCGCTTCAGTACAACAAAGACATTTTTGATGACGCGGAAGTGGAATACCCAACTAACCAAGACAGCTGGGACGATTTACGTAAAAAGCTAGTAGAAGTAAAAGAAGTACTGGGTGACGAAGTTGCGGGTATCTGCGTGATGCCTGACTACGCTCGTTTCGGTCCTTTTGCGCTAGCAACCGGTTGGAAGCCTTTCAACGAACAAGGCAAAACCGTACTGGATGACAACTTCAAGCGTGCGTTTGAGTTCTACACCAACCTAGTGACTAAAGATGAAGTAGGTATCCTAGCCACTGACCTTGGTCAAGGTTGGGGCGGCGGCTGCTTCGGTACCGAAGAGACGGCAGTAGCACTAGAAGGTAACTGGATCAGCGGTTACCTACGTGATAAGGCGCCAAACCTTCCTTACGGCACAACCCTAATGCCAACTGACCCTAAAACTGGTGAGCGTGGCAACCTTCTATTCACCGTTGCTTGGGCAGTAAATGCTGACGGCAAGAACGTTGAAGCAACCCAAAAAGCGGTTGAGATCCTAACCAGCAAGAAAGCCCAAGAGTGGGTTCTGGATGCAGGTCTAGCACTTCCAAGCCGTGAAGGTCTATCTAAATCTGAATTCTTCGAGCAAACCGACTCTGAAAGCGTGCTGGCTAAGCAAGTGTTCGATGGTGCGCGTACCGGCCACGTTGAACCATTCGCTTTCCGCCAATACGGCGCAGCTTGGATGACTCCAATCAACGAAGCATTGAACTCTGTATTGCTTGGCCAAATGAGCCAAGACGAAGCGCTTAAGATTGCGCAGAAAAAATACGACTCGATGACGAAGTAGGATAAGCAATGAACTCGTTACGTCTTCGTCAACAGGTTTATGGATGGCTCTTAGCAGGGCCATTTGTACTGACCCTGTTAGTGTTCTTCCTTTACGCTTTGGTACGTACGGTCTACTTCAGTTTCACTGATTACGACCTATTCAGCGACGCAGTTTGGGTTGGACTATCAAACTTTAAAGCGCTTCTTAGCGATGACCTATTCCTACTATCACTGGCAAACACCATCTGGTTCTCACTGATAGTAACGGGCGTGCAAACTGTATTGGCACTGGGTCTGGCAATCTTGGTTAACTCTAAGATCCGCGGTAAGAGCTTCTTTAGAACGGCTTTCTATCTGCCAAGTATTCTATCGAGTGCTGCGGTTACCCTGATTTTCATCTGGTTCTATCAGAAGAACGGTTACCTAAACGGCTTTATCACAGACCTAGTTAACAACTACCCATACATCAGCTGTTTCTTCGCAGTAGCGGTTGTGTGTCAGGTACTGCTGGTTCTAAGAGACCGTGTTAAAGGTCTTCCTGTGGGCTGGTTTGATCCTGCGTGGGCCATCATGTCGACTATCGTTGCGGCTCTGGTAACCCTAGTTGCATCATCGTTCGGCTGGATTGAAGGTGCCAATGAAATCATTGAGGTGAACTGGCTAAACACTCGCGACAACGTAGGTCCTATGCCTCTAACGCTGTGGGCGATCGTTATCCAGAACATCTACACCACTATTCCAACCTTCATGCTGCTGTTCCTAGCGGGCCTACAAGGCATCCCAGGTGAGCTTTATGAAGCGGCGCACATCGATGGCGCAAACAAGTGGCAACAGCACTGGAACATCACAATTCCTCAGCTTGCACCGGTAACCTTCGTGGTAGTGACCTTCTCTATCATCGGCACACTGCAGATGTTCGACCAGGTAGCACTGCTAGGTTCGGCAGCACCGCTTGAGTCTCGTATCACGCTAGCTTACTACGTGTACCACAACGCATTCCCACCGGGTGGCACGCCACAAATCGGTATGGCGAGCGCAGCGGCACTGGTATTGGCATTCATCACATTGGCAGTGGTTTATCTGCAGAAGTTCTTTGGCGTGAAGGAGAAAGCAGATGGCTAACATGACGTCCCAAATTATGAGTACGGATGAGAAGCCTCAACCGTCAATGGAAGAGGTAGCTAAGTTTCAAGCACGCCGTCGCTGGGCGAAGGTAGCTTGGGTATACAGCTCACTACTACTTATCGCAACCGTGATGCTAGGTACCTTCGTAGTAGCTTTCCTAGCTAGCTTGAAAGACAACCCCCTTGAACAACCATTTAAGTTTAACTTTGCTCAGGTTCAGCCAAGTAACTGGAGTGCGGCTTATGACCTTGGTAAGCAAGGTAACAACGCACCTATGTTTGGTGGCTTCGCACCGGGCGCTGAGATTGAGTTTGAAGTGACCTATGCGGTGGAAGAGGGCAAAGAGCTTGCGACTCCAATCATCGAGGTGCCACGTCGTCGCCCTGGTACAGGTATGGCTGCGGCTATCACCACTGAGTTTGCATCTGACTACGCTACCGTGAGCGAGCCTGTGTTGGTGGATGAAGGCAAGCAAGTGACCTTTATCGAGAAGCGCGGTCGCCGTGAGACTGAGAAACAAGGCCACAGCAAGACTTGGAAGTTCACCATCAAGTATCAAGGTGACGGCCCAGAGGTTGCGACCCTACCGGTAACTGTAGAGGTTCCACGTGGTCAGGTGCTAGTAGACAGCACACTTGCACCGAGTCGTATGGAGCGTCGTGGTCGCGTGGCAGCATGGGATAACGCAGCACCAGGTGTGATTGGCTATGTGTTTAAGTCTTATGTGCGTGTCTACACCGAGTCGGTGAGCCTAGATACAGGTAAGAGCCTGTTCATGAGCTGGACCATCAACTCATTCGTTATCGCCTTTGGCAAGGTACTGCTGACACTGTTCTTCGCATGTACTGCAGGCTACGCCCTAGCACGACTTAAGTTTACCGGTGCTCGCGCAGTGTTTGCCTTCATGTTGTTCAGCATGATGATTCCGGGGCAGGTGACATTTATTTCTAACTATCTGATTTACCGCGACATTGGTTTGTTGAACACCCCTTGGGCTGTCATCACCGCCATCGTAGCGTCGGGTCAGGTGCTGATCATGAAGCAGTTCTTCGAGAGCATACCAAAAGAGCTTGAAGAAGCGGCCATCATTGATGGTGCGTCCCCTGCCGTGATTCTGTGGCGCGTGTTCATGCCTCTGGCTAAGCCCGCCATCATGTCGGTCACTATCTTGGGTTTCCAAGGTGCGTGGAACGATTTCTTCTGGCCATTAGTTGTTATTAACAGCCCAGTAGATGCCTACACACTTCCTGTCGGTCTATTGAGCTTACGTAACGCATATGGTGTTGCAGGGGATTGGAACCTAATCCTGGCGGGGGCATTCCTCTCCACGATTCCTGTCCTACTGGTATTTATTATTTTTCAACGTTACTTCGTTGGTAACGATATTTCTTCCGCTGTTAAAGGTTAATTCGGAGATTACACAAAATGTACATGAACTATAGCGCTGGTACTGGCGAGCTTAAAAACTGGATCGTTGAGGAAACAGCGTTTGATTCTGCTCTTCAAGGAAAATGTGAAGTTGTAATGAGCCAAGGTAATGGCTACATGGGAGCACGTTCTGCTACTGAGGAAAAATACGTAGGTCAAACTCGTAACCTGTTTGTGTCAGGTACGTTCAACAAGTTTGACCAAGACGAAGTTACAGAGTTGCCAAACGCGGCGGACATGAGTGCTATCGAGATCTTCATCGATGGTCGTCGTTTCCACCTAGAATCTGGTGAGGTAAAAGATTACTCACGTCGTCTAAACGTGAAGAACGGTGAACTGACCCGTGAATTCGTTTGGACTAACACTGAAGGCAAGAGCTTTGCGATGCGTTTCCGTCGCTTTATCTCTCAAGCAAACCTTCACCTAATGGCGTTCGACGTAAATGTGACTGCACTAAACGCAGACGCAAAAGTTGAAATCCGCTCTGGTGTTGATGCTCAGCTTTCTAACTCAGGTGCACAGCACTTCCACGAAGGTGAGAAGCGCATCTATGACAAGCGTTATATCGAGCTTCTACAGCGCACAACTGAAAGCAACGTTGATTTCGTATTCCTAACGTCTCACCGTTATTTCGTTGATGGTCAGCAAGCTGACATCGACCCAGGTCTACAAATGGACCGTCGTAAAGTATGGCTAAACATCAATCAAGACGTGTCTGTTGGTCAAACCTTCGGCGTTGAGAAAGTTGGTGTGGTTCACACCTCTCGCGACAAGCAGTTCGACCACGCTGAATACCAGCTGCAAGACCTACGCGACCACGCACTGACTAACCTTAAGCAAAACGCTGACCGCAGCTTTGACGAGCTACTAGGTGAATCTGCAAAAGTATGGGACGAGCGTTGGGCGAACATGAGCATCTCTATCGAAGGCTCTGAGTTCGATCAGCTAGCGATTCGTTTTGCTCAATACCAGCTAAACATCTTCACGCCAATGCACGACTCTCGCTTCGGTATCGGCGCGAAAGGTCTGTCAGGTGAGGGCTACAAAGGTCACTCATTCTGGGATACTGAAGTATTCATGCTGCCATTCTTCATCTACACCATGCCAGAAGTAGCGCGTAACCTACTTGAGTACCGCTTCAAGACTCTTGGTGGTGCACGTAAGAAAGCGGCAGACAACGGCTACCAAGGTGCTCAGTTCCCATGGGAATCTGCACTAACCGGTGAAGAAGTAACGCCTGTATGGGGTGCGGTAGACATCATCACTGGTAAGTCTACTAAGATCTGGTCTGGCTTCATCGAGCAGCACATCACATGTGACATCACTTACGCTCTTTGGCAGTACTACCAAATCACTGGCGACCAGAAGTTCATGGATGACATGGGCTACGAGATCATGTTCGATACAGCGACGTTCTGGACAAGCCGTCTAGAGTGGCTAGAAGACCGCAACATGTGGGGTATCTGCAACGTAATCGGTCCTGATGAGTACAAAGAGCACATCGATAACAACGCCTTTACTAACTACATGGCTGTTGAAAACATCAAGCTTGCTATCCGTTACTACGAAGACCTAGAGCAGTCTAACCCTGAGCTTCTAGCGAAACTGTCTGACAAGCTGAACCTAGTTGAAGCACGTAAGATGTGGCTAGAGCGTGTAGATAGCATCTATCTTCCAACGCCTCGCGCTGAAGACAAGGTTATCCCACAGGACGACACTTACCTACAGAAAGAAATCATCGACCTGACTAAGTACAAAGAGCAGCCGTTCGTTGGTGGTCTGTTCCAAGACTACAACCTAGAGCAGGTTAACGAGATGCAGGTTTCTAAGCAGGCTGACATCATGGTGCTGTTCCTACAGCAAGAAGATAAGTTTGACCTAGAAACTAAGATCGCGAACTGGAACTACTACGAGCCTAAGACTCTGCACGATTCATCGCTAAGTCTTTCTACTCACTCAGTACTAGCGTCTGATGTAGGTAACCCTGAGCTATCTTACGACCTGTTCCAACAAGCAGCGTCTATCGATATCGGCCAAAACATGAAGAGTTCTGACCACGGTATTCACGCGGCGTCTATCGGCGGCATGTGGCAGTGTGTGGTTTACGGCTTCGGCGGCGTTCGTATGCTAGGTGGCAACCTTCGCATCAACCCGAACCTACCAGAGCAGTGGAACGGTCTAAACTTCCCAATCTTCTGGAAAGGCGAGCGTCTAGAGGTTTCTCTAAACAAAGAAACCATCACTATCAAGCGTCCTGATTTCAACGGCGCAGCACTAGAAATTGAAGTGGCAAACGAGCCACGCACTATCGAAACTGCAGAGGTTACTTTCAATGTGTAAGGCATTTATCTTCGACCTAGACGGCGTTATCACAGATACCGCTGAGCTTCACTACCAAGCGTGGCAACGCATGGCAGACGAAGAAGGCTACCACTTCGACCGTGAGATCAACGAGCAGCTACGTGGTGTATCTCGTCAAGCGTCTCTAAACATCATCCTGAATGGTGCAGAGATCTCTGAAGAGAAGTTTGCAGAGCTAATGACTCGCAAGAACGACTACTACGTTCAATTGCTAGACACCATCTCTGCAGAAGACGTACTGCCAGGTATCGAGCAGTTCCTACTTGAGCTTAACGCTCGTGGCATCAAGGTAGCACTAGCGTCTGCAAGCAAGAATGCGCGTCCTATCCTACACAAACTGGGCCTAACGCCTCTGTTTGATGCTATCGGTGACGGTTGGTCTGTAACTCGCTCTAAGCCAGCTCCAGACGTATTCATCCACGCGGCAGGCCAAGTAGGTGTGAACGCTGATGAGTGTATCGTTGTTGAAGACGCAGAAGCGGGCGTGGATGCAGCTAAAGAAGCGGGCATGCGCGTTATCGGTATCGGTCCACAAGATCGCGTAGGTCACGCGACTTGGTGTGTGGCTGACACCGGCAAACTGAACCTGAGCGAAGTTCTGTAAAAATCGCTTCACTTGCGCACATCCTATTTGTCCTTTTAAGGATGTGCGCAACCCCCTACCGCTGGTGGCTTACAGCAAGAATTTAGAAACATTAGGTAAGAAAATGGCTCGTTTAGAACTGAAAAACATCAATAAAATTTATCCTGACGGTGCACATATCATTAAGGATGCCAACTTAACCATCGAAGATGGTGAGTTCACTGTGTTTGTTGGACCATCGGGCTGTGGTAAATCAACCATGCTACGTATGGTGGCTGGCCTTGAAGAGATCTCCTCAGGTGACATGTGCCTAGACGGCGAGGTAGTAAACAACCTATCTCCAACCGACCGTGGCATCGGCATGGTATTTCAGTCTTACGCCCTTTACCCACACATGACGGTGTACGAGAACATCGCATTCGGTCTACAGCTAGCGAAGAAGCCTAAGCAAGAGATCGAAGTATCTGTGCGCGAAGTGGCTGAGATGCTCGAGCTAACTAACCTTCTTCAGCAGAAACCAAGCCAGCTATCTGGTGGTCAGCGTCAGCGTGTGGCAATCGGCCGTGCTATCGTTCGTCACCCTAAGCTGTTCTTGCTTGATGAGCCCCTATCAAATCTCGATGCCTCGCTACGTGTGCGCATGCGCCTACAGCTAGCGGAGTATCACCAAAAGCTCAAGTCGACCGTTATCTACGTGACCCATGATCAGGTAGAAGCTATGACTCTAGCAGACAAGATCGTTGTACTTCGCAGTGGCAACATCGAACAAGTTGGTTCTCCTCTGGATCTCTACTACTTCCCGAAAACTCTGTTCGTTGCAGGCTTCATTGGCTCACCAAAGATGAACCTACTGCCAGCCACTCTTAAGAGTGCAACCGACTCTCAAGCATCTGTAGAAGTGGGTGACTACACCTTCGCTGCTGATGTTGATGCCTCTCTGGCTACGGAGGGCGCTCTAATGACCCTAGGTATCCGTCCTGAAGATATCCACCTTGCAGAAGAGGGTGTAGGTGTTGTTGTTGAGGGCCTTGAAAGACTGGGCACTGAATCCCTGCTTTACACCACCCTAGTTAAAGGTGGTCAGGAAGTGCTTGTACGTGTACCTGGAACAGTACATGTGGAAGTGGGACAGCGCCTAAATATCCGTATCCCAGCAGAAAAATGTCACCTGTTTGATAGCAAAGGAAAGGCTTTCGAACGTGGCATGACCATGGACGAGCTAATCACTCTACCGCCACAAGTAAGCATGGCTGGCTAAAGCTCAACCCTACAAAAATTACCGAATAAAAAAAGCCCGCTTGGCGGCGGGCTTAGGATTTCTACGCTCAAAATTCATAAAAATCAGTCATTTGAGCGAGAAAATGCCTGTTGGCGCAGGCAATGAAGTGGTTCTCGTTGGCGCGAGAACCTTTACGACAAGGAAAATAATAAGGTAACCACCGTGAAAAAAACAGTATTAGCGACTTCTATCGCGCTTGCATCCCTTTATATGACTCCAGTTTTAGCGGAAGAAGGCGAAACTCAAGCAACCGAAACTGCGGAAGTTCAAGGCAAAGAAGCTAATCAATCAAAAGGTCAGCTTGTTGCGGTTAAAGAAGAGGTTTCTACCGCGGAACTTCTTACAGTAACCAACACACAAGAGAAAGAAGAAGGTCGTCTACATGGCGTACTTGGCACCAACATCGAGATTGAGCGTGTAGTTGATGACCGTGGTGGCAACTCAGGTAAGGTTAAGTACACCCTAGCGCAGGGTAACTTCCGCCACGATGACCTACCAGGCTGGGACTTCGGTTTCTATTCAGGCCGTGAAGAGTTGTTCCAAGGCAACCTAAAGCATGCTGATTATGGCGATGTGAACGCTATCCAAGAAGTTTACGCGAACAAGGCTTATGGGTTTGACCGTGGTTCTGTGGGTTGGGGGGTAAAACTGGCAGCTGAGAGTATCGATAAGCGTCTAACTCCGGGCGGTAAGGTATTTGGTAGCTACCAGCTAACCGACAATCTAGAGGTGCACGGTTATGCTCTTTATCACGTTGAATACAAGCGTGACGCGGGTGAGTTCCCTTACTACGAGCTTGAGCCAGGCTTCGGCTACAAGATCTCTGACAACGCAGGTGCGTGGCTGAATTTCCGTTATCAAGTAGGTGAGTGGAAGGGCAAAGACGGCGCTCGTCTAACTGAAACCGAAACCATCATCAAACCGGGTATCTGGTACAGCTGGGGCAAACTGTCTGCATCTCTATGGGGTGAGTTTGGTTCATTTGAGAAAGAGAACGACATCACTGGTCAACACGAGTGGGCAGAAGACTACAGCAAGCTAGGTATCTCTGCGAACTACCCGATCACCAACAGCTGGCGTGTATTCACCGAAGTTAGCTACAAGAAGATCGAATTTACTGACACTGCTAAGGAAAAATATGACGGCTACATCCCGCTATTTATCCTAGGTATCAACTACAGCTTCTAATCGCTTCTGAAGCTAGGGCCCTCCCCCCGATGAGGGCCCGACCTAGCACTGTACCTCTAGGCTTGGGTAGGCAAATTTTTGATGTGTGACCTACATCAGAAGGGGGAAATTTGCCTGCCTAACCCTAGATGTATATCAATGCAAAAGAGTGAAGTTATGCTTGAGAAATACCGCCCACACCTGCACATGACACCAGACTCTGGTTGGATGAACGATCCCAACGGTTTGGTCTATTTTGGCGGCCAATACCACCAGTTTTATCAATACTACCCGCAAGATACCGTGTGGGGACCGATGCACTGGGGACATAAGGTAAGTACTGACCTTATCCATTGGCAGGAGCTAGAACCTGCACTGTATCCGGATGAGTCAGGTATGTGTTTCTCTGGCAGCGCCATCGTAGATACCGATAACGTTTTGGGTCTATTTGTAGCTGGTAAACCGGGTCTACTGGCCTTCTACACCAGCTTTCTTCAGCCGAAGGTGACTCTTGCAGACGGCACTGAAGTGGAAGACCCAATCCAGCAGCAGTCTCTGGCTTACAGTCAAGATGGCATCAACTGGACTAAATACAATAACGGTGCGCCAATTATCCCAGCGCGCGGTAACCCAGACTTTCGTGATCCTAAGGTGCTGTGGCATGAAGCTTCTCAGGCTTATGTGATGGTGGTGTCTTGCGGTCAGCATATCGAATTTTATCGCTCTACTAATCTTATCGACTGGACTCTGGTCTCTGAGTTTGGCTATCGCCATGGCGCGCACAGTAAGGGCCCTTGGGAGTGCCCAGATCTGTTTGAGCTTAATGTGGAAGGCAAAGATGAATCTCGTTGGATCCTAGTGGTTGGTATTGGCGAGGGCGCACACTGCGGTGGCGCAGGCACTCAGTACTTCATTGGTGATTTCGATGGCGAGCGCTTTACTAACCATAACCACCCAGAAGAGGTGCTGTGGTTGGACTTTGGTCGCGACTATTACGCCACTCAGTCTTTCTCAGATATCCCTGCAGAAGATGGCCGTCGTATCGTCAGTACTTGGATGAGTAACCACCAGTACTCATTGGAACTGCCAACCAAAGAATTCCGCAGCTCAATGGCTATGCCAAGAGAACTGTTCCTATTTGAATCCACTGCTGGTTTGAGGGTAGGGCAGCGCTTGGTAGCCGAGCTCGACAGTGCACTTCAGTTAGATACTCAGCACCTAGAGCAAACCAAGGCGCAAGGCATGCAACTGTTCGCTCAAGGCTCGGTGCTGAAGGCGTCTATGGATGTAATGCTGGCAGATGAACAGACCCTTACCATTTCTCTGTTCAAAGATGCAGAAATCCAGTTTGAGCTGACACAGGTTAAAAAAGGCATCGAGGTACGCTCGATTCGTAAAGGGCAGTTTGGCTCAGCGCGTATCGATGAGCACTATCCGCATGATTATCGTGTAGTAGTACCAGCAAGCGGTGAACTGCATCTAGAAATTCTGGTTGATGCTGGCTCAGTGGAGTTTTTGATCAACCGAGGTGAATTTAGCTTCACCAACCTAGCTTTTGCCCAAGACACTGAAGCGAGTTGCCTTTTTGAAGTCAACCAAGGCGAATTACACCTACAAAATCTAACAACCAAAAGTTTGGCTGGAGAAGAAGAATAATGAATCCGACACAAGCACAACGCGCACTGACTCAGGTTCTTGAGTCGGTAACCCTACCTAAGCTGACTAAGAAAGATCAGCAGGTATTCGAGAAGCGTCTCGAGCAGACCTTCCCATCGCTGGTAAGCAAGCTACACCAACTTTATGGTGAGCAGTATGACTTCTTTTTCCACCTACAGAAGTTAGTGCTTACTCTTGCAAATGCGTTTGCTAGCCGTAAGCGAAAGCTAAAGAACCGTGATGAACTTCGCTTAAAGAACCCAACTTGGTATCGCAGTGAAAAGATGCTAGGTATGGCGGTATATGTAGACCTATTCGCAGGCGACCTTAAGGGTCTCAAAGAGAAGATTCCATACCTAAAGAGCCTAGGTATTAACTACCTGCACCTGATGCCACTGTACAAGAGTCCAGAGGGTGACAGTGACGGTGGCTACGCGGTTTCTGACTATCGCACCGTAGATCCTAAACTGGGAACGGAGAAAGACCTAGTTGCGCTTGCCGACGCGCTAGCAGACGAAGACATCAGCCTAGTTTTGGACTTTGTGTTTAACCACACCTCAGACGAGCATGTGTGGGCAGAAGGCGCGAAAGCAGGCGATACTGAGATGGAAGGCTACTACTACTTCTTCACCGACAAGCAAGAAGTGGATGACTACAATCAGACCTGCCGCGAGATCTTCCCGACGGTACGTCGTGGTAGCTTCACCTTCCTTGAAGAGCAGCAGAAGTGGGTATGGACTACGTTTAACAGCTTCCAGTGGGACCTAAACTACTCAAACCCTGCAGTGTTCAATGCCATCACCGATGAGATGCTATTCCTAGCAAACATCGGTTGTGAAGGTCTTCGTCTAGACGCGCTAGCATTCATCTGGAAACAGAAGTGGACTCAGTGCGAGAGCTTGCCTCAGGCGCACACCCTGATCCAATGTTTCAATGACTGCCTACAGATCGTTGCACCATCGGTACTATTCAAATCTGAGGCCATCGTGCACCCAGATGAGGTGGCTCAATACATAGATAAAAGTGAGTGCCAACTATCCTACAACCCATTGCTAATGGCACTAATGTGGGAGGGCCTAGCTACACGCCAAACTGGTCTTCTAACCTCATCGCTACAGAAGAGCTTCGAAATCTCACCGGATTGTAGCTGGGTGAATTACATCCGTTGTCACGATGATATCGGTTGGACCTTCGATGATGCGGTTGCCGATCAGCGTGGCATCAATGGCTATGATCACCGCCGTTTTCTAAACCAGTTCTACACTGACCAATTTGATGGTTCGTTTGCTAAGGGTGTGCCTTTCCAAGCTAACCCAACCACGGGCGACTGCCGTGTATGTGGTTCGCTAGCCTCTCTCGCTGGTCTAGAAAAAGCAATTGAATCTGGTGATAAGGTGCAGATTGAGTGGGCTATCAAGCGTATCCGTCTTCTGAACTCTATCAACCTGAGCATCGGTGGTATCCCGCTAATCTACCAAGGTGATGAGCTAGGCATTCTTAACGACCACTCTTATCTTGCAGACGAGTTTAAGCGTGATGATGCGCGCTGGGTTAACCGTCCAGAGGTGACTGAAGAAGCAGTAGCACTAGCGCAAGACCCAAGCTCTTACCAACACCGTGTATCCAGCGAACTTCGCTCTATGATTGAACTTCGCCAGTCGATGCCAGTATTCGGTGAAGCGAAAACCACAGTGCTGAGTACTTATCGCGATAATCTGTTTGCTTACTGCCGTGAGCATGAGAACGGTGACAAGCTATTGGCTATCTGTAACTTCAGTGAGCACTCACAAACTATTCCAGCTTCTATCTGTGATGTACTTGGAAATGGCAAGGTTACTGACCTGCTTTCTGGAAAAAAGATCACTGGAAGTGAGATTTCATTAAACTCCTATGACGTCCTATGGTTGCAGGTGTTTTAACCCCGTTGCCGGAGCTTTCGCTCCGGCTTTTTTTTGTTTGAATTTATGCGATTTGGTCGATGTACGGCCGATTTCATTGGGCTTACTCTGGTTGATAAAGTAGTGAGTGTTTAGATGCAAAGACGCCGTAGATACATCGGGCTTGGCACTGGCTCCCTGCCAGCGACACTTTGCTTACTAAATCACTCACTACCCTACCTAAAGCTGGTTCATGGAATTTAGGAAACAGGCAACAGAGAGGAATAGGTATAAGGCAATGGTAATGCCTTTCCAAACTCTGTCTTGATGAGAAGCCCCTGTTTTAAATCGACTCGCCCCTAAGCAATACAAGCTATGAATCAGCAATACGTTCACTGCAAAGGCAATGATAAACACCGAATAGTGAATCTCGCTGTTGAAGTAGAGTGGAAACACTGAGGTAAAGAACAGCAGTGCCTTTGGATTGGAAAGACTGATCATTACCCTGCTTATTAATTCAGTCGATACGACTTTATTACTGCCTTGTTTCTTCGGCTTGTCTCGAAAAAGACCGATGGCCTGCCATAGAAAATAAGCTCCGCCAAACAGACTCACCCAGGCCAAACCCTGTGAGAATTGTTTACCTATGTGCACTAATATCTCGTGAGAGACATACCCTACAATAAGAATTCCCAAGGCAACCCCAATAAAGCCTCGCACCGCTGCTAGCCGACCTTTGGTAATGGTATTGGTGATGGTGAAGATGACTGCTGAGCCTGGGCTTGCAACCGTCAACGCAGATATGATGTAGTAGCTTAGAAATGACCCCATATTTGTTACCCTCAAGATTTAATGGGATCAGATTAGGGCCATATAAGCTCAGTATTAACTGGCTTTAGGTTTAGGCACTTTTAACCTAGGGTTTATAGTGATTTAGGGATAAGTGGGCTGACATGGATAAGTTCAAGGCAATAGAAACCTTTGTCGCTGTGTGCGACCAAGGCAGTTTTACCAAGGCTGCAGACAAGCTCGATATTTCAGTGACTATGGTGAGTAAGAGCATTGCGGCGCTTGAGCAGCAACTCAAGCTAAAGATACTCAACCGCAACACTCGCAAGCAGAGCCTGACCCAAGCTGGTGAGCTTTATCTGAAAAGTTGCCGTGAGCTTTTGAGTGATCTTGAGGCAACCGAAAAAAAACTCGAGTCCTTAGCAATTTCAGCCGAGGGACAAATCCGTATCTCAGCGCCAACCAATTTTGGTAGCTATGTACTAGCCCCTCTGCTTAGTGAGTTTTCAAAAGCGCACTCGGACATTCGAATAGAGTTAGAGCTTTCCGATCAAGTCTCGGACGTGATTCAGGATAGATTCGACTTCTATTTTCGAGTAGGGCAATTGCCTGATTCTGAGCTTATTGCCATCCAAGTGGCTCAGCAGAAGATGGTGTTTGCGGCATCCCCCACCTATTTGAAGCAATTTGGTGAGCCGACCTCTTTGGACCAACTTCAGAGTCACAAAGTGCTAGGCTTCACACCTTGGTTTAGCGGTTCATCTTTCGGAAAGGAATTTGACCTTGCAAGTCTGAATTTGGGGCACTCGAAGCTAGTGAGCAACAATGGTAATAGCCTGCGCATTTTGGCTATTCAAGGTTCAGGAATAGCACTTCAGCCCTACTCGATGCTCAGAGAGGACATAGACAGTGGTGCCTTGGTAGGACTGTTGTCAGAGGTCGAAGTACCCACAAGACCCGTTTTTCTTCTCTACCACAGTAGAGAGCTGCTTCCTGCTAGGATTAAAGCGTTTATCGAGTTTATTAAGCAGTCGCGACTGTAAAAGGCTGATCTAAGTTAACACTGACACGTAAGCATGCTCATGATTTATGTTCTCGGTTACATGGGTTTAATCCCTTTCATCCTACTTCCGCTAGCAATGGCTGTTGCTGGTGGATTTGGTGCGTTTCATATCCTGATTTCATTCGTCGGCTATAGCGCCGGTATAGCTATTTTTATGGCGGGTGCCAACTGGGGTAGAACGGTAGATATGGATGAGCCAAGCAAGCTAGTGCTCGCCACTTCCAATTTAATTACCTTAGCGGTCATTGGCCTTTGTTTGTTTGTCTTCTACAGCTTCCCAGCTCTAATTGTCGGGATTGGTATTGCACACGGCCTCAATCTAGTCTTCGAAGCCAAGCGAGAAAACGCTAAATATCAGAAACTTAGGATCATTCTCACCACCGTTGTGTTGGTGTCGCATTTGGCGATGCTTGCGCTTCTAGTGATGCGCTAGTCCTGTTTGCTACTACGCACCTTAAACTCAAACACCTTCTCTGGGCAAACCTCTATGCAGCGCCCGCAACTGATGCAATCGCGGCTCATGACGTTGCGATCTCCCTCTTTCAAAGGCTGTTTTAAGATGTCTGCTTCTGGGCAGACGTTGAAGCAGTCCATACAGTGGGTACATGCCTCACGTTTTACTGCACGTATACGTAGCGCACTTTTACTGCCAATCACGCCGTAGGTTGCGCCCAGCGGGCAGAGGTGACCACACCAGCCGTGCTCCACTAATACGAGATCGAGAAGAAAGACCAAAAGGATCAAGATCCAACCCGCTCCCATACCAAATACCAGTCCTCGATGAAGTGTGGCAACGGGATCGATCCAAGCCCATAGGGCATTACCAGCGAAGAAACTTCCGAGCAGAATGGTAGGGATCAGAAAGTAACGGATGGATCTAGGCCAGCTGTAGCTGAACTTGAGGTTCATCTTACGTCGAAGCCAGGCGGCAAGGTCGGTCACCATGTTGAGTGGGCATACCCAAGCACAAAAGGCCCTTGGAGCGAGGATGGCGTAGAAGATGATGACTATCCCCGCACCAAGCAGTGCCGTGGTTTCTGGAAGATGACCTGCTACTAATGTCTGCATCACTAGAAGTGGGTCACTGAGAGGCACCGTATCCAACAGCATGCTTGAGGAGAGGTTTCCTTTTAAAATGCCTGCTGTTGGCCCAACTATAAATAGGCCGATAATGGAAAGCTGGCATAAGCGCCTAAGAATGAGGAACTTGTGGGTCGGCCACCAACCTAGTTTTTCAATGGCCTCTTTGCCTGCGTCCTTTGCAAGATTCTTCGCCATTATTTCTTACCTCGCATCTCATCTAGGCTAGGTACTGGGGTTGTGGTATCGCCCTCCCAGCCAAGCTGATAAAACTCACCTAACGCGCCTTTAGCAAGTTCTGTTGGCACGACCTTGATAGCCGCAACATCCAGCACACAACCCTCTTCACACTTACCGCAACCAGTACAGGAGTCGGAGTGAACGACGGGAATCATCTTAGCGTGATAGCCAGTACGGTTGTTGCGCACGTATTCGAGGGTAATTGCTTTATCGATAAGTGGACAGACACGGTAGCAGACATCGCAACGTAGCCCCTGATAGTTAAGGCAGGTTTCATGGTCTATTAGCACTGCCGTACCCATGCGCGCATCATCGATGTTGGTCAGCGAGTGGTCTAGAGCGCCACTGGGACAGGCTACTACACAAGGTATGTCTTCACACATCTCACAGGGGATATCTCGAGCGGTAAAATAGGGTGTACCTGCAGCGGATTTAGAAAGAAGGGTGGCGAGCTTTAGTGTGTCATAGGGGCAGGCTTGTACACACAGACCACATCGTAGACATGCGGATTCAAAGTCACCGGCTTTCAACGCGCCTGGCGGGCGAATAGGCACACCTGTGTCTTGGGCATTACTTTGCTTGGATTGAATACCGAGGAAGGTTGCCAACGACCCCACACCCACGGCGGTGCGCGTAGCATCACGCAGGAATCGACGTCGACTCGAATTCAACTTCTTATCTGAATCTTTCATAGCTAAACCCCAAGCATGTGATTCGGTGAGCCGAAGCTCTTAATCAAGTATGGCGCATTTGGTCGAATAGTAAGCTGTTTACGTGTAAAAGCTTGATACAGCTCAAGGGTGCAGGAGGCAGAAAATGAGTGGGACGAACCCAGTAAATCCAAAGAAGTTGCTTAGTTCAAAATGGACTGCTGTAGAGCCGAAGCGCAAGGAACTTCACTTCGCGGTGATAAAGGTGGATTACGATGAAGAGGGGAGCGTCACTGAGTGCATTATCCAAGCGATTATGACTCGGAATGAATATGCAATCGAATGGCGAGACCTAAAACAGGCATCCAAGTGGAAACAAGGCTGGAAATAGTCCAGCCCGTAACCTTATTGCAAGCGGTCGTTTTGCTTCACATCTTGGTAGACAGAGCTCAAAACAAACAGGTCGCCTTGCCAGATCTTAAAGTCGAGACACCACTTGGCAAACTCTTCTCTTTTCGGTTGTGGGATGCCCACTTCCTGACAGTGACGTTCGCAAAATCCGTCCCAGTCATCCGGGTGCAAGAAGCGATTGGCCGGCGTTTCTAAAAGGTAGTTGTCCATAAATTGTTTACGCTTTTGTGCCAAATCCTGCTGGCTCAAGCTAAGGGTTTCGAATCGACTTGAATAGGGATTCATACTCTTTTTACCTTAGTTCTGGAGTCAGGAGCAGAGTAAAAAGGGTGGGGGACTTTGACAACGAATAATGACAATTCGAGCCCAAATTCGTGACGGGTTAGACACTAGCGTGAAAGAGATTTACAGAGACTGATTGTTAGATACTTGTTACATATGAGTGCATTTTTAACGATCTTGCTGAAGGTTTATGCAATCTTGCAGATATAGGGAAGCCAGAGTTACCTCGGAAGATAACCCCAGCCGGACCAATTCATTCCCGTCGAACTTGAAGATGCTGGGGTGTTGGCTGGCACTCCCCACTGGAAGGCCAGCGCCGCGCCATCACATAGTTTATCTATGCTCAGACGCTTGGCTCGTTGGCCGCCTACCAGCATCTCCAACTACTTAGGGCATGGTTTTGCTTACTTCGCGAAGTTAACGATAGGGAAGCACTTCAAGAAGCCGTTATCGGCACAGTTGATTAGGCCGATCTGAACACCATCGATAGCGTGGGTGTGGTTAAAGAAGCCAACCTGCACATTTGATTTGTTTGAAAGACTGACTAGACCAACATCCGCCATGGTATTGCCGTCTGAGTAGTTCACGTATGACAGGTTCAGACCTTCAACGTTGTGGGTGATGTTAGCAAGACCCCAGTTTACACCTGTCGCTTGACCTGTGTTCCAGTTGAATAGACCAAGGGAAACACCTTTCATCTCTTGGTTCACCTTGTTACCACCAAATAAGAAGCCAATGTTAAGGCCGGTAGTACGGTCAGATTCAGACATACCAAGCACTGAGACGTCCACACCTTTCACGCTAGAGGTTTTACCGTGTAGAACAGAAAGGCGAACACCCTGTACAGAGTTGTCTTGAGGCGCATTAGTGTCGATAGTTGAGAACATGGCTGGAGTTTGTGCAAATGCCATTGAAGATGCTAACGATGCTGCCGCCACTGCAGTTAATACTAGTTTTTTCATTTTTCTTACCCGTATATAAAAACAAGATGTTGTTCGTGTGAATTCATATTAGGTAATAGAATTGGACAAAATAAGTACAAAAAATGGAATGTAAGGTTTAACAGTATAAGTGACGATTAATTCAAGCGAGAGAAAAATAAAAAATAATTATAAAGATCAATAAATTCAGTGATTTAATTGTTATTTTGGTGGTGTTTTTGGTAAGAGAAAATAAAAAAGGAACAGTATTTATATAACTGTTCCTTATTATTTAAATTGAAATTTCGTTTTTATATCAATTGAGTTTTATATGCTTTTTATTCGCTATATTTTCAGCAATAGCATCACTCATTTCGAACAGTTTTCCTAAAACCCTTCCGCCATCAGCACGAATGCCATTGTGCTCGTATTCATTGGTGATCCAAGCTCGGCTATTCGGAATCTTAGAAAGGGTCTCTCGACTTAAGTCCATTTCAACAAACATATCGTCCGCGTACACAGCGCAAGTTACAGGCACCTTGTTGTTGGACAGAACTTCTGCGTTATATAAAGGCTCCCAGTCGCTCTTCTTGGCGAGGATTTCTGCGGCATCTTTGAGAGGTTGTAGGTTGTTGTATTGCTCAAACATAAATGGGAATACCATTTCTCCAGTAAACAGGAATTCATTACCTTGCTGATAGTTAAATTCTGGGTTTTGTTGACGAACTCTATGGGCACTCCAGTCAGATGCAAAGTTCTGGCAATAACATGGCTCGTGTAACAATGCATAGAGCGGATTGGTTTGAAAAGACTGTTGAGCAAGCATCTCGTTTAAAAACGTATAGTTCAAAACTTCCTTGCCATTCACTTCGATAAATGCACTTTCTAACAAGTAGTAGATAGCTAGGAAGGTGTTGCTCATACCAAAGTTAATACCAAGCTGTTGGAATTGCTCAACAGTAAACCTTTGACCATTAGGAAGGAACTCTTCGTTATTGAGCAGATGGTTAGCTATTTTTTGACACTGAGCCTGCGCTTGCGGGAATTGCTCAAAGAAGGCTTTATTCTTATCACGAGTACGCTTAAAGGTTGCCTCATACACCACGTCAGGATGAGCGCTGATAGAAGGTATTCCGCCAGTGATATAGCTACGAAGGAGGCTCTCAGGAAACATGGACAGATAAGTCAGTGAGCAGAAGCCACCAAAGCTTTGGCCTAGGATAGCCCACTGGTCGATGCCTATTTGCTTACGGATCTCTTCCGCATCACGGATGATGTTGTCAGCGCGAAACAGTGATAGGTATTCAGCTTGTTGCTCGGCACGTAATCCAGCCAAAGTTTGATGATTGATAGGAGTGCTATGCCCTGTACCGCGCTGATCGAGCAGAAGTACGCGATAGCGCTCTAGTGCTTTGTCTACCCAAGCCAAATCATTGTTTGGGCGCGGTGATTGGAAGCCAGGGCCTCCTTGAAAGTACACCAACCAAGGTTTTTGCTCTGACCCTGTGGTGATTTCGCGTGCAAACACAGTGATTTTTTCACCCTCGGGTGCTTGGTAGTCTAAAGGTACTGAAAATGTGTGTGAGATAAAGCGACGTCCGCTATCTGAAAACTGTTGTCCTTGCATCTTATTTGTTCGTTTTTAGTTGTGGAGCTCATAACATATCACTGTTCTGGCGACCTTATTAGGCGTTCAACTAAATAAGCGAATGGATTCACGCTTTACAGTGTAAATCTAGCCTCAGCGCTTATCTTATGTTCATTGCTGAGAAGTAATCTTCAGCTTTTCATTATTTAGTTCTGATTTTTTCACCCTATACTCAATCAGTTACATGAAACCGAATGGAGAATAGGATGAAGTCAGCCAAGAAGCAGTATGCCGTGATTGGCCTTGGTCGATTTGGTAAGTCTGTATGTCAGGAGCTTTCCGCAGCAGGCTCACAGGTACTCGCAATAGACATCAATGAAGATAATGTGAAGAGCTCTATGGAGTTCGCCTCCGAGTCTATTGTTGCTGATTGCACCCAAGAAGATGCAGTTTCTGAACTCAAGCTAGATGAATATGACCTGGTCATGGTCTCCATTGGTAGCGACATCAACGCCAGTATTCTCACCACGCTTGTGCTTAAAGAAGCACACTGTAAAACCGTATGGGTAAAAGCAAACGACAAATTCCACGCCAAGATCCTGCAAAAGGTAGGTGCTGACCGCGTCATTATGCCTGAGCGTGAGATGGGCATGCGTATTGCCAGTCAGATGCTGGATAAGCGCGTTAAAGACTTCCATCCGCTAGGCAGTGGTCTTGGCATTACTGAGGTAGTAGTAAGTGCATCACTTCTGGGTAAAAGCCTAAAAGACTTCGCTGTATGTCAGACTGAGGGCATTAAGGTTATTGCCCTTAAACGTGGTCCTGAGGTGATCACCTCACCAAGCTTTGATAAGAGCCTAGAGATAGGGGACGTCATTATTTTAGTTGGCCCTGAAGTCGAACTGGCACAGAAACTTAAACTGCTATGATCCCGCGTTTTCACCAAAGCCGAGTCTATACACCCGCTCACGAGCGCAAGGGTGGCAAAGGGCGTGAGCCTCAAATCATAATGGCCACCTTTTTGCTTATCTTGCTCCCCTGTGCTGTGTTGCTGACTCTGCCCGTTTTTTCTGTTTCAGGCCTTAGCATTACCGATGCGCTGTTTACTGCAACCTCTGCCATCAGTGTGACGGGCCTAGGCGTGGTAGATACCGGCACGCACTTTACCCTGAGTGGCAAAATCCTGCTTATGATACTGATGCAGATTGGCGGCCTGGGGCAGATGACCCTTTCTGCGGTACTCCTTTATATGTTCGGTGTGAGACTGTCACTGCAGCAGCAGGCTCTTGCTAAAGAGGCGCTAGGACAGGAAAGACGAATCAACCTAAGACGCCTAGTTAAACGTATCATCTATTTCGCCCTTATCGCTGAGTTCATTGGCTTCGTGATTCTGAGTTTCCGTTGGGTACCCGAGATGGGTTGGGGGACTGGCCTGTTTTACGCATTGTTCCACGCTATCTCGGCATTTAACAATGCAGGTTTCTCTCTGTTCTCAGACAGCATGGTTGGCTTTGTGGGTGACCCGCTGGTGATCTTTAGCTTGTCTGCTCTGTTTATCTTAGGTGGCCTTGGTTTTACCGTTATTGGGGATGTTACCCATAAGCTCAGTGGTGAGCGCAAACATCTTCAGCTTCATACCAAGATCATGTTGGTGGCAACGCCAACGCTATTGATTGTCGGTACTCTGATGTTTTGGCTATTGGAGCGAAACAACATTGCCACTCTAGGTGCGTTATCGGCAGGCGATCAATGGTTAGCGGCTTTCTTCCAGTCGGCTACCGCACGTACCGCGGGCTTTAACAGTATCGACCTTGCGCAGATGTCATCGGCTTCGCTGCTGTTTATGATTCTTTTGATGCTGATAGGTGCAGGCTCGACCTCAACCGGCGGTGGTATCAAGGTTTCTACCTTTGTGGTGGCTGCTGCCGCTACTTATAGCTTCCTGCGCCAGAAGAACCATATCGTGTTGTTCCGCCGCACCATAGGCAATCAAACAGTGACTAAGGCTCTGGCCATAATTGTGGTGAGCGGACTTATCCTGTTCGTGGCTATGTTTGCGCTGATGATCACCGAAAAAGCGCCATTTAACGTGATCGTGTTCGAAACCATCTCAGCTTTTGCAACCGTGGGCGTGAGTGCAGGCCTAACCGCTGAGCTCTCCGAGCCGGGGAAGCTGATCATGGTAGTGGTGATGGTGATAGGTCGTATCGGCCCATTGACCCTAGCCTATATGTTGGCAAGGCCTGAAAAGAGCTTGATCCGACATCCAGAAGAGCCTGTGTTTACGGGTTAAAACTAAAACTAAGCCTCCCAAACGGGAGGCTTTTTTGTATCTATTACTGAGCTTCAGCCAACAATTCTTCAATCATAGGGTTAAGCTTTTCGTAAGGCACATATCCCGGAATGATTTGACCATCGATTAGAATGGCTGGTGTTCCCTGAACACCTAAATCTTGAAACATCTGATAGTTCTTGTCGGTGATCTGTAGGGCTTCTTCATTGGTGGTTACATACTCGGTTGAGTCTGTCGCCTTAGCCACCTTCATAATTGAGCGCAGGTTGTGCACGCCTGGCTTGCTTACCATCAACTCGCTTACTTCTTCATACTTCTCAGGCGCGCCTTTCCATACGTTTAGGGCGTATGTGGCGGAGTTGGTGCGGCTTGCGTGTTCCTTTAGAGGCACATAGATGTTGATTACCTTAATCTCGTCTGGGTGTTCTTTGGCTATGCGATGCAGAACCGGGTCTAGCTTCTTACACCAAGGGCAGCTTAGGTCGGTAAGTGCGACTATGGTCAGCTTAGGGTCTTTTGCACCGAAGTATGGTTGCTCAGGGTTGTTGTAGATGTAGTCGTGATACTTCTCTAGCATCTGAGATAGATGTTGATGCTGGCCTACGTAGGTCAGCAGGTTGTTGTATAGCGGGTCGATAAGGCTAGGGTTGGCCTCTAGCATGTCGTGGATAGCGTCTAGTTTTTCTAAATTGGTGTTGGCTTTATCTTGGGCCAAGCTCAATGGTGAAAACATCAAGGATGCGATAACTGAAAATAGTAGTGCTGTATTAGGTTTCATTGGAAATTCTTCTTAAATTTTTGATAGCAACAGGCGCGCGAATAAACCCACAGGGGTGGTTACGCCGGTTGTAATTGTTTCTACTTTGCCGTCTTTGATGATGGCTATGGTTGGGGTGACTGAGATGCCCCAATCTCTTGAGATAGCGCCGCTAGTGTCATTGATATTCTGGAACTGATACTCATGGGCTTCTAGGTAGCGAGACACTCGTTCATCGCTTCCTGAACTGAGGGAAACCCCGACTACAGAGTAGCTATCGCTAAACCAGTTCACAGTTGGGCTGACAAACTTACACGCGCCGCACCAGGTCGCCCAGAAATAGACGATGACAGGTTGTTCATCGCTCATTGCCATCACATCAAGCGGTGCGCCATCGACGCTCTGGCCTGCTATTGGAGCGGCCTGCTCTAAAGGCATATCCTTGGTGCGCCAAAAGTCCATTCCTATAGTTAAAGCCGTGCCTAGAGCCAAATAGATGAGGATCTCCTTTCCCCATTTCTTAAACCCTTTTTTAGCCATTGTGGGCTCCTGCTTTCTTGATTGCTTGCATGACCGCATCTGAGCTCAATATCACAGGAAGCTCAATGCCCTCGGGGGCTCCAGGACCATAAACCACGTTAAACGGTACGCCGAATCGGTCATGGCTTTGTAGATAGTCCGTGATGGTGGCGTTTGGTTTGGTCCAGTCACCTTGCATAGGAATTATCTCGCCATTAGTGAGGGTGCTGTAAACAGGCTCTTGTAGCAGAACGCCGACCTTGTTGGCTTTACAAGTGACGCACCAGTCAGCAGTGACATCTACAAACACCACCTTGTCTTCATCCACATATTGATGGATTGCCTCAACGGATAGAGGTTGCCAGTCGGGCTCAGCGGTGAGAACTTGGCTTGTACTGCTGTTTGAAGCAAACGCGCCAATACCAACTAGCGCACTCAGCACAACAGCGATAATAGCAGTGAACTTGGCATTGTGGATTCTGAATGTTTGTACCATCAGCAATAGAGCAAACACCCCAGCCACAATGTAAAGCGTCGTTGCTGACACATGCACAGATAACAATGAAAGTAGCCAGATGCTGGTAGTCAGCATCATGATGGCGAACAGATACTTCACCTTGTTCATCCAAGGGCCTGCCTTAGGCAAGGCCTTAGCGATGGATGGGAACAGCGCAACCAATAGCCATGGCAGAGCCATACCAAGTGCAAGGGCGGTGAAGATACCGAATAGGGTAGGAATGTTGGTTCCAAGGGCGAACGCTACCGCAGTGCCAAGGAAAGGCGCTGAGCATGGGGTTGCCAGCAGGGTGGCAAACATACCCTGTACAAAGTGTCCTTTGTGCGAGTTACTGCCCTTCGAGGCAAGCCAGGTAGAGGTATTTGAAGAGAGTTGGATTTCAAATAACCCGAGCATATTGGCACCAAACAGCGCGGTCACTAAGAACATCACGCCAATAAACCAACCGCTCTGGAACTGGATGCCCCAACCGATAGCACTGCCTGAAAGCTTAAGCACAGTAAGGAAGCCAGCGATTAGCCAGAATGAAGCCAAGATGCCTGCCGCCGATGATAGGAATTGCAGTTTAATCTGACGTTTTTCTAATCCTTGTGCAGAGACGATACCGCTCAACTTCATCCCTAAAACAGGGAACACACAAGGCATGACATTCAGAATTAAACCGCCAAGTAGGGCAAACAGTAGCATTTGAGCTAGAGAGGTGTCAGACGCTGTATGGCTAATGCTACCAGCACTGACATCAGCCCCGTGCTCTGCTGTGAGCTCACCACTTTTGAGTGTCACACGAATGTTTTCACCGTCTAGCTCAGGTGTACCCATCCAGCTGCTGACATCATAAGTCGCAGTAAGCGTGTTTCCTTCAGTGGAGATTCTAGGAAGTGAAAAATCCGCATCCTGCATCTCATCACTTGGGCCATCGACGATTACGTCTGGGTGGCTCCAACCTAGGCTATTCACCGCTGTTACTTGAAGCTGAGATTTGCTCTGATCCCACACTGCTTTTACATCCGAGATGGTCGGTGATGGCTTAGGTACTAGGCTCATACCTTGGGCATACACGCGCATCCCGTCATCTAATAGAGTCAGGTCGTTTGGAGTAAACTCGAGGTGTATTGGATACTCGGTCAGTACACAGATACTGGTGCATGACGATAGCGTAAGCTTCACATCCAGCACTGTAGGCTTAGACATATCCTCCACGTGCAAGGTCATAGGAAAGACCACATCGTGCTTGTAGCCTAGTGTCTTGATACCCAATAGCTCAAAGCGTTGTGGATAGGGCCAATGCCAATCCATATGGGTAATATTGTGCGAGTCTTCCCACGTCAGGCTTGGGGCAATCCCGCCTTCACCTGGGCTGCGCCAATAGGTTTTCCAGTCGCCAGAAAGCTTTACCTCAAGGTAGCCGGCTAGGGTCTTTTCCGCTTTATTGGCTTGGCCTGTAACCACAAAACGAGTCTGGATTGGCGTATGTTGCTCATTGATGAGCCAACCCGTGTCTTGAGTTTGGGCGTGCAGGCTAGTTGCGCTAAAGGCGCACAGCATCGCAAACAGCCATACCTTGACCGTTCGCAGATAGCGTTTAGTTTGTTGCATCTAGTTGTTCCTTAAAGAAATTAATTTGGATGTTTGAGAAACAATCCAAGCTTTATTCTCTAAAGACACATAATTTGAGGTGGAGCCGTCGCCGTTTACGGGAAATAGGCTCGGTAAAGTTGAGAGAGCTAACCGGAGCGCACAGTAGCCACAGGATCAAACCTAAGGTAAATACCTGCACCATGATGGCATGATCGTGCACCTGACAGTGATCGAAGCTGACTAAATGCTCAGAGAGGTGGCATTTCTCACCGAATCCCTCGCTAGGCTTTTTAACCAGTTGCACGCTTTGTTGCTCGGACGAATACTTGACCGCATAGGAGTCCAACAGCCCTATGTTCTTGGCCAAGCAAACAGCAATAACCCACCACACGATCAGTAACGACCATTTAGTGAGTTTGTTGAGGTTTCGATTCATGCTTTAAGCCATAGATAGAGTTGAACCCCATTATGACATAGATAGCTGGGTAGAGTTCCGTTCTATGAGGTATTTGTGTTTGGCTTATTAGTGGTTTAGGTAAAGCTGATAGATCTCATTCAGCTCAGTGCCTGTTTTTACACGCGTGTTAGAGCTCAAGTATGGATAATTTCTGGTGAGTTCAGCCTTGCTTACCATTACAGGCGCAGCCGTTGCTGATGCTTTCGCTTTTCCGTTCTGATCGTCTTGAACGGTAATCTCATAGGCGTTTTGATTTGCGTCTTTCTTCGCAATCACGGTGTGATTGTTGCTTAAAGGCCCTTTGTATTTAACGTAGAACCAGTCGTTTTCAGTTTGCTGTTGATTCACCGCTTTCGAGTAGTAGTTGTGCGTACCTGTGTCATCTTCGAACTTACTTCTAAAAGCAATGCTGTCGCCGTTATCTTTAATCAGCAACTGCCCGGCACCTCGGTTGCAATACTTCATCGGGATCTCGAACCAACCTTGATCCAGTGTTCCTTTAAATATTTTGGCCAGATTTATGGTTCCGCTTTGAGTAGACGCCTGCATGGCACAAACAAAGGTCAGGATATCATCGTCTTGATCCTTGGTTGTGTTGCATGCTGATAGCGTCAATGCCATTAAAGTGATTAGCCAAAATCTCATTTATCTACTTCGGGTTGCGGGTGCCTTGGTGATAAATGATGCAGAAGCAGAGGCTCATATACAATGATTTGTATGATTATTGGTCTGGTAAGTTATATTCCATATGTGGTTAGTAGCTAATGAATCTGTTTCATTTTTGAAAGGCTGACTATGGAAAATAGAGTGTGAGTGGCAGGCTGTGGTGCAGGGCAAGTGTTTGAGGCATGGATGCCGAAACCAAGCCTACAGGGAGGTATTTACGGCGGCTTGCCATGTATCACTGGCGGAGTGAGCACACGAACCTGAAGTAGCAATTGTTCCCGTTATCTGCGACAAACCTAAAAAAAAGCCCCGATGGAGCGGGGCAAGCCTGAACCGTTATATGAATATGGCTAGTTCAGTAAGAGCAAAACTAAGCTGGTGAGAGCTATGGAGTTGTGGATTCTGGTACTCGAGCAAACTGTCTTAATCGATACTGAAATTGCCAAAGGTCTTGGTCATTCCCCACGATACGGATACGAGCATATTGCTCATCCATTTGTGGGTTAGTTTCTTTAAAGTGACTGCCGCTAGCGACCATTATGCCGTTGTCATCGAGTAACTTAGCTAGATTCACAAACGACTTCTTGACCAACAAGATAGGAGTTTTCGGAGAGGTTTCCATCACTTCGAAGCCACACTCTTCGAGTTGGCGCATCATCGCTAGCTTGTAGTGGCGGGTGCGAAATTTGCTCTTGGCTAGATAGGCTTCGATGTCTGGCAGAATCGCTTTGGCAATCTTTATGGATGCTAATGATGGTCCAAAGGGTACTACCGAGCTGTGCAAGTATTTAGACAGTGAAGGCGATGAAACAACGTAGCCAAGTCTGATCCCTGCCAATCCCATACCTTTTGAGAAGCTTCTAAGAACCAGTAGATTATCGCATTTAGCCGCTTCGAATAGCATAGACTCTTCATGCTCTATGAATTCGCCATAGGCTTCGTCTACGAGCAGGATAGCACCGACCTCTCGGCACACTTTGCACACATTAACTAGGTGCTGCCTTGCATAGATGCGTCCAGTCGGATTATTCGGGTTATCGATATAAACTAAGGTTGGCTTCTGCTTGCGAATCTCAGATTGTAGAGCCAGAAACAGGCTCTCCTCATCGGCATAGTCGAACATGTTTAGCGATGAATAGCTGCCACCGCTTACTTTGAACTCAGAAACTGCTTCAACAAATTGCGGGCCGATACCCAGCATGGACTTCTTATCATTGCTGAGAACCTTATTAAAGATAAGCTCCAGAGCACCCATAGAGCCGTTGGTAAAGGTTATCTGCTCGGCGTTGACGATGGCGTACTTACTCACCTCAGAAGCAAGTTCAGCCAAGTGACTGTAGCTGTAGTATTCGCCCATTCCTGTCATCAGCCCAGATATCGCCTCAAAGCCGAGGTTAGGTGGTCCAAACGGGTTAGTGCCAAGTGCACAGTCGATTGGGTAGAGGCTGGAGACATAGGTGGCCAGCTCGGTTTCTAGTTGTGGATTTAGCTTCATCAGATCAGCCTTCATCTGCCAAAGCTTTGGCTGCTGAGCGCATCAATGCAGGGCCCTTGTTCTCGCCATAGCCAGAGTGGTATGGGTTGGTTGAGAACATCACTCCAACAAAATCACGAGCAGGGTCGATGTAGATCATCTGGCCTAGATTGCCGCTCTTAGCCATAGCGCCATCATCATAGATAAAGTCGAAATGATATGACTGGAAGGACGCCTTTTCATTGAATGCGCCCACAGAGCTAGCCTTTTTAGCTGAGCCGATGTAGGACTCAGGGTTACCATTGGTGTAAATGCGGTCAAGGGTTTTAGGTGAAACTACAGGCTCAACCGCTACTGCGCTCCAACTCGGTGTCCATAGGGTTCCAAAACGCCCCATGTCTTCTAGTGTTGTTAGCATTAGACCAAGTGCCAGAGCTGTGCCATCTGGCGTTTGGTTAAACAGCGCAGGCTGGCGTGCAGTCATCTTGCCCCACACACGCTCTTCAAACACCTTGTTCCACTGCTTGCCTTCGATATGCTCGATCATCTTGGTTAGGATGATGGTGTTCATCGAGGCGTAGCGGAAGTGCTCACCTGTGGATTCGTTCTTTAGCGGCTGGGTATCTTTGGCTACCTGCATCCAGGTCTCTAGTTCACCGGTTGATTGACGAGGTGAGCCCAGAACAGATGCAAACAAACGAACCACAGAAGAGTCTGGGTTTAGGATAGATTCTAGGTTCTCTTCGTTATCTAAGCCTGTGGTGTGGTTTAGAAGGTGGATTACCTCGACCTCTTCCCATACCGTGCCTTTTAGCTCAGGCATGTAAGTAGTCACTGGCTTGTCAGTATCGATTTTTCCTTCTTCCACCAACTGAGCAATGATAAGCCCAACCGTGGTTTTAGAGGAAGATGCCCAGATATGGCGGTCGGTTGGCTTCATACCAGGATAGGCCTCATACACCACCTTACCTTCATGGATCAGCATAAAGCCCTGGGTACGAAAATGTGGGTCAGCTAGGTAATCAGCCATGGTAAAGCTACCCTTGGTGGTCTCTACCTTGAGCTCATCTAAGTCGCTATTGATAGCACGCTCGAGAGGCTTATATTCTGCATTTGGAGAAGAGATAGCTGTAGTCAGAAACTCATTCATGTGAGAGTTGTAATACATCGCATGATCGCCCCCCATCTGCCAATGAAAGTTATCAAAACTGTTTCGAGCAGAGTCGATAAATTCTGGACTCGGCGCCTCTTTAGCGGTCTTGATCAAGAGGTTTACCTGAGCACCGTCTTTTTTCAGTGCTTCTTCAACAGGATTGGCAAACGCAGGTGCAGAAAGTACAGGGATAAGCAGAGCTAGGGACTTAAGTTTCATTATTGTTCTCCTAATTGGACTGGGCGGATTATCTAGTTTCCATTTAGGTTCAAATAGGTCATTTGGTGACATTTGTTCTTTTGTTGAACGTGTAGGTTCTAGCGATTTGGTGTCAAGTAGCAGGCTTGATACCTAGAGTTAGACAGGCGCGTAAAAATCCAGTAAATAGGAGAGAAAGACTTATAGCGTTGCAAAGGGAGAGGCAATGAAAAGTAAGATAGCAACTGGGGTACAGGCGGTTTTAGCGGTATCCATATTTTATTTGGGATACGCCATTCACTCGGTCACTAGCAAGATTGATGAGGTGATAGAACATTACCCGGTGATCCTAACCGAGATGAATCAGCTAGCGAGTCAGCTTAAGATAGATGATTGGTTAGCGACTACAGAAACGTTCAACAATCAGCTACCAAAGATCACGGAAGTGGCGGACAACGCCGTTGTAGTGATTGCCGATACCAACAAGGCTATCGAGTCTATTAATCAGAAGATCCCTCAGATTCAGCAAGAGTTGACCCTGTATCGAGAAACGGTGATCCCTCAAACCCAAAAAGAGCTTAAAGCCTATCGCGAGCAGGTGATCCCGCCCTTACTAGTCGAGTCAAAACAGTATCGAGTGCAAACTATTCCTGCTGTGATCAAAGAATCTGAAGCCTTGAGAGCCGAGGTGCCCGTGGTGTTAGCAAGCGTGGATGACATCTTGGATAAGAGCCACGACCTAGGCAAGAAGGCCTCTCAGGGAGCGGTTAAAGGGGTAATACTTAGCCCTGTGGATCTCCTAAGAGACACAGGTGCAGGGCTAAAGAATCAGGTTGTTGGGCCGGCGGAAGAGGACTAATAACCGGTTAGCTCCATATAGCCTTCTCCCTGATGACTACCGCTTATGGATACCGGCCCCTCCCAATACGGAACCGTAAGCGGCATCTTGGCGCTAGGATTAATCGCTGATACCTCTAGATTGATGTCATATTTAGGTACGCTGATTTGCCATGCGGTTGGATAAGAGCTGGCTTCGATATCTGTGTATTGTATTGGGCTGAGGGTAATCTGATCAGGATCTAAAGGGATTCCTAAGCCATCTCTTTGCATAATACGACCGTGGGAATAGCTGGCTTTTCCAGTTTGTGAATCCCTTAGCTGGAACAGAACCAAACTCAGGTCTTCATCGAGCCTTAATGCGAACCAATCCCAGCCCTGTTGGGAGTCTAATAGAAATTGCGAGCTCCATTCCCTGTCTATCCAGCCTTTGCCTGCAACTGAGTGAATCTTTCCGTCTATGGTCACCTCGCCACTAACTTCGATAAAGGGCTGGCTGTAATAGTAAGAGGCCACTGCGCCGTCTGCGCTTTTCTCGCTATAGCCATCTTTGCCCTGTTTTTGGTAGGGAGCTGAACTTTCGAGTTTGAGTGAATAACCAAAGGTCTCGGATTGGGCCTCTAGGGTTGCAGGGAACATATCCGAGGTTTGTGATTTCCATTGCCAATCATCGAGAAAAACCCTAAATGGAGAGGTCTCGACTCCTGCTAACTTGGGGTGGGCGCGAGACCATTTTTCATCGGCATAGTGAATCTTGGATGTGGTGACCGCACTGTGTGCCATATACAGTTGCTGGCTGTGCCATGATTGCGCTGGAGTTTGAGTCTCTGGGTCTATGGCTACGCGAAATTGCGTCCACTGCATGCCAAGTGGCTCACCATCTTGGTCGGTTAGATTAGCAGTGAGATACCACCACTCATGTCTAAAGCTGGAGTGTGCCTTGTGGTCCTGTGGAAACTCGATATCCACACTGGGAACAACTTGGGTATAGCTGCTCTCGCTTTCTCCGAGCCAGCGCCCCATATTGGATTCTGTTTTTTTCTCACAGCCAAGTAGTGCGAGAAGCAAAATGGTAACAACCAAATTCCTCATCACAACACCTCACTTTGCAAACTGCTAACCACCGGCTTGTTCACCAATCGCCACAGTGGCATTAGGGTGGCGACGATAGCCACGAGTACGGTGATTAGAGATACGCTCGCGGCATCACTCCAACTCCACAGATAGGTGAGGCTCCAGCCAAACGCGCGCAGTGTGACAATGTCGGTGAGCACATAGCCCACAAGCGCTCCAAGAGGCAGGGCTATGACTAGGGTAAAGGCAACCAGAGATGCGATCTGTCCTATCACCATAAGCATGAGTTTTTTGCGATTTACCCCTAAGGCATAAAGCCTAGCAATTGCCGCTTTTCTTGCATCGAGCAACATAAAACAGGCCGTAAACAGGCCGATGACAGCCACCAGCAAGGTGACACCATTTAGGGCTCGTGTAATGGCGAAGGTTTGAGAGAAGATGTTCAGAGCGATCTCTTTAATATCTGCATGATCATAGAGCTGATTCGGGTTTAGGCTGAGCTCATCTAACAAGGTCTGATACATGTCATCTTTGTCTCCGGAGACCTCGATGCCAAGGCTGGTGGGCAGGCTGGTAAAGCCTTCCTGTTGCCAGAGCTCAGGTGAGATCAATACCTCGCCATTTGGAGAGCCATAATCGTGAAAGATAGCGCCTATGGTGAGTTCAGACTTCAGAGCGTCGAGCTCGAGCTTATCATCTAGACCGAGCCCTAGTTTTACAGCTGTAGGCTCACTGATAGCGGTCACTTTCCCTGAGTAGAACTTGTCCCAGAAGTCCGCTACTTGTGACTGGAACACCATGGTTTGCTCTAGAGTTGCTTTGTCTTTGGTGCCAAGCTGTATTGGCAGACCTTGCATGTTTTCATCCACATAAAACTGCTTGTAGACGGTCTCGACTTGGGGGAATTGTTGTAGGGCGACTTCCACCTTTGCCATTTCACTCTGTGCTGGGCTGATATAAATATCGGCATGCAGTCGTTGCTCTAGCCACTGTTTCAACGTGTATTCGAAACTGCCCACTAAGGTGTTCATACCTATGTTGGCGGTGACCGCGAGTAGCAGCGCCATCATGGCAAGGGAGAGGGGAGAGATAAGCTCTTTTAGCTCAGCAAACAGATATTGAAACAGTCCCGATTCGTTACGATTCTCAAATAGGTTAGCAAGGGCATTGAGGGTTTTAGGGAGATAGAGGGGAATGGATATCACCAGTACACTCAGCCAAGCCATAGTGAATCTGTGGTGCTCACTGAGCCATAAGCCAAGGAGTGCGGCGACAGTAAGTGCTAACCCAACAAAGAACAGTTGGTTTTCATTGGCACTTTCCGGTGCCTGATAGAACCCACCATGAGAAGAGAGGGGCTGATTGATCCTCTGCTTAAAGTGCTGCCAACAAGCAACCAAGGTAGCAGCAAGGGTTAGCAGCAGTGCCTGCGCCCACCACAACCACTGCCAAGTGCCCGGAAGGAGAGTGGCACCGTAGAGCTGCTCTAAGGTGAGGGCAACGGTGGGATGCAACCAGTGGCTCAGTTGCATGCCCAGCACGAAACCCACACTCGCCCCAATAAAGACCAGCACCAGCAGCTCAATCAGAAGTCCAACAAACACTGCCTTGGGTGTCATCCCTGCTTGCTGAACTTGAACCAACAGCCGATTACGCTTCAATAAACTGTATTTCACGCCGTTGTAGGCGATGAATAGCCCCACCACAAAGGCCAGTAAGCTCATGGCGGTGAGATTAAGGTGAAAGCTGTCAGTAAGAGCACCAAGGTCGGTGCTCTGGGTGTTACTGATCCACTGACCTTTGTCTGCAATTATGTTCTGCCAGCGCTCTGGGTTACTCGAATCAAATACCGCGACATAGCTAAGTTGCTGCTCTTTTCCCAACAACCGCTGAGCAAAACCTATGTCCATCAACATGCGGCTGCCAAGTTGCCACTCGTCGGGGACCACCACCACCTTAGTCTCGATATCATCCAAGGTCATGATGGTGTGATTGCCTGTTCGCTGATGCTGAGATTCACTCATCAGCACCAGAGGCTCACCTTGAAGCAGCTCCGCTAGGGGGAGCCGAGAGGTAAAAAGGGATATGCCTCGCTCATCGTTTGAGTACTTTAATCTTGAGGTGATGGCCGCAATGAGCTCACTACCTTGGATGTTCCATCTGTCTCCGTCTTGGTCCCTCACTCGTCCTTCAATAATGGGTAAGGCATCACTCAGGCCTGCTTGTCTCAATGAAAAGTACAGGGATTCATTCAGATAGTTTTGACCGGCTGAGGGTATAACCAAAACCTTGGCTTGGGCGCTGAGCTGCTCTGTTGATTCCGCATAGCTGCGCTTGGCATTAAGGTTGATGGCCTGCACTGCCACAAACAAGGTTACTGCTAAGATAATACCTATTAGTATGGCCGCCGCCTGCAATGGGGCTTGCTTGTAGTGTGCGAGGAATAGCTTGATGGCCTGGGCGACGTGCTGTCGGTTACGTCGATGCATTGAGCTGTCCATTGGCTAAGTGAAAGCGAGAATGCATAAACTCGGCACATTCAAGGCTGTGCGTTACCAGTAAAATTGAGGTATTACCTTCTGCTGCGATTTCGGTGAGAAGCTTCATCACCTCTAGGCCAGATTTTTGGTCTAGGTTACCCGTAGGCTCATCGGCCAACAGTAACGAGGGTTTGTGGGCTAAGGCTCTGGCAATGGCAACACGCTGCTGCTGTCCACCCGAAAGGGATGCTACGTGTCTGTTGAGTAGGGCATCGATTTCTAGGGTCTCTACCAGATGATCACACCACATGTTCCAACGCTCACCATTGAGACTGAGGGGGAAGGCTATGTTCTGTTTAACCGTAAATGGGGTCAGCAGGTTGAACTGCTGAAATACGACCCCGAGGGATTGATGGCGAAACTGGCTCCATTCATCGTCTTTCCAATTACTCACATTAGCGCCGTTTAAGGCAAGGGTGCCGTGGGTGAGGTGTTCAAACCCCGCAATGATATTGAGCAGGGTGCTTTTACCACTGCCGCTGGCACCAGTTAGCGCAATGCTGTCACCTTTGCCTAAAGAGAAGTCCATATCCTTCAATACGTTATGCGTCTCTTTACCGTCGATAAAGTTCTTGGTTGCTCCTTGCAAGTGAACCAGTGAGGTGTCCATTTCATCTCCAGTTTGGTGGCGAATGCTGTTGGTTTTTACGTGCTCTTCTAAAAATAGCTCAGGTTGGGTTTAAGAGTGTTTCTATTTGTGTAGCAAAAACAAAGCGATACAAGCTGTGTGCTAAGATCTTTAATATCGTCTAAATACTCAGTAAAACTATTGAAAGCTTCATCTAACACTTTAAGCCTTTTGGTGACCTCGACCCGGAACGTAGTGCCCTATGTTGAATATTGTGATGCCAAGGGTCTAGACTGGCGCTCGGTTGCCAAAGAGTGCGGCATACCTGTAGAGCTTATGCTCGAAGGGGAGTGGCTTCCGACCAACGACCTGATGGTGTTTTTGCACAAACTAGAGATGAAGTATGGGTATCTAGTTTCTGTGGAGGTTGGACGTAACACTAAGTTCTCCCAACTGTCTCCGGAGCTAGACCGCAAACTAAAGGCGTGTAAGAGCTTTGGTGAAGGTATTCAGCTAATCATTTCTGAGATGCCCAAATTTAACAACCATGTGGTGTTCTGGACCGAGTTTCGAGATGGTCGCTGGTGGCTGTGTCACCGCAGTGGATATCGTCCCTCCACGCTGGGCTTCGAACAAGCTGAATGGAGTAGAACCCTTAACGCTATCCAGTTTTGTAAGCTATTTCTCGGAAAGAAATGGCAACCAGAAAGCGCGAAATTTATATCTGCTGGTACCAACGCCCACAGACTTCCCAAGCACTTCCACAATACTGAGCTTCTCTTCGAACAAAGCTACGGAGCTATTGCTATTCCGCTTCCTGAGTCATACCAAGCCGTTCCCGCGAAGCAAGTCGACCTAGTTTGGCATCAAGCGGTAGACAGGTTGATAGATACTTACGCTATTCTCCCTTGGTTCAATATCGACTGGTTTGCCGAAATGCTGGGTATGACCAAGCGAACCCTGCAAAGAAACCTCAAGAATGCTGGCATCACTTTTAAAGAGGCGAAAGATAAGGCAAGAATGGGGCGAGCTAAACAGTATCTGCTTGACACAAATCTCTCAGTTCAAGAAATCAGTTATCAAGTAGGTTATACCGACCTTAGTAACTTCAATCGAGCCTTCAAGCGCTGGACAGGGTTAACTGCACCCAACTATCGAAACGAGAAGAAGTAGCTCCATCACCTTTATCAGCCCTAACACCCGATAGGGCTTTTTCTTGTTGTGACGCTTAACTTTAAAGACGGATGGTGTCCGTCATATTGCAGTTATTTGATTGTCTCTATCGAGCTAATATACCCCCAACGCAATCGCCAAGCTCCTGAAAACCAGTGTCAGCGTTGGCTAAGTTATCCCTCACTTTTTAAGAGACAATCGTTATGAAAATGAAAAGTATCGCTCTAGCTTTAGCAACCTTCGCTGCTACTACTTCTGTAGGTTTTGCTTGTACTTCAGTAGCTTGGAATACTGATGATTACGGCACACTGACATCTAGGACTATGGACTGGGTTGAGAGTACCAAGCCTGTACTTGGCAATATCAACAAGGGTGAGGTTCGCTCTATCCAAGGTAACGGCATGGGTGATACCTACACGGTTAAGTACAACATGGTTGCGACACTAGCCTATGGCGAGTTGGTGGCAGACGGTATCAACGAAAAAGGGCTTCAGGTGAACGCCTTGTTCTACCCAGATATGACCATGAAAGACTCAGTGACAGGCGGTGAGGTGACGCAATTTACTTTTGCTGAATATGTACTGGCGAACTATGCCTCTGTTCAAGAAGCCTATTACGCAATTCCAAAGCTGAATCTGGCTCGGGTAAAAATGGCGGGCATGCCTATGGAGATGAATCTGCACTGGTCAATTACCGATAAGTCGGGTGATCGACTAGTGGTACAGATGGATGAAGATGGTCTAAAGATGTATCGCGGCGAAGAAGCTATGGTGATGACTAATGACCCATCTCTAGCACAGCAACTAGAGAGCAAAGCGAAGGTTGTTGATTCTTGGGCAGACGCGACTCGAGACACTGACTACGGCTCTATCGGCAACGGTAACTCAACTAGCCGCTTCCTTCACGCAGGCTATTTTCTGAGTAAGCTTGAGCAACCAACCTCAACACGCAACGGCATGATGAAGCTTTCTACAGTGCCATTCCGTGTAGCTGCAGACGCGCCATATAAGGACTTTGGTACTGGCCGAGGTGTTGATGGCTATGCGACCGAGTGGACCATGACTTCAAGCTTAGAAACGGGAGACGTTGTGTTTGAATACAACTTCGACGATAGCTGGAATACGGTTCAATACAATGTGTATGACCTGATGGGTAAAAAGTTCCGTAAGCCTTTGTCTAACAACGAGATGTCAGCACTTAAAGTAGACTAATACCCTCATCCAAAGTGCATTAAAAAAGGCTCTCAGTCATACTGAGAGCCTTTCCAATTTTGGGAAGGTTATGCTTTCTCGGCTAGTTCAACCAAGTATTCAGCGATCGCCTGCATACCTGATTTAGGTACACCCGCCTTAATTTCTGCCTTCGAGTTGTAGTTGGTATTGGTGTTCACATCATAGGAATACCAAGTGCCACTTGCATCGCGGATAACCTCGATACCTGCGATATTGATATTGTTTTCAGCCAAGAATTTCTCATGCAGTTTGATAAGAGGAGAGTCATCCAGCATTGTGGTGATCTCGAACTTCTCTTTCTCTTGCGGTTCATCCTCTTCAAACGCAGGGCAGAAGGCATTTTCAATAGAACAACCATCAGCTGGGCAAAGTTCAAAGCCACCTTCGGTGGATACCTTCACCGCGTATAGGAATTTACCGCCTACGTACTCACAGCGAACGATATAAGGCTCGTCAGATTTCACATACTCTTGCAGTAGCCAGATACCATCTAGCGGTGCATCTTCGTTGAGTCTGCGAACAGCGAGTTTCACCTCATTGATCGAGTCAAACTTCTCAACACCTAAGCCTTTACCACCACGGTTTGGCTTGATGATAAGAGGCCAAGTATTGAATTTTTCAGCTGCGGATACGATGAGCTCACTGCCGACCACAGCTTGGGTTTTCGGAGTAGCGATACCCGCTTTTTGCAGGGCCGCATATTGGGAGATCTTACATACTTCGAGGTCAATAACGCCGTTGCCGTTAACTAGGGTGACGTCGTGTAGGCCAAGCCATTTATCGATAACGCGGGTTAATTCTGGTGCGTAGCGGTGACCACGAGTGTGGGAAGAGGCGCTCATGCGGTTGTAGTAGACCGCATTTTCAGGAACCGTATCGAACTCGATGTGACCTTCGTTCACAAACCACTCTTTGGCAGGTACGTTCAACTTATCGAATGCCTCGCGAAGGGGAACAATCCACTCTTCGTTCTCGTGCAAAATATAGATGGGTTTCATACCTACTCCTTAATACATCTGTAATTTTTCCTTAACAGAGTAGATATTGCCAAACATAGAGCCGAAAGCCAGTTGAAACCTCGTTATAGCTAGATGAAATCGATCTAGCTTATAACTGTAAGGCGCAAGGTTTAGCAGTCTTGGGTTTCTATGATGATTTGGTACTCGTTTGGTTGGTCTAGATCATCATCTGGCTCAATATAGCGTGGACGACAGAGTTTGCTTTCGTCTTCAATAATACCAAAGCCGACCCTTACTTCTGCATTGCCGCCCCGGCCTGTTGGGAAGCAATCCCCATCGTTAGCCGCATAGCAAATATCCCAGTCAGCTTGTTCTGAACTGCCATATTTGTCTATCGGTCCACCGAAGTCAGCTAATTGAATTATTCCAATACCACCGTTCTCACCATGTGCTTCTGGGTAGCCGTATTTCAGCTCAAGGTCGCCGAGATTGGTTTTGGAGTATGGAACCTCAGGGGTATTGTTGGGCTGAGAGCGCTCAAGTTGTTCAACACCATCTATCGCAGCTTTCGAATAAGCCAATTTAGCCGCATCATGCAAAGCTCCCGCAGCCCCATGCACAGCCGCAACACGCGCATCTCTTTGCAGATTCAGATATTTAGGAAGAGCAGTAACGGCCAATACGCCTAAAACGACAATAACCACCACTAATTCAAGTAGTGTGAAACCATCAATACGCTTTTTCATGTTACTGACTCTCCGGCTAATAAATAAACAGCGACACTATCAGCAGAGCTGATGGGTGCCTAATGACTCTCGGTAAGATCTGATATTACCGAGGCGCCTATTCTATTCGAGCCGGATAACTCTGAATTGCCATTAGGTGACATGAGATTATTATCAAAAATAATTTGATAATAATTCAAATATTAGCCTGTTTATCACATTGGTTATCACTCCTATTATGTACCCATACCAAGGAGACAGTCGCTTCAATGGCAGCAAACATAAGAGAGCAGAACCATGACTAAACTAACTATCGTTGCAAACATCGTAGCTAAAGCAGACAAAATCGAACTAGTAAAAGCAGAGCTTCTGAAGCTAATCGATATCACTCGTGCGGAAGAAGGTTGCATCAACTACGACCTGCACCAAGACAACGAGAATCCAGCGCACTTCACCTTCTATGAAAACTGGACTTCACGTGAGCTTTGGCAAGTGCACATGGGCAATACTCACCTAGCTGACTACATGACAGCGACCGAAGGTGCCGTTGAGACCTTTACCGTGAATGAGATGACTCACATCGCGTAACCCACTCTAAAAAGGGCAGTATTCACTGCCCTTTTATCTACTCGCAGGACGACCATCGCCACTGCAATACAATAAGCGAGTATGACTATGTCACAGCAAATCAATCTTGGGGTCACTGACCTCTCCTTCCATCGTGTTACTGCATCTATCGTGAGCCATGTCTTAACTGATATGGGCTTCGAGGTAAATCGAATCTACTCACCTCATCAAGAGAACTTCGCTAAGTTAAAGTCAGGCGAGGTCGATATGCTTTCATCGGCTTGGTTGCCATCTAGCCATGGTATCTATAAGTCAGATGTGGAAGAGGTAGAGCCTCTGCTTGAGCTTGGTTTGCACTATGAGCCTTTTGCTCATTGGGGCGTGCCGGACTATGTTCCAGTGGAAGCCGTGAGCGAAGTCAGCGACCTATTGAAATCAGACGTGCTAGCTCGAATGAACAAAGATATTCAAGGCATCAACCCAGGAGCAGGCATTACTCGATTCTCTATCAAAATGATGGAAGAGTATGGTTTAAGTGAGGCGGGCTATCGCTTCCATACCGGCAGCGAAGAAGGTTGCTTTGGTGCATTCGAACGTGCAGTTGAGAATAAAGAATGGCTAGTGGTGCCGTTGTGGAAGCCGCAGTTTTTGCATCACAAATACAAAATCCGCGAAGTGATTGAGCCAAAAGGCTTATTAGGCATTGTAGATAGAGCCGTATTGCTACTTCGTGAAGACAGATCTAAACAGTTCACCTCGGAGCAACTAGCGAAACTGGATAGTCTAAGGTTTTCCAATGAGATTATCGCTGAGTTGGATTATAAGGTTTGCCGTGAAGTGCAGGAGCTAGATGCAGTAACCCGCGAGTGGCTTGAGGAACGATAGCCAACAGAGATTAAAACTGAATGAAAGCCGAATTATTGCGCATTGGATCAGGCTTTGCGAAGTATATTAAAACGTTTTAATATTTGTGCTTTGAACGCTAACATGTAAATGAACATCTATTTTATAGGCGCTCTAATACTTGGCTTAATGGCTACTGCTGCCAGTTCGTGCCTGGCTATTGTCCAAAATCACAAAGCAACTCAACTTGCTCCGAGAACAACAAGCTTTTGAGCAGAAAAACGATCCGCGCACTATTGAAATCTTTCGATTACGTGCTGAGAATCACCAAGAGTCACAGTAACCCTCTTTGAAGAAAGGTTGGTGCTAAAGATACGAAAAGGCATCAAACCGTTCGCAGTTTTAACTAAAACCGATGGCTTTTGAAAAGAAAATCGTCCACGCACCCAACTGCTGAAGTAATCTTCAGAGTATCCTGACTGTCTTCAGTTGCCAATAATTATTCTCCAGTCTTATCTGTGATGTTTTCTGTTATCTCAGTCTGAGAAGTTTTTGGATCGGTTGTCAGAGTGTTTCTTGATAACTAAAGTACCTTTAATCGATATGCTTATAAATCTATTCTGAGATAATTATCTGCATTATTTTTTAATTAGATAGCCAATTTAGAATAAAACCAATCGCATGTATTCAATAGCTATAATTAATTATGCCGAATGTGTAAAAAACAACGTTCGCATGAATAAATATTTCGTGAAGATTATTTGATCGCGTTCAATAAATGAGATTAATACCTAATGATAGGGTTATAAATAGTATTTATTAAATACTAAAAGCCATATTAACTGTGTTTTTTAATAACATATAAACACATTGATAGTATATTAATTCAGTTAAAGGTATATTTATGCGTCTTAGTTTGGCAACGTTAGCAGTAACAGCAGTACTTTCAAGTTCTGCATTTGCAAATATAAAAGATAGTAGCAATGACTTCATGGTATTTAATACTGATACCAGTTCAAATGTTTACATTGGTGGTGGTAATTCCAACATTAGAGCTCTCGTTTCTGATGAGTTCGCAGATCTAGTTGGCGGTGGCAAGATCCATAACCATCAAATCAACGGCATATTTAATGCTCTTGTTGGTGGTAAAGGTTGGAATGCCGAGCATGGTTTGAAGAATGTTACCCTTAACTTCGTTACACCTGAGTCGTTCAGCATCTCATACCCTGGTGCATCGAGTACGACCGAGACTGTACTCTTTATTGGTCACGAAGTTGCAGAGGTGATTGCAGATAATGCGCGTGCAAACATCAATATCAAGGACAACAAATCTGACTTTGGCCATTACAATACGGATGAGATGAACAGCATCTGGATAGGTGGTGGTGCATCAGATGCTCGCAAGATCGTATCACAAGAGTTTTCTGATATTGTTGGAGGCTCTCGTATATATGCTGAACGCCGCGGCAAGCAAGAGGTTAAAGACTTGTTCTATAACCTAGTCAACGATAAAACCGGTGGTTGGAATGGTTACAAAGGCGTTGAAAATGTCTCTGTATTAGGTCTATCTACTTCTGGTTTCGTAGCTGAAATAAACGGTAATGGTCCAAGTGTTGAACGAATACTATTTAGTGGTGAACATGCGCAGGCTGCAGTATCGAAATCTGATGAAAAGTTCGTTAACACTAAAGACCCTGACTCACAGTTTGCTATTTTAAATGATCAGCATTCTGTATTTATGGGCGGTGCGGTTGAGAGTGTTTCTCCAGAGTTTAAAACTCTGGTTGGTAAAACCTTAAAAGCTGATGAAGCTGAGAAATTACTGTCTGCACTTACCAAGCATAAAAATGGCGGCGTTGCTGGCGTGAAACTTCTAGGTATTACTCAAGATTCATTTGCAATAGAGTTAGACTCTAGTGGACCTGGTAAGGAAACAATCTTGCTTAAAGGTGCAACTGTTGAAAGCGCCATTGAAAAAGTAGTTCTTTCTCGATAATTAATTTGCTAATTCCCACGCAAATAAACCGCCTCTCTGAAGGCGGTTTTATTATAAAATAAAGTGTATATTTATCACCGATATTACGCACTAGTAGTATAAAACTGGGTTCATTTATTTTTTACTTTGGAATTGTTATTACATTTTCTTGAGTAGAATCGGCTTATATCATCATCTCGAACCCACCAAGCATTTTATCTGAACTTTTTTGCTACTCATTGAGCCTGCGTTTTGGCTATTATCTTTATTACAGTTGCAGTAACCTGTTGTGCTGATAAGAGTTCCAGCACAGTCTAAAGCATAAGGACGTTATTAGTGATTCATGAAAGAGCCGGACAGATGGTGGTGTTCCATACTTTAGTGGTGGCAGGTAGCTTTACCAAAGCCGCCAAAAGGCTCGATGTTTCAACCTCTTATGTCAGCAAGCAGCTCTCGCTTTTAGAAACTGAACTCAATATTCAGCTTCTACAACGCACCACCCGAAGCTTGAGTTTGACTGAAGCGGGACAGCACTATTTCGAATACGCCGAGCAAGTGGTGAACGCCATCAAAGAGGCTCGCAGCACTATCGATACTGACCGCGATGATGTGGCTGGTCGAATCAAGATAGGTATTGCTCAATCCTTCGGTACCATGCATATCTTGCCAGCCATCGACCAATTGCGTGCCCTTTACCCGGACCTTCAGGTGGAGCTGAGTCTGTTCGACCATAGAGCAGACATGCTAGGGGAGGGAATCGATCTCTGGATCACTAACTATGAAGACCTTCCAGAGGGTTATGTGGCTCAACGCTTAGCTGAATCTAAGTTCGTGGTGGCGGCTTCTCCTGATTATCTCACCCAGCATCAAGCACCAACTAAACCAGAAGACTTAGAGCAACATAACTGTCTTGTGTATCGAAGTTTAGCCAGGGACTACAGTCGCTGGGCGTTTACCAAAAAGGGTAAGTCGCTGACCGTTGGAGTCTCGGGCAATTACAAGGTGGACTTAGCAGAGGCGGTGCGTGATGCTGCCGTTTCAGGTTGGGGCGTGGCCTATCTTGCAAGCTACCTGCTTACCGACGAGTTCCAAAAGGGAAAGCTCATTCAACTGCTCCCAGATTGGAAGGCGAGCCAAACCATGCCTTTCTATGCGGTTTACCCAAAGCGTAAACACTTACCAAAAAAGATCAGCGCGGTTATCGACTTCTTTAAGCAGCATATTGGCAACCCTACATATTGGGATAAAGCCTTGCGTCCATATGTGAAAATCTAGGCATATATTTTCCACATACAGGCAATCACTTTTTCCTAAGAGAAATAATAAGTCTGTAATCCTCAGTAAATACTGAGTTCTAGCAAACGGTTGCGCGATTGAGTTAACTGACCCTTAACATCTCCAACTTGTGATGTAAGTCACTGTGATTAGAATGCGCGCCTTCATTACCAAGACTTTGAAGGCCACCCTCAATGAACTCGATACTTGGCGTTGTTGCCATATTTATTTTTGCCTACCTACTATCGACGGACCGAAAGAAAATCAACCTCAGAACTGTGGGCCTTGCCTTTGGTTTGCAGATCACCTTCGCACTGCTTGTGCTTTATGTGCCAGCGGGTAAAGAAGCGCTGAACACCTTTACTCAAGGGGTTTCTAGCGTGATCGATTATGGCCAAGAGGGTATCGGCTTCCTATTTGGTGACCTTGCAAAGGGTAAGGTCGGCTTCGTGTTCGCCATCAATGTTCTGGGCATCATCATCTTCTTCTCTGCACTTATCTCTGCCCTGTATCATATTGGCATCATGCCTAAGGTGATCAACACCCTAGGTGGTGGTTTGCAACGCTTGCTTGGTACTGGTCGCGCTGAATCTCTATCTGCTACGGCCAACATCTTTGTGGGCATGGTGGAAGCGCCACTAGTGGTTAAGCCGTACCTGAAGAACATGAGCGATTCGCAGTTCTTCGCTGTAATGACCTGCGGTTTGGCATCGGTAGCAGGTGGCACCTTAGTTGGTTATGCGTCTCTCGGCGTAGACCTTAACTTCTTGATTGCGGCGGCATTTATGTCAGCGCCTGCTGGTCTTCTGATGGCCAAGATCATGATGCCAGCATCAGGCGATGAGAACTCAGCCCAAGAGATCACCTCAGTGGAACTTCCTCGTGCTACCAACGTGGTTGAAGCTCTGGCGGATGGCGCCATGTCTGGTCTGCGTATTGCTGTGGCAGTGGGTACGACTCTGGTTGCTTTTATTAGTGTGATTGCACTTCTAAACGGCCTTCTGGGCAACCTAGGCGGACTGTTTGGTTTTGAGAACCTCAGCTTTGAGATGATTCTTGGCTATCTGTTCGCCCCTGTTGCTTACCTTATCGGTATCCCATGGAACGAAGCGCTAACGGCGGGGTCTCTTATTGGTAACAAGGTAGTGGTTAATGAGTTTGTGGCCTTTATCCAGATGATGCAGGTACAAGATCAGCTTAGCCCGCACTCTCTTGCCATTGTGACCTTTGCGCTGTGTGGTTTTGCCAATATCTCAACTATGGCAATGCTTATCGGTGGCCTAGGTAGTCTAGTGCCAGAGCGCAGAACCTTTATCTCAAAGATGGGCTTTAGGGCTATTGCTGCTGGCGTGTTGGCAAACCTAATGAGTGCATCCGTCGCAGGCATCATTCTTTCCCTGTAACCGCATTTTAAAAGAATAAGTGGCGCTCCCTGTCGTGAAGTATCAGGCTCAACGACGCGATGGGGAGCGCCCTTTTTTGTTTTTACCTCTATCAATTTCTGTCATATCTGATAGGCATGAAAGTCACTCTGTTTATTTACTCAGCAATGATAGATTTCGCCCTGAGGTATAGAGCACCTCGTCGAAGTGTTGATTAACTCATTGTTAATCCTATTTACGCGCCTTTGAATTGGACAATCATCGGCGCTTTTTTTATGCCTCAAGCACATATCATTTATCAAAACCAATGATTGGTACTTATCTCTGTTCTTCCTTAGATTGACTGTTTTTTTAATCCAGAGTCTCTTACATGAAAAGAGTATTACCCCTAGTCTCTCTGCTTTGTATGCCAGCAATGGCACTCGCAGAAAGTGGTACTAAGACTAAGGAGCAGCAGGTAGCGCAGGAAGCGGTTAACCCATTGACCACAAGCTATTGGATACCAATCCAATACGAATTCAGTGAAGATGTAGGACCCAATGATGGCACCCGACACACCACTAACATCCAGCCAATTATCCCCTTTGAGATTTCTGAAGACTGGAACCTGATCACGCGTACTATTATCCCTGTCATCTCTCAGTCTGATGTGACTGCTGATGGTGAGTCTGAGAGCGGTATCGGTGATATCAACGCGACCTTTTTCTTTTCACCTGATGAAGCTGTAGGTGGTCAATGGACCCATGGCTTTGGACCAACGGTCAATTTTGATTCCGCTTCGGATGAGGCTCTGGGTTCTGGTGAAACTGGTGTGGGCTTATCTTATGTGGGTCTTACCGTTCAAGGACCTTGGACTGTGGGTTTTCTAGCCAGTCACACTTATTCGGTAGAAAAGGGTGTGGGTGATACCTACAGCACCACCTTTGTTCAGCCGTTTATCGATTACACCACTACTTGGGGCACTACTTTTGAGCTGACTTCTGAGACTTCCTATGAGTGGCAGGGTGATGAATGGTCTGTTCCTGTTTCCCTAACGGCGTCGCAATATTTTCAGCTAGGCGATGTGCCTATGCTAGCGGGTGGTGGTATCAAATATTGGGCTGAATCTGGGGAGTATGACCCAGAGGGCGTTACGCTGAACCTGAATTTATACATCCTATTGCCACGAAGCTAAACCAAAAAGCCCCATTAGCCGGTGATCGAGCTAATGGGGAAGGGAACCCAAACTAAACCCCTGTGCAGAGGTGTGAGTTCAAAGGCTTAATTGTATTCAGTCACTTTAGCCACGTATTCGTACATGTCTGAGCGGCCCATCTTGTTTTCAAAAAGTTCTACAGAGAAGTAAGCTGGATCGTCGCGATGAACCATTTTTGCAATGGTGTCGCTGATCTGTTGCACATCGATGTTGCTGTAAACACGGAAAGAAACTGACTCGGTTAGGCCAAGCTCTTCGGCTTCTTCTTTGGTTACATACACATCACGCATGTCATTTTGAACTTCGAGGATAGTGTCTGATGAGGTAAAGGTCGCTTCAGTAGCAAAGTAGACTTGAGAATCGGCAACTTCCTCAATCTGCTGCATTTGGTCAACGAAATTTTGGTCTTTTTCCATTGTCTTTGCACTCACGCCTTGAGCGAAAGCTAGGGTTGAACATACCGCTACAAGTGGAAGAATTTTCTTAGATAGTTTCATGGTTATGTCTCAAATTTAGTTGGTTAGGTGTGCCTGTTTAGACACTATTCAATGTTGTTTAAAGTGGCTTTAGTGCCGGTATCGGTTTGCTCTAAAAAGTCGTGCTGGCTGTCATAAACCATGCACCCATTTTCAGCATTGCAATTGACGATATAGACGGCTTTCTTGCCACAACCTGCTACACCGATTTGATACTGAGGGACCTGTATTCTGTATAGGTCGATAGTCTTACGGTTCAGTACCGTGGTGGTGACTGCATCACAGCTAAATTCAAACTTGCCGCGGTTCTGGGCTGCTTGAGTAGCGGTTATCTGATTGTCATTCAGGAAATCTTGGGTTGTGCTGCATCCCATTAGAGCAGTACTTGCCAATAAGCCCATCAATACGCATTTCATTTTCATTCTGATGATGCTCCTTAGTGCATCTCGGTTTTGTGTTCAGCCAAGATGGATTTCGCAAGCTCGATCTCGCTTTTATCTAGGTCGAGAACAATCAGGTATTTGTCGGCTTTGATGTCGCTTTCATATTTGATGATGCTGTCTTTAGGTACGCCTATGCTGGCTAAAGCACCGCCAAGAGCACCCGCGCCACCGGTAACTGCAGCCCCTTCAATGGCACCGACTATGGTGGTAACCAGTGGGCCTGCTACGAACAGTGCGCCAAAGGTTGGGATCCAGAACATGCCAGAGCCTAGAAGTGCTCCCCATATTCCACCCCATAGAGCTCCTGCCTTTCCCCAAGATTTAACGCGATCACTGAGGTTGTAGAAGCCGGTAGCGTGTTCTTCGGTTTGGTAACCTTTACCTACGATAGAGAGGTGGTTGATATCGAATCCACCATTAACCAATTCGCTAACCGTTTTCTCTGCTTGTTTGTGCGTGTCGACCACTGCCACTATTTTGTCTGTTTTCATCACGACCTCTTACATCGCCAGTTCAACGTCTTTGGCAATCTTGGCCTTTTCAGATACTTGATGAACGATCGCATCAGAGGCCAAGATGTCAGGATTGGTGATGCACTCTTCGACGATAGAATCGACTTCGACGTTTACTAGATCTTGCACCTGAATGATGTCCACTTGGCTATCTTGGCTGTTTACTGCGTACAGATAACCTACTGTTACAGGCATCACTTCTTCGCCTAGTTCCAGAAACTGACCACAGGTAATTTGGTCAACGTTTTGGGTGGTTTGGATGTCGGTCGTAGTCCCAGTATCAGCAAATGAGCTCGCACTCATGCAGGCTAAAAGTAGGGTGGACAAAGCGATAGATTTCTTCATTTTTCTCTCAAACTTTCGATGAATAGTTGTGGCTGTTTACACGGGAAAATTAACCCTTGCAGCAACCGCGGATTCACTAGCCTCCCTAAGCAAAATTACTTGTGTTGGGACGGCTGAGTGTTGATGGGAAGAAGTTTATGGAGAGAAGGGTAGAGATACATAAAACCGCGCTTATCTTGCTCTAACGGAAAAATAAACTTTTAACTATCAATAGCTTGATAGGAAATTTTTATGGTTATTTTATTTTTATTATCTGAGCAGAATCGGCTTTAGATATGAATAAACCTAAACGAATCGGAAATAGACCCGCTTGGGGTAATGAGGCATTTTTTTGACGAAAAGTGAGTAAAGATTTCGGGAAACAATAGGTAAAAAAATCCCCCGCAGACTGCGGGGGATGAGCTTTGTTGATTGCCGTTTTACTTACTTAACATGTACGAAGTTTGGCAAGATAGTTTGTGCTTCTTGAGCAACAAATTCTTTGCTCGGTGAGTAAGCACGGAAGTAAACAAACCAGTTTTCATTTGGACGGGTTTCAACCCAGTTTGCTTCGTTGACACCCTCAGGTTTTGTCGGTGAGAAATGGAAGGTGTAGTTGCCGTTCTCATCTTTCTTGGTGCCTGGGATATTTGAACCCACATCAGCACGCTCGATGCTGTTGTCGATAATTGCGCGGTTCTCAACGTTGTAAACCGTGATGGTCCAGAACAGATCCGCATAGTTAGCATCACCATCCAGAGTTAGGGTGTAGTGCTCGCTACCGTTTAGACCGTGACCGTCGTTATCACGATAGTTATCTAGGTAGATTTGACCCCAACCGCCGTTCTCGAAGCCGTGCATTGCAATGTCGTTAGTTACCGCTTCATAGAACCAAGCCGCGCGTCCATCTAGGTCGATACCAAAATCGCGGTTTTGCTTTGGAGTCGAGGCTGTGGCGACCTCCCAGCTGTTACCTTTCGGGCCGTAAGCCGACTGAGGCAAGCGCTCGGTCTTGTTGAAGTCGATGTTTTTAACCATGGCTTCACCCATAACAACCGCTTGCTCTAGGATCTCGGTTTGTCGTTGGTCAGGATTGAACGGCTGACCTTTCTCGACTCCTAGCGGGCGCAGCATGTCGTGCATCATGCGGTCGCGCTCTGCAACTGGCTCAGATTGGATAGCCTCGTCTAGGGTCTTCCAGAAATCCATGCCACGTGGGTGTTTAGCATCAAGACCCAGCGCAGGGAAGTTCACACCTTTGTCACTCAGTGGCGTACCGTCAAGGTGAGTGATCTTTAGGTTTTCAAGGTCTTGCATACGTTGCTCTTCTGTCTTCGCCATTAGACGTACACCGAAGAACACATAGTTAGTATCCGATTCCAGTACAACAGCACCTTCAGGCAGGTTGTCTGGGGTTTCGCTACCTGAAGCCTTCACAACGTAAGTGCCAGGCTTGGTCATCTGAGAGATGCCAATCTGCCACATAGTGTGCACTGCACCGCGCAGCTCATCGGTTGGGATCTTGATAACAACCGGCTCTTTTTCAACATTGAACCAAGTGATCGCATACGGTGTTGAGGTGTTGTAGGTAAGGCCACCTAGCTTAGATTTATGAGACTCCACATAGGTGATCTGACCGTCTTCTGCGCCCATTTCTTCATATGCTGCTTTCCACGCATAGTTGGATACTAGTGGTACTGACCAGATGTAAGCCTGCGATGCGCGCTGATAGTCGATAGTATCGAAGATAGCCTGGGAGCTTTGCTCTGTCGGAATACCGTGAACAAAACTGTTTTCAAAGGTAAATTGACCAGAGCGTGTGGAAATGGTTTCTTGGTTTGGTTGATGCTCTGCGGTTGCACAACCGGCAAGTGTTAGAGCTGAAAGTAACATGAGTTTTTTCATAGGGTCACCATAGGGTTTATATGGAAAAGGAATCTTTAGTGCCTTTCTCGGTGGTCAAAAAAAGGCGATGCCCGCCCCTGGGCATCGCTGGTGAGTCACCAAAGTGGAAAAGGCCTATTGGGATTAAAACTGGTAATTGAACTCGATACGGTGGTCACCGTCGGCAAAGTCGGTGTTTTCGGTCCAGTTAGCGAAGTAACGGATATTGGCGCGAGGCGTAAGTTGATAGCTGGCTGCAAACTCGTGGGCAAATACCGAGCTATCTCCCTCAAATCCAAAGTCCTTGAATGTGGATGAACCAGAGATAGAACCCATATACATAGGGTTGTAGTTCAGCCAGAAGTTGTCCGTTAGCTGCATCTTGCTGTACATCCCAGCGACATAGAAGGAGCCATGCAGGTTGTAGCGATCGCGAACTTGGTCAGCATCTAGGTCACCACCGGTTCCTGGTACTAGCTCTTCTCCTGCAGCTACCCCAAGTCCAGCGAGTGGGTAGAAGTTAAACATACCTATTTTCGGTAGCGCTTGAATAAAGCTGTATGAAGCAGAACCTTGGTTTGAGTCGAAATCCCATGAGATATCTACCTGACCACCGCGACCGTTGGTGAGGTCAACGGTGAAGTTTCGAAAACGAATAGAGTCGATACTGTCATCGGCACCACGGCCATTCCAGCCTAATGCCTCTCCTGCAAAACCCTTTATCTCCAGAACGTTCATTCCCATGCTGGTATCACTGCCGGTGTCGTAGGTTTGGCCCACCTTTACATTGATACCTTTGTCTGTGTATCCGAGACCGGCTTGGGTATAGACGGCGAGCGGATCAGACATATCTTGAACCTCGGACTCTTCAGCTGCTGCTGTCATAGGTAGAGTCATGGAGAATAGGGCTGTGCAGGTTAAGTTACGTAGGTATTTAGCCATTGGGTTCTCTAATTGTATTAAGCCCCTAAAGGGCGGGCGGAACTGATTTGTGGCCAATATATATAGGTTGTATGATTAAGAATATTTATATCGATTAAAGATAATGTTAAGCATTGCTTAACTGCAAAGTGATGATTTATAGAGTGGGGTAGCAGTGAATATCGATAGAATTGACCTAAATCTTCTGAAGGTTTTTGTGGCTGTGTATCGGGAAAAAAGCCTAAGCCGTGCCAGTGAAAAGCTATTCGTGACAACTCCAGCGGTGAGTCAGAATATTAAGAAGTTGAAAGAGTCACTAGGTGAAGAGTTATTTGTACTTTCCGGTCGAAAGTTTGTTCCTACCCCTTATTCTGATGCCTTATATCAAAGGGTTTCTCCCTTACTTGATGGTCTTGCCTCGGCACTAGAGGAGGGCAGACAGTTTGAACCTTCTAACATTAAAGAGAGCTTCAGGGTTGACCTAAATCCTCATGTCTTGCCTTGGCTAACCCCTGCTTTGCTCATAGGACTGATAGAGCAGAGTCCCAAGTCAACCCTGGTTACCCATTCCATATCGTCCAGCACCTTAAGAGCGCTGTGTGATGATGAAATAGATATCGCCATCCATTTTGAAACCGACAAGCTTCCGAGTGAGATTGTGGCCCTGCCTTTGACTCGACTGCCTTTCGTGCTGGCAATGAGGGAGGAACACTGGCTTGATAAAACTGAGATCAGCCTAGATGAGCTCAGCGAACTGCTTATTGCTCACATTGACTTAGCCTATTGGGATCCAACTAAGCGCTCACGCCTCGAAGATAAAATGAAAAACCTAGGTAAGCCTATTCAGGTGGCTATGCGTACCACCTCGGTTATGGGGTTATTGGATACCGTGGCAACAACCGACTTGGTTGCACCTTGCTTTGCACCAGTAGCCAAGTCTTATCACGGCAATCTGAAGCAGGTTCATATACCCGATGTCGAAGATATAGGGAGCATGGAGCTGTTTATCTTTATTCATCGCAAGAATCTGGAGTCCGCTAAGTACAAGTGGTTTATTTCTTTGATAGAAGACGCTTTTGAGAGATTGTCTCAAAGTGAATAAAAAAGCCTGAGTATCTCAGGCCATTTAATTTAAACAGGTTCTGCTATTTTCCAGTCTTTTAGACCAAGTAGCTTCTCACCAAGAGGTGTGAGTTTCGCTTGTGGGTACTTCACCTGCTCCCAGTTTCTTGGGTCTCCAGGGAAAGCGAAGCCCTCAGGCGCTAGACGCTCTTTCCATGAGTTAATGCGCCAGTCGCGAATGGTGGTGTTGCTCTCTTCCGCAGGAACCATAGAGATATACTGCGCCATTCGAACTTGGTCCGACTGGTTTGGTCGAATACCATGTGGAAGCAGGCTGTTAAAGATAAGCAGGTCACCGGCCTTCATCTCGATAAAATCTACCTTGAAACCCTCAAGGTCTGGCACAAATGGGTCACGATCTTCAGGTTGGGTTTCACGCCACACCTCTAGCTGACGATAAAGCTCAGGCACACACTGAAAACCACCGGTTTCTTCATTGGTATCTGACAGGGCTAATACACCTTGAACGTTCACTGGTAGTGGGTCTAGTGAGGTGTCCGCATCCCAATGAACAAAGCCACTGAACTCACGTCCTAATTTGTTAGGCGGGTTAAGGTTGGCTCTGTCTATGGTCACCCACAATTCCTCTTGATCCCAGATATCTACAAAGGCGTTATACACATCTGGGTTTTGGCGGTTGTCCCACAGCACCTGGTTGTTATAGCACTCAACCATTCCGGAGTTATTCAATTCCACCATGGCATGGTCACGACGCTGGGCTTGATACCAGGTTTGTGAATCTTTCGGGTCCATTTCTTGGAATTCCCATAGGAAATCTTGAGAGCGCTTAACTGCCTCAGGGGAGATGATCTGCGGGATCACCAGATACCCATTGTGCTGCCAGAAGTCGAACTGCTCTTGGGTCAGTTTCTTCAGTGGCAGACTTTTACGGATGTCTTTTAGCTGAGCTGAGTTGATGTTTGAAACGCTGTTGTTTCCCGGTGCGTTGTCACCAAAGCCATATTTGTTCTTCATGAGGTTTCCTTGTGTAGGGTGTTGGTGAGCCTTGGTCTTAGCCAGGCTCTTTGCTTTGGTCACATTCTGGCAACAAATAACATCCTCAAGTGATACAAAAACAGCAATTGATGATACTTTTCGGTCATTGAGTGGTTTTTAATGGGCGGCTAAGTATTAGGTTATGAAGGCGCAGTTTGAAAAGGTAGAGTACGCACAGGATAGCTCGTGGCAGCTGCTTATCCGTAGATTAGAGTCAATTCCGTTTGAGTGGCACTTTCATCCTGAGTTCGAACTTACTCTAACCTTGAACAGTGCGGGTGAGCGCTACATTGGTGATACCATCTCCGAATATGGTGACTATGATTTGGTTCTGCTTGGCCCCAATATTCCCCACACTTGGCAGTCGAGAACCAGCTTGGACTCTGGTTTGGAACAGCGCGTTTATGTGCTGTGGTTTGATATGCAATGGATTCAGGAAGTGGCTCGATTGTTTCCTGAGTGCCGTAGCGTTTTGCCCCTGTTAGAACAGGCTCAGCGAGGCATCGTCTTTCCCAAGGCGTTAGCGAAAACCTCTCTACCTCTGTTTGAATCCCTAGATTTAGCCAACCCTACGCAGCGTCTCGCCCTGATGTTACAGATCCTAGATGCGATTAGCAGTTCGGCTGAGTATGACTTTATTTCAGTGGAACAAGCACTGGGGAGCCACGATTCAGATAAGCGTGAACAACGCCTGCTTGGTGTGCTTTTAGAGGCGATTCATGACAACTATACGCAAGCTATCTCGTTGAATGAGTTGTCTCAAAAGGTTGGCATGAGTGAGAGCACTTTAGGGCGCTTTTTTAAGAAAATGATGGGGCAGAGCGTAAATGCATACATTAACCAAGTGAGGTTAGGAAAGGCATGCTCATTGCTGATTCAAACCGACAAACCTATTTCTCTGGTGGCAGAGCTTTCAGGGTTCAATAACCTTTCGAACTTTAATCGTCTGTTTTTAAAGTATAAACAGATGACGCCTAAGGAGTTTAGGGCAAGGTTTGTTGATGCGAACTAAAAAGCCTTTGTCATAGACAAAGGCTTTGATTGAGAGGTTAAAGGCTTATGCTTGGATCAGTTGACTCATCTCTTCCCGCACTTGGGGTACGGTCAGACCGACGATTATCTGAAAACTGTCTCCATTTCTTACTACATTCACAGCACCCTGCTGTTGGAAATACTCAGTAGGCTGAACCTGAGATGCATCTTTGACTTTCACGCGCAGTCGAGTTGCACAGTTGGTTAAAAGTTCGATGTTGCTTGCGCCGCCCAGTCCTTGGATAAAGGCGTTTGCTTGGCTATCTTCCATAGCGCCATTTCCTGATTTAGCCGCTTTATAATCTGCTTTTGAAACCAGTTTAACTTCAGCATCATTGCGACCAGGGGTTTTAAGGTCGTATTTAAGAATGATGGCACGGAAGGTAAAGAAGTAGATTGCAGTGAAGGTTAGACCAAGAGCAATCTGAATCAGATAGGTGCCCATGTGGTTGGAACCAAGAGGTAGCCAGTTTTGGAAAACAAAGTCGATAAGACCTGTTTGGAAGTTACCTGAAACACCCAGCATGTATGCGATAGTCGCCATAGTCGCCGACAATACTGCATGCAAAGCAAACAGCGCAGGGGCGATAAATAGGAAGGTGAATTCAATCGGCTCAGTGATACCGGTCAGGATTGCAGTGATTGCTGCACCTAGTACCAGACCCAAGACCATCTTTTTCTTCTCTGGTTTTGCAGTTGAGTAGAGCGCAAGTGCAATACCTGTGCAACCAAACACCTTACCCATACCGGTAAGCATTAGACCACCTTGTGGGAACTGCTCTGTCAGTGGTGCGCTGTTTGCGGCGAAGTCTTGAATGTGTTGAATCCAGTAAGCAACTGTACCGCCATCGACCGCCACAGGACCGTAGAAAACTGGGCCATAAACGAAGTGATGTAGGCCGGTTGGGATCAATAAACGCTCAAGCAGTGTGAATGCCCAAACGCCAAATGCTCCTGCGTTTACCAAGAAGGTCTGTAGGCCGTTGATGCCATCTTGGATGGTTGGCCAAACAAAACAGGTGATAACAGCAATAGAGACCATGATAGGGAAACTGATGATGACAACTAATGGTGTGCCGTTAAAAACAGAAGCCCAGTCAGGCAGTTTATGGTCGAAGTATTTATTGTGCACCCACACAGAGATGCTCGCGATGACAATGGAGCCAAGAAGATTGGTGTCCAGTGTTAGGATTCCGCCAATTTCTGTTAGACCGCGCTCACCCGCCACATAGTTAACGCCTAGATCTGCTCCCCAAAATTGTAGGATGCCACCTACTACATAGTTGAAGGTGATATAAGAAACGAGAGTAGCCAGAACAGCTCGACCAGAAGCCGATTTTGCTAGGGCAATAGGCAGACCGAGTGCAAACACTAGCGACATGTTTTTGAACACGGCTAGGGATGCCTGTAGCAAGATAGTCGAGATGCTATGCCAGGTCGAGCCCTCGACAGCCCAAGGGAAAAGGTCTTGGTTGAGTAGCATTACGGTAAAGCCGAGGAGCATACCTGCGGCAGGGAAGAGCAAAACAGGAACGAACATGGCCGCTCCAAATCTTTGTATCATGTCTTTCATAGTGACCCCAATAAAGGCCACTTAGATAGAGAAGACTCCATCTAAGTGGTTGTTTCAGTTATTAAAAAAATTGTGGTAGGTAGATTTTATTTTCTTCTAATAGCTCATCGACGATGGCTTTTGCTGTAGGGATATTGATAACGGTACGGTTGAGGGTTAGAGCATTTATAAGTTTTTGTTTGTTACCTTCGTACCATGCGTCAACGACCAGCTTTTCATAGCCGAGTTGGCTCTCAATCATGGCCTTTTGGAATGTTGGAATTTGTCCAACAGAGAAGGCTTTAGGTCCGTCGTTGGTTAGAGCACAAGGTACTTCTACCATGGCGTCATTCTGCAGGTTTTCGATGATGCCGTTGTTCTGCACTATGACCAGATAGGTATCACCCATGTTGTAAGCCAGTGATGCAGCAACACGCACCATATAGCGGCCATGGATGTCGGCATGCAGTTCTTCATTCGCGGTGGTACCCGCATCGATAATGCGTTGGTTTAGTTCGAATACACGCTTCTCACGACCATTGATTACCTGACGGGCACGAGTGTTGTTGATGTCCTCTTTCGCTACCATCTTTTCAGGGTACAAGTAGTACTGCAGGTAGGTGTTAGGTAGATATTCTGGGTTATCTGCCAACATGGTTTGCATGTTTTTGAAGGTCGCCTGCCAAGATGGATCGTCTGCAATTTCAGGGTCGATAGCACTAATACCCTGATTCAAAATGATATTTTTAATCTCGTCAGTAAGATCTTGGCCTTGCTTGTTTTTGATCTTGGTAAACCAGCCGTAGTGGTTAAGACCGAAGTACTCCGGAACCAGATCCCAGAACTCGCATCCTAGTAAGTTTGCATAGCTCACCATGATAGCGGCCGGCATATCACAGATGTTCAAGATGCGTTTGTCTTCAGGAAACTCTCTATTCAAAGCCTCTGCAACTATGGCTGCAGGGTTGGTGTAGTTAAGGATCCAGGCTTCAGGGCTGTAACAACGAATCTCGTTGATCAGTTGGATCATATCTCCGATCGATCTCAGGCCATAAGCCATACCGCCTGCACCGCATGTCTCCTGACCTACACATCCATGAGATAGCGGTATTTGCTCATCTCGTTCGCGTGCTTGTAAGCCACCAGTACGAATTTGAATAAAGAAGAAGTCTGAGCCAGAGAATGCCGTTTCTTTATCTGTGGTGTAGATAAACTCTTCAACCTCTGGATAGTGTTCTCTGAACAGGATCTCAGTAGCTTTTGCATTCGACTCTTGGCGCTCAGCGTCAATGTCATAGAACACAACGCGTTTTAGCGGAAAGGTCTCTTTTTCTGCGATTAGGCTGTTCATCATGCCCAGGGTATAGGTACTGCCGGCACCTACTACGGTTAGATTTTGTTTTTTCATCTTTGATATCCCAATGTGTATCTGATGGGATAAAAGTATCTCAAAAGTATTATGGTAGGCAATACATTTGGGATACTTTAGTTGCTTCGTATTACAGGGATCACGGTAAAAACAAAGAAAAGTACTATTAATGTATTATTTGTCACGTTTTGTGGGTAGCATGTGTCCGTCATAGAGGAGTAACCATGAATAAGCCAAGATACTTGCAGATTGCTGATATTTTGATTGAGAGAATCAGTAGTGGAGAACTGCCAGCAGGTTCAATGTTGCCTACCGAGGGAGAGCTTCAACAGGAGTTTGATGTCAGTCGAGTTACCATCAGAAAGGCGATGCAAAAGCTGGTGGAAAAGGACCTGCTATTCAGGCAGCGTGGTAGTGGTACCTACGTAAAAGCGCCTAAGGCCCAACATAATGCTTTGCAGCTAAGTGGCTTTGTTGAAGAGGTTTCAGCACAAGGTAAAACACCGAGCTCTAAGATCATTACCTTTGAGTTGATTGAGTGTGACGAGTTGGTGGCGGAAAAGCTTGAACTGGATTTGGGTGAAGAGGTTTATTCTATACGCCGTTTGAGACTTATCGATGATGAACCCGAAGTTTTAGAACACACGTTTTTGCCTGTAGCCCTGTTTCCAGACCTCAGCATCAGTGCGATGCGAAGCTCTAAATATGACTATATCGAGAAAACAAAAGGACTTCAGATTAAGCTATCTCGACAATCTATTAAGCCGCAGATTTTAGATATAGCCACCGCAAACGAACTCAATATTGAGGTATCGCAACCTGTTATTAGGGTTGATTCTGTAGGTGAGCTTGCTAGCGGTGAGGTGTTCGAATACACCATTCACTATTTCAGAGTGAACCAATACAGCTTTGACTACATCGCCTACCGATAAGGAAATTACAGATCCGCTTGCCTCCTGTTGAGGCAAGTGCACTTCCAGTTCACTTATTTAATACTTCATTCTATAAACTGTTATCAAAGGTTAATGGCTACTGGATGGAGTTAGCACTGTCTGATTTGATACTAAAAGGTATCGACACAATTTTTGTGACAATCAATCTCGCTGATGGCCACTAATCAAGGAAAGATGAATTCATTATCATGTTTTTTCGAACATGGCACCGCAGCAGTTAGACCAAGAGACAGAGCATGAACAACAACACCTGCAAATTTAAGCGCCACTTTATGGTTGTGGCTCTCTCCGGTTTGCTGGTGGCTTGCAGTTCTGCCCCTGAGCGCAATGTCTCTATGGATTCTCAGTTTATTCACCCGCTAGGCGTGGAAGGCTTGCGGGTGTGGGATGGCGTGAGTACCAACATCACTGGCTATGACCCTAGTTCAGGCTTTGCAAAAATGGCCGAGGATAAACCCGAGGGCGAGGCATTCAATTACCTAGCGCTTTCTGGTGGCGGTGTTGATGGTGCCTTCTCCGCGGGTGTCTTGAATGCATGGAGCGAAAGCGGTGAAAGACCAGAGTTTGATGTAGTGACGGGTGTTTCTACCGGTGCACTGGTCTCGGTATTTGCCTACCTAGGTGAAGACTATGATGATGAACTCAAGAACTACTATACCGCTACGCCTCTTGATGAGATGTTTCGTCTTAACTCCATATTCTCAATGTTTTCGCAAAGAGCCTTGCTGGACACACAAGGCTTTGAGAGTAAGGTTCGTGATGCCATTACCGATGAGATGATGAAAAAGCTCGCCGAAGAGAGGAGCAAAAGCCGCGTCTTATTAGTGGGTACTACTAACCTAGATAACGAGAAGATGGCTATCTGGGATATCGGCAAGATAGCGCAGGTGGGCAACGACGATGCGCGAACCCTCATCCAAGAGGTGATTATCGCCAGTAGCACGATTCCAGGAGCCTTTCCTGCCAAGCTAATCACCATAGACGACGGTGTGCATTCTTATGATGAGATGCACGTTGACGGCGGTGTCTCAAGGCAAGTATTTCTGGTGCCACAGTGGGCGCGTCATGACATACCAAATTTTGGACGTGAGCAAAATATCTACGTGATTCGCAATAGTCGTCTGAAACCTACCTATCAGCCGGTTCCTTACGAGTTTGCGGATATATCTTCTCGCTCATTGTCAGCGCTTATTCGTAACCAAGGAGTAGGAGATGTGGAGTTTCTGTATCACTTCTCACAAGAGCATGAGTTTAACTTCAAACTGGCCTATATTGACTCGGATTTTGAGCCAAATCGAGAGCAGTCAGAGGAAGCTTATATGCAAGACCTTTACAAGCATGGCTATCAGTTGAAGCTTGAGCATAAGCTTTGGACAGAGGTTCCACCTAGCGTGGAATAGTGGCTGTTAGTTTTTATCTAATAATCAATTAGCTAAACCTAGACTTCTACGAACTGCCTAATGGCGTATGCTAAAGCCATTAAGCATCAGGAGCCAAGTATGCAATACAAAACCACTTCCTATGACTCCCTTATCAACGAGTTTCAACAGCGAAAGTTCACACTCAACGACATCAAGAGCTTTGTTTATAAGGTGTTCGCTATGTACGAGCGCGCAACGGTAGGGAAAGAGCTTGTTCCAGCTGAGGCGTTTTCCGAGCTAGTAGCTAGCGATATTCATGTAGATTTTCCTGATTACAAGATCCGCTCTCGCGAGGAGTTTTTGGAATGGCATCGTTGGATTCACGGCTTGCTGGTATCTGATGACCATGACATCGATAAGCTTGAGGTACTGTTTCTCGCCAATGGCAAATACGAAGTGAGATTTAAGGTTCGTTGGCGTGGTGAGTTTAAAGACGGCACCTATACCGACCTGAAACTTGAACAGCGATGGATACTGCGTGAAGAAGAGCAGCTTGAACATCCAGTAATCGAGCGTTATATCGCGACTATTGATGATCTTATGCCGGGGATGACAGCGGCAGAAGCTGACTCTGAATAAAAAAAACCCCAGGCGATCTGCTCTGGGGTTTGCTCCAACTGACGTTGTTATAGTTATTCTTCAATGCTGGACAGGCTTTTGCTTACTGTATGACAAGTAACACACTGACAAGTAGAGGAAAAGTAAGACTTTGGTCAGGAATGAAGAAAGTGTCTGCTAGAGCGAGCTATGTGAGTCAGAGCGTCTGAAACGCTCAAATTGAGCTTAAAATAAAGCCCCAACTGATTTGCATCAGCTGGGGCCTATTCTCTTTCGCAGCAATCCGGCTACTAAAAGTGCTCCCTGCATCTTTCCTTGATAGTGGTTAAAATCCGTTAACCTAGTTCCATGTCGTCGCCATCCTAGCGGTGTCCATTCTAGCCTGTCATCCTGACGGGCGAACTCTATCCTAGAGCTTCACTTCCTTGCTGATAACTAATCCTAAGTTATCAAATCTTCATCCTGAAGATACCTAATCCGTTAGGGTTTGTTCCTTTTCCTGCCAACATCCTGTCGACGTGGTTAGTATCTTCTTTCTGGTGCTTTAGAACAATCATGTATGGCGTATTTTTAGTAGTTTACATCTGAACAAAAAATAACAAGTCTAATATAAACAGTGGCTTACAGAGCTGCATTCATGACTGTTATGAAACTTTAGTCAGATCGCTGACTCGTTTGTGAGAGATCTCTTACAAAGGCTCGGGAAGATCGTCTCAAAGTACCATTCTACTTCAAGGTGACGATTGGTTATTCCATCTCCAACAGGGTTTCAGAGAGCAGTTCTCGTAGCCAAGTTAGCTTAGGATTTTGTCGATTAATGTTGGAGTAATAGAGGGAAATCTCTCCTCCCGGAGTCGGTATCTCTTTAGGTAGAGGGCGCATAGTCATTTCTTTAGGCAGAGCTGACCTAACCAGAGTAGATGCTGGCATGATGGCGTTTTCATGTTTGATGGCTTCGAGACATGTGATTAGTTGATCGCTGCGGAAGACAACCTGTGAGCTTAACTGTGCCTGAGCTAACACTCGCTCGATAAAGCTTGTTCGGTCAGCAAAATCTGGCATAAGCATGAGAACTATATTCTGTTGTGATAAAGCATCTACGGTTATTTCGGCTTGGGCAAATTCTGAATCTGCTAAGCAACATACCCCGTATTTTGCTTTGCATATGGGTTCATTACGCACTTTTATCGAGGTGTCTAGGATAGAGAAGTTAACCCCAATATCCACTTGACCTTGCTGAAGTTTAGCTTCGGTGTCCCACGTCCAATTGATCAATTTTAATTCTGCCAAAGGTGCTTGAGCACGGAGTTTGGGATAGAGACGCTTCATTATCGGTTGAAGAAATGAGGAATTGACCGCTACTGTGATGTCCCCTTGATAGGTATTTGGATTGAATTCCCAGAATGGATTAAACATACCGTCAATAGCCTCAAACACGACTGGGAGTTGCATTAGAACGGCTTCACACTTCGGGGTTGGACTCAGCCCATGAGCCTTACGCACAAACATCTCATCTTCAAATAGTTCACGCAGTTTCTTCAGAGCCTTACTAATTGTTGATTGCCCTACGAACATACGCTCGGCAGTTCGGCGAGTGTTTCTTTCCTCTCCTAGCACTTTGAGGATCTTGAGCAAGTTAAGGTCAATTTTGGCGATTTCTTCGTAATTCATGAGTTTATGATATTCCACTTTAGAATATCTAGATGTTAGATATTTCATTATTCAGGTTCAAGGGAATCACTTAAATTGTGCCGAAAATTAACTTTTTGAAATATTTGACTCTTCTGGAGGAAAACTATTGAAAAAGGTGCTTGTGGCCTTATCGATAGCTGCGCTTATTTCGTGCGTGGTTTTTTCTGCTTGATATGGCATTCACCTCAAATAGGGCCTAATTAAATCAATGTCTTAACGCTGAAGATTTAAGGGCTCGTCAAGTTTCATTTTGGAGTGCTGATGGACTCACTCCTTGTCCAATTTGGCTCTGGCGTTTGAAGGGTTTATTTCCTTGTCCCTTCCCGTCGCTATAGATGCCTTTACGCGAGCTCTACGGACGGTTAGCTCGCGTTTTTTATTCCTAGTTAGGTCCAAATGTTTAAGAAAACAGTTATCGCTAGTGCTTTGGTTTTAGGTTTGTCGGCATGTGCACCTAAGGCTCCGTCCACCCAACAAGAAGTCGATTTTCTGGCCAGTTCCCTTGATATGAACTTCGAGATAGTCACCAATCATGGTAACAGCCAGGGTGTTGAGTGCGGCGAACTCGGAGCAGACTATGCGGCCTGCAATAGAATCAATCTAGTATTGACTAATCTAGGTCGAGATATCGACATTAAAGAATGGCAGATTTATTTCCACAGTATACGTCCTATCCTCTCTTCAGATAATGATGCCTTCAAAGTCACTCATATCACAGGTGACCTGCATAAGATTGAACCTACCGAAAAATTTACCGGTTTCGAGCAACAGAAAACCTTTGAAATTCCTTTAGTTGCCGAATCTTGGTATGCCACTAATACCGACTTTATGCCAAGAGCATTCATCACTGCGCCTAATGCCGAAGCGCGCAATTTAGAGTCCACTAATACCGAGGACTCGAGTGAGTTTGTTGAGGGTTTGTCGGGCAAGCAGGTTTACTTTTCAGAGCTCGATAACAATGAAAGAGCAACTGCAAGCAGTCGCTTTAAGAAACACAAAAACACACAACACCTTGATGTAGCCAAGGAGATACTACCAACACCTAAGAGTGTTGAAGTAACTGGCAGTGAGTTGAGCCTAGAAACAGGTATTGATCTATCAAGTCTGCCTCTCGCGAAAGCCTCTCGTCAGGCACTTGTTGGCCAATTTGAGCTTCTGGGGGTAGAGGTCAGCAATTCTGGTATCCCTGTGAAGGTGCGCTTTGACTCTCGCTCACAAGTAGAGAGTGCGGAAGGATATCGTTTAGAAATCACAGAGGATGAAATCTTAATAGAAGCACACAATGATACCGGTGTCTTCTATGCTCTGCAGTCAGTACTTAGCTTGATTGACCCTATGAGTTCGCACGCCATACCGACCATGAAGGTTATCGACCACCCACGCATGGAATATCGCGGTTATATGGTTGATGTGGCGCGCAACTTCCATTCAAAAGAGTCTATCTTGAAAACGCTGGATCAGATGTCAGCAATCAAGATGAATAAACTTCATCTGCATCTCAGTGAAGATGAAGGTTGGCGACTTGAGATCCCTGGTCTTCCTGAGTTGACTGAAGTGGGTGGCAACCGCTGCTTCGACCCGAGTGAGCGTACGTGCTTGCTACCGCAGCTAGGCTCGGGAGCAGACAGCAATAACTTTGGATCAGGCTATTTTAGCCGAGAAGACTATGTCGAGATTCTAAAGTACGCTAAGGCTCGCCATATCGAGGTAATCCCTGAGATTGACATGCCAGCTCACTCGCGAGCGGCTGTTGTATCTATGGAAGCAAGATATCAGCACTACATGGAGCAGGGTGAACAAGAAAAAGCGGAAGAATATCGACTGATAGATCCACAGGATTTATCCAATGTCACTACGGTTCAGTTTTACGATCGTCAGAGCTTTATTAACCCTTGTTTGACCTCATCAAAGCGCTTTGTGGCTAAGGTTATCTCTGAGGTGAAAGCCATGCATAAAGAAGCGGACATGCCTCTCAACGCTTGGCATTACGGTGGTGATGAAGCCAAAAACATTAAGTTAGGCTCGGGTTTCCAAGACCATTCAGAAGCATCGCTTGAGGGTAAAGGTAGCATCGACCTATCCAAGGAGAATAAACCTTATGAGCTCTCTCCTCGATGTGTGGATATGATGCAGGCAGAGGGTATTTCTGATGCTAATGGTCTACTCACTTACTTTTCAGGAGAGGTATCTGAGATTGTTGAGGCTAACCATATCCCTACCTTCCAGATTTGGTCGGATGGCTTGAAATACAACAAGGGCAGTGAAGAGTTTGCCACCGAAAATGTACGGGTGAACCTGTGGGATACCGTTGCTTTGGGCGCGCCAGCAAAGGCTAACCAACTGGTGAATGATGGCTACGAGTTGGTATTGTCGAACCCTGACTTTGTCTACTTTGATATGCCTTATGAAGTAGATAAGCACGAGCGCGGATACTATTGGGCGACTCGAGCTACCGATACCAAGAAAGCCTTCTCATTTGTGCCAGAAAACCTAGCCCAGAATGCAGAACTGACCGTTGACCGTGAAGGTAAAAAGTACGTTGCGAACTCCCCAGATGCAGCTGCACCTAAGGTATATGGCATATCAGCGGCGCTTTGGTCAGAGACTATTCGTACCGACGATCAATACGAATATATGACCTTCCCACGTCTGTTTGCGGTTGCAGAGAGAAGCTGGAATACAGGAGATTGGGAGCAGGAGTATGAGGCTAATACTGAGTATTCCTCATCAACCAAACACACTGATTTGAATGCACTTAATAGAGATTGGAGTCGATTTGTCAATATCTTGGGTCAGCGAGAACTGGCCAAGGCTGAACTGCGAGACCTTCACTTCAGATTACCTGTACCAGGTGCTGAAGTTAAAGAAGGAAAGCTGGTCATGAACGTGTCTTATCCGGGTATCGCTATGGAGTATTCAACCAATATGGGTGAAAGCTGGCAGACCTACTTTGATGAGAAAAAGCCTGAGGTTAGCGGAGTCGTTCTTATCCGCAGTGTTTCTCCTTCGGGACAAAGAAGCAGTCGCGTGACCTTATTAGCCGCTAAATAAAAACCAAGCCTCATTCTTTGAATGGGGCTTTATCATTTTTAAGCTGATAGCTGATAGCTGATAGCTGATAGCTCAAATTGCAGGCAAAATAAAACCCCAACTGGTTTTACCCTAATTGAAGTGGAAGTCTATTATCGGTGGAGGGTAAGGGTTTCAAATTGAAGAAAAAATATAACCTGACAAGGCGAACCTAATCGAAGTGGAAGTCTATTCTCGATAGGAGATAAGGGGTTCATAAACTACGGACAAAATAAAACCCCACCAGGCGAACCTGATGGGGTCTATTCTCTTTCGCAGCAATCCGGCTACTAAAAGTGCTCCCTGCATCTTTCCTTGATAGTGGTTAAAATCCGTTAACCTAGTTCCATGTCGTCGCCATCCTAGCGGTGTCCATCCTAGCCTGTCATCCTGACGGGCGAACTCTATCCTAGAGCTTCACTTCCTTGCTGATAACCGAATCCTTAGTTATCAAATCTTCTTCCTGAAGATACCTAATCCGTTAGGGTTTGTTCCTTTTCCTGCCAACTTCCTGTCGACATGGTTAGTATCGTCTGTATAGCGGGCTGTAACAATCATGTATGGCGTATTTTTATCTGTTTACCTGTGAGTGAAAAATAACTTATTCATTAAAAACAATGACTTAACTTTATTTTCGGGAGATTGCCATGAAATATCTGTCAGATCGCTGACTTCTTTGTAAGAGATCTCGCACAAGAAGTAGGGAGGATCGTCCCGATGATCAATTAAGTGCAAATATGTATACCTGTCGATCTTAATCGGCTGCTCTGTTTGCTATATTGAAGCCTGCTCCCTCAAGGTACGGAAGAAAATGAAGTTAGGAATCATTGGTTTAGGCGATATTGCGCAGAAAGCGTATCTCCCTTATATCACTCAATTAGCAGGCGTAGAGCTTGTATTTAGCACTCGATCTTCAGAGGTGATGAAGTCACTGGCACAGCAGTATCGAATCTCTGAAGTTTGCTCGGACTACCGAGAGCTACTTAAGTCTGGTGTCGACGCAGTTATGATACATGCCGCAACTTCTGCGCACGTTCAATTGGCAAAGTTCTTTCTAGAAAAAGGTGTCCCAACCTTTGTCGATAAGCCTTTGGCCGACAACGCCGATGATGTGGATGTGCTTTACGAACTGGCGATTAGCAAAGGCGTCCCTCTGTATGTGGGCTTTAATCGCCGCCATATTCCCCTTTACAACCAGCATGTAACTGAACTGGCTAACGGTAAGGTTGGGGATCTCCTGTCTCTTCGATGGGAGAAGCATAGGTTCGATCTTCCCGGCGATATTCGCACCTTCATTTTTGACGACTTTATTCATCCCCTAGATAGCATCAACCTCAATGCACAATCGAGTCTAGAAGGCGTTGAAATCTTTACCCAAAAGGTGGGTGATAAGCTGGGTCGAATCGATGTGCAATGGCAGACGGGCAACACCTTGTTGCAAGCGAGCATGAATCGTCAATTTGGTATTACCCGAGAAACCGTGTCTGCCTGTTATCAAAATCGCGCCTATGAGTTTGATTCTTTCGTCTCTGGTAAATACTTGCAGAACAATTCAGTTCAGCAATTAAACCTTAAGGATTGGACGCCTATGTTAGCGAGCAAGGGCTTTCACTCAATGATGACGGATTGGCTACAAGTTGTTGATTCTAATCACATAGATTCATCTGTGATCGAGCGAAATATTGCTAGTCACCGATTAGCGGATAATATTTGTCGTAGGCTGGAAGCCGCACTCGAATAATAATGCGAACTGCAAAGGATTGATTTCGTGACCATAAAAACCAAACTTAGGCTCCTACTTGGGACGCTGTTCTTCTTTTCCATTGCCAATATTGGCTTTGTATATGTGCTCGAATCTCGCAGTGAAAATAAGCTGCAGTGGGTAGTGCATACTAATCAGGTTCTGCAGAAATCTGGAGAACTGCTAAACGCTATCTCAGATACAGAAACGGGACAGAGGGGTTACCTGCTTACAGGGCAAAACTACTATCTAGAACCTTATTTCCGCTCTCGCGATGAGATTAAGAAGATCTGGGCAGAGCTCAAGTCACTCACTTCAGATAACCCCGGTCAGCAAGAGCTTCTAGATGAGCTGATTGTCGATATTGATTACAAGCTAGAAGAACTGGCTCAAACCATAGAGATGTATAACATCGAGCCGTCTCAGGCCCTTGCTGTGGTTCGTTCCAACGCGGGTAAGCAGTATATGGACAACATTCGCGCTTACCTTTCTTCCTTTGATGGTGAAGAGAAACGACTGCTCGAACAGCGTAATGGCGACTACCGCGAGGCCCGGGCTTATATCACTATGATGATAGTCATCGAGGGCTTGATCATGGTCTTCCTTGCTCTGTTTACTTTGATCACCATTAACCGTGCTTTGTTTAGCCCACTCACCAAGTTGGTGGATGCGACGCAGAAGGTGGAGCAAGGTAAGCGACAGGATGTAGTGGACTACCTACCGAAGGATGAGATTGGTTATCTGATGGGGCGCTTCTATAAGATGAGTGAGAGTGTGCATCGCAGACATGAAGATCTGCATATCAAGGCTCACACCGATGAGCTGACTAAGGTGAAGAACCGCATTACCCTGTATACCGATATTGAAAACTCTATAGAGGTGAGTCAGGCGGAAGGAAAGTACGTTGGCCTCTGTTTTATCGATATGGATGGCTTCAAGCAGATCAACGACCAGCTTGGGCATGAGTATGGGGATGTCTTGCTTCAGACCGTCGCCCAGAGGCTAAAATCTTTGCTTCGAGCTACCGATGAGGTTTATCGCTTTGGCGGTGATGAGTTTATCGTATTGCTTCAATCCGTGCGCTCAGAAAAGGATGTCGAAAAGGTGGTTCAAAATCTAGTCGAGAGCATTCGAGAGCCAATTTTATACAAAGGGCATCAACTCCAGGTTAGGTTCAGTACCGGTGTTTCTGTAGCACCTCGAGATACTGTCGATGCCCTGCAACTCGTAGATAATGCAGACAAGGCTATGTATCGCTCAAAACAGTCTAAACAGGGCAAAGTTGAACACTTTGTGTTAGAACAAGCTTAGTCTTAGTTAATCTAACTACACTAAACAGGCTCGGAGTTATCTTCGAGCCTGTTTTTCTATCAAGGAAAAGAATCGATATGGAAAATCCGAAAAGACCCATCAATGCACACGTCAACTATCACGCTCACGTCTATTTCGATGCAATTAGCCTAGATTTCGCTACTAAACTCTGCCATCAAGCGGGAGATAAGTTTGGCTTACAGATAGGGCGAGTGCACCAAAGAAACGTAGGACCCCATACCAAATGGAGCTGTCAGCTTATCTTCACCAAAGACGATTTTGACGCTGTGATCCCTTGGCTAGATAGTGAAAGAGATGGCTTATCTGTGCTGGTGCATGGCGTAACCGGTGATGATCTTAAGGATCATACCGAACACGCCTATTGGCTAGGAGATGCAATTGAACTGGATTTAAGCCGTTTCTAGCGTTTGTTTGCCCTTTCTACTGAGTTAGGCACTTTTCATGTAGAACCACTACACCTAAAAGTACCTGCCTTGTATAAATACCCAACAATTCGCTACAAAAACAAACTCAAATGGTCAACAGACCCTAGTTTTTAGGCTCGAAATACCAGATGTCTTGCAGGCTAGGCCAACCCCATGCATTGATACTCACCCCCTTGAAGATCTCTTCAAACTGAATAGTTTGGGTGTGATGAAAAAGTGGCAATAGCTTGAACGATGAGATCAGGCTGGTGGAGATAGACTCTAGCCCTTTAAGGTATTCCGGATAGCTTTTGTGCGCGCGCAGGTTATCTAATTCCTCAAGTATCCATACCTTTTCTTGTTCGGTTAAGCTTGCCAACAATAAGGGGTCTGAGCTCATCCAGCTGAAAATAGAAGAAGGGCGATTGTCATCAAAATTAAGGCTAGTTAGTAGCAGATCATCTTTAAGCTCTCCGGATTCAACCAATTGATACAACTCAGCATGAGAGAACTCATTTATCGTACATCGGGTACCGGATTTCTCCAGTATCTCGGCTATTTGCTCGGCACAAACCTTCAATCCTTTATGAGTGAAGTAGGCGATGGATAGCTCTCTTGGCAGTAATTCATCCGTCGAACCTAGCTTAGATACCCGAGTCCAACTCGGTAGAAGGTTAAACGCATCTGAAGGCGGTTTTCGATTCGGTGGTGTGGTTCGTTTTAGCCCCTCGCGCATCGGTTCTCTGACCGCCGCAATCAACTGGTTCAAGGTTGATTTCTGTCCATCGGATAGCTTGTTGCTTGTGCCATTGTAGAGGGTAACCAAGCAACCATCTTCAATACGAGCGATGCTTTTCTCTTGGTTGTTGGTATCCGTTGCTACTTGCTCTGAGGTTTCATCTGGACTTCGTAGCTTCTCTAGTAGGTAAGGAATGTTTTGCTCTGGGGTGTACCAGATGGTGACGGTCTCTGGCAGAGCTCGAAAACCGTGGAAGTTTTCATAAGCCTCCAGAGTGAGCGCGTGTTGTGAGTGCTCTTTGATCTTAAAGATGCCACTGCCGTTTATGCTTTCTGGATTGGTGAGCTGTTTAGCAGGCTGTATCGAATACTTGATGCCTGAGACTAGACCAGGTAAGCCGAGGTCTGGCTTGGTTAGTTTGAACACCAAACAGGTTTTTCCTTTCGCTGTGACCGAGTCCAGATGCTTCAGCTCATCTTGATACCAAGATTCTGCCTTGAGATTTTCGAATAGCTCGGCCACTTGAGCTGCATCTATCTCCTGCCCATCATGGAAAGTAAGCCCTGGCCTTAGGAAAAAGGTCCATGACAGATTAGCTTCGTCGTAGCTCCAGTGATGAGCGAGATCTGGGCTGATAAAGCCATTGCTATCGCACTTGGTTAAACAGCTATAGATCTGTCTGAGTAGGAAACGTTCGCCATTGCGCTGAGGTTTATGAGGAAGCAGGCGCGAGAATCTGCGCTCGTAGGTCAACTGGATATGCACTGCGTCTTCGCGCATCTGAGCCCCTGATGTGGTCACCAACAGCTTCTCAAACACGCTTCTATCGTTATCCACTAGCTCCAAAGCGGTTTGATACTCTCCCAATGCCATCTGTGTTCTAGCGAGGTGATGAGAGAGCTCTTCTTGTGAGTAGTTGAGATAAAGCGAAGAACGTTTATTTCGGCCTATTGCTGGCGTCCACTCTAACCATCCTGACTCTGCCATTTGCTTGAGCAAGGTTCGAGCATTACGAGGGCTGGTGATCATCAGTTCTGCCACTTCAGGCAGGGTGACTTTGAGCTCTAAATGACTGCCCAAGGCTGCAATGCGAGAGAAATAAGGTAGTCGTCTTATCTCGAGTAAACTGGGATGTTCGTACTTCATCGTCTTCCTGCTTTGGACACTTTTTAGCGTATTAACGCCATTATATGCCTAATAGAGGAAGAATAGTTGGTAATGTTCTCTGTTTTTGTCTTCTTACTTTAGCGTAATAATTTTCATGGGTTAAACAAAGAGGCTAAGCAAATGAACAAGGTACTAACAGCGAACAATTCACACGCACTAGGTCATTATTATCAGCAGCGCTTGCTGCACGCCAAGTCTGAATGGGAAGTGAATCTCATTCTGACCGTTTACAACTTGTTAAACATAAATGGGGATAGTTCTCAGGAAAACAGCGCTAAGCACGGGCGTAGCTGAGTTTTGCAGTTACATTTGTGCGAGGATGAAGCTTTCCAATAATTAAGAGACGAATGGTTTGAATATTCTAGTGACTGGGGCAACCAGTGGTATTGGGTTCGAGCTCGCGAAACTGCTCAGTAAGCAGGGCCATAAGGTTGTGGCGACGGGTCGAAACAGAGATAAACTACAACAGCTAGAGAATGAGCATCAATGCTTAGTGATAGCAGCAGATCTGGCTAATACGAATGAACTGGATGACATGTTTGAGCTGGCTGTGCATCAACTTGGTCACCTTGATGTATTGATCAATAACGCTGGACTCAACACCAGAAAGGCGATGATCGATGAGTTCTCTTTGGAGGAGTTCGACTTTCAATATGCGGTCAACTTAAGAGCCCCAGCGCTTCTTTGTCAAAAGGCTCTTAAGGTAATGAAACCAAACGAGAGCGGCACCATCATCAACGTGGTGAGCACGGTTGCCAAACGCGCCAATGAATCCATGAGTGTTTATACCGCTATGAAGCAAGGTTTTGCGGGATTCAGCAGCATCTTGATGAAAGAGGCACAGCCTCATGGAATCAAGGTTTCAACCCTATTCCCCGGTGGCACAGATACTAACTTTAGAGAGCAATCGAGACCACAATATATGAGCCCAGAGAGTGTGGCCAAAACCATAGCAGCGATCCTGTCGCTGCCTGATGATGTTGTGATGCATGAGATGCTATTTAGGCCACCTGTAGAGATTGAATAGTCTCTAGAAATGTCTCGCAAGGTCCTTGAAGTCCACATCTAACTCTATACCAAAGTGGACTTTAAGGGCATTAAGGTAAGACGCTTCATCCTCAAGGGTGATCTCTCGTACCTCATGCTGAGTTTTGATCTTGAGGGTGCTATTTAGCAAGGTCACTATGCCTTTGTCGTTTGGCATGGCCGCAGTGCAGTTATAGGTGAAGACAGAGTTTGGGCTAGTACAGGTATAGTGGTTGCCCATCTCGATATCACCTGAACAGACATGGGCCATATCTAGACTATACAAGTTGAGCCAAGCATCTTGCTCTTTAATCTGGAGCATAATGCCAAACTGTGCATCCTCAATGAGGCGGAAAGTCTGCATATCCGTTACTAACTCAGTGTTGAGCACAACAGGAAGGGGCTGTCTCGGAGTCTGGGAACCGAAGCCAACATCCACGATCCACTCTTTGCCATCTAATGTAACCAAGCTTACTTGATGACTGCGACCAGAGGGTTGCTCAGCTAAATGTACTCTTCCGAGAAGCGGTTTAGCCTCAAAGCCGAAAGCCTCTAATGCTCTGAGCATCAGACTATTTACCTCAAAGCAGTAGCCTCCGCGATTGTTGGTGATGAGTTTTTCAAATATCGCTTGCTCACTAAGTTCAATCTTCTTGCCTACTGCTACATCCATGTTCTCAAATGGAATACGTCTGTGTTGAGCATTTTGCAGTGTTGTCAGCCCTGACTCTGAAACCTGAGGTGCGTCGTTGAGTCCGACTCGATTTAAATACTGCTTAAGTTGTTCTGGTGTCATTAGGTGCATCCTTTCTCGAGATAGTGGCACGTTAGCACACCTTGACATGGATTTTATGGATAAGCAGATTTTTCGCAAACTGCCTCATAGTTGAGCTGTGTTTCATAGGAAATCAGCAAGAAACGTGACCTAAATTCTCTTTGTGTAAAATTTAACCAAACGCTGTGCGTTTAGGCATATATTTAACGTGCAACGTCAGGCAAAAAATAAAAAAACAAGGCTTAAAATATGAACGCGGAAGGCATGGAGAACATGTTCCTTCCGATGGCGGAATCCATGCTAGATGTCATTATGTGGATCTTCATCGGTTGGACGTGTGTAGTATTTGGGTCGCTAGTGGTAAAAGCGATTAAAAACCATCTAGAAGTAAAAAAAGAACTGAGGGTTATGAATGGCAGGCAGCATGATCCCTTAGATAGATTTCACTAGTCAGCTCTTTGTATTAGACCTATAGCCTCGTCTCAACCGTGTTGTTGTCGGGGTACAAGGTGGTGCGCCTCCAATTCTGCCTCTCATGTCTAGATGCCTTTTCAATCGTGTTTGAGTTCTCGCTCATGCCAGTGCAAGATGCTTGAAAGACTGCTGGTTTAAAGGAACTGAATACATGGGGCACATAGACATCTCCGCCACTGAAGTGGTTTCAACACCCGTTCATGAGTGTGGCGAGAAGTTGGTCTCTGCAAAGGGAAAAATAAAATGTGGCACTCCACCGGAGAGCCCGGAAACCAAAGCCTGTTATCACTATGTGCGTCAAGGTGTGCTAGATAGGCTACAGCGTGCTGAGGAATCGCTACCGGATGGTTTGAGCTTTCGTCTGTACGAAGGTTATCGCTCTCCAGAGTTCCAAGAGAAGTTATTTGAGCAGCAACTAGAGCGTGTTTTACAACGCAAGGCTCATTCGTCAGATGAAGATGCCTATCATATTGCCTCCCAACTCGTAGCGCCGACGAGAACGCTCACAGGCGAAACACTATATCCACCACATAGCACCGGTGGTGCGGTGGACATTGAGATAGTTGACCGAAAAGGACAAGTTATAGACTTTGGAATGGAGCTCAAAGATTGGAACAGCGTCTCTCCTGAATTGTGCGCTATGAATGCTTCAGGCTTATCAAGAGAGGCCATAGAAAACAGGGCTATGTTGTTGCAGGTGATGTCTGAAGCGGGGTTCGTGAATTACTCGCGAGAATGGTGGCATTTCTCGTATGGCGACCAGTACTGGGCTTTTATGACAGAGCAACCACAGGCTATTTACGGTAGCGTGGTTGGTTTTTTAGAATGCGTCTCGGCTTCTGAAGACAGTAGTATATGAGATAACTGCGTACGTCCCCTGTACGCAGCCGCTCCGAGTCCTTGTCACACCCACAAAAAGTTGAGCTATAGGAAGTGAGTGCTTCAAGTCGCGGCACCACTAAGCCAATACTGTCTACACGTGCAAGTGACTTCGTGCCAGAGGGTGAGTGGCTAGAGGTCAAGACCATAAACAAAGCGGTGCCTAACTCTAAAATAAACTACTGGTCATAGCTGTTGATAAAGAAGCCCAAACTCGTTCTGCAGTGCATTGTATACAGACCAGCATTTGCGTTTGCACTTTGGGTGCAAAACCTCAGTTGAGCACCTATTTATTTTGTCTGGAGGCTAATCTAAATGGTCAGGTGTGTGCAGGTAGGTGCCACACCTTGAGCACTTGTAATCTCCGGAGTTCCCCGCTGAGAATAATCGTTCTAACAAGCCCATCTGTCTCGGAGATTTGGTTTTCTGGCTACTAAACATGGTGAAATGGTGCAGAGTCAGTTCTTTGCAATTACAACAAAATGCGCGGGTTTTCTCACTTCCATACATTACACAGTTTCCCGATTGATTAGATTACGACGTAAGACTAGCACTGACATCGATAGAGCTCTGACAGTAGCTTCGTTAAAAATATTGAAGTAATAAAGGGCCTAAATACGAATAACTTGTTGTGTAAGAGTTACATTATTCTGCAGAGAAACTTTCAGAAGAGATCTGGATCACTCTATTTGTGGATACCGCACGCAGAGACGTTAAATATAAATGTACTTCTTGTCACACATTAAAGGTGTCAATTATTGAAATAAGACTCAAATCACATTTGTGTTCATTTATTAAAATTCAAATATTTAGACATTAGTCAAATTTAGCTTGTTGACTTGTGTGAAATATAAAAATTGTAATTTTATTACTTAGATGATTTGTGATCTAGCGTCAAATAAACCAATTGACCTCATATTCTACGTGATAATCATCACGAAATGCTCGCGTTTTTCAAATAAATATTTGTATCGATAATGGTTACATCAACAACGCATAGAAGCACCGAGGAACATTATGCTTTACGACCACATCGATCACGACCTAATTGATGTTATTGCCGATACTGATTATCAGTGGGAAGACGCCGTTCGAGAGACCACTCGCTATCTGGAAGATAAAGGCTATGTCACCACTGACTACGCAAATGCCATCATTGAGTCTACGGAAGAAAATGGTCCTTACTACGTTCTATGCCCAGGCATAGCAATGCCTCATGCCCGCCCAGAGGCTGGTGTTATCAAAACAGGTTTAGGTATTCATGTATTCCCTAAGCCTGTGGACTTTGGCTCAGACCTAGGTCCAGCAAACGTTCTTCTTACTCTAGCAGCTAAAGATTCCGACACCCATATAGAGGTTATTCAAGCCTTGAGCGAAATGCTGTGTGACGAAATCAATATTGAAAAGCTAGCCGCTGCCAATACCAAGAATGACGTTCTGAATATTATAAAAAACTACTAATAAAAACCACAGAATAAGGAAAATAACGTGACTACAAATGTGAGAGCTAAGGTTCAAGCCTTCGGCGGTCATTTGACGGCGATGGTGTTGCCAAATATTGGAGCCTTTATTGCTTGGGGCTTTATTACCGCTTTATTTATCCCAACTGGATGGATCCCTAACGAATATTTTGGTGAATTGGTTGGTCCTATGATCACCTATTTGCTACCGCTACTTATTGGTTATACCGGTGGTCAGATTGTTGGTGACAAGCGTGGTGCCGTTGCTGGTGCTATCGGTACCATGGGTGTTATCGCTGGAGCTGAAATCCCAATGTTTGTGGGCGCAATGATCATGGGTCCATTGAGTGGCTGGGTGATTGTTCAAATCGATAAGCGCATCCAAGACCGTATTCCATCAGGCTTCGAGATGGTGGTAAACAACTTCTCTCTCGGCATTTTCGGTATGCTGATGTGTCTGTTTGCTTACGCAATCGTAGGTCCAGCGGTAAGTGCAGCAAACATGTTCGTTCAAACTGGCATCGAGGCACTAGTTGCGACAGGTTTCTTACCTCTGCTAGCTATTATCAACGAACCAGCGAAAGTACTGTTCCTAAATAACGCTATCGACCAAGGTATATACTACCCACTTGGCCTACAAGCGGCCGCTGAAACAGGCAAATCTATCTTCTTCATGGTGGCGTCAAACCCAGGTCCAGGTCTGGGTATGCTGCTGGCTTACGCTAAGTTTGGTCAAGGTCTGAGTAAGCGTTCTGCACCAAGTGCAATCATCATTCACTTCTTCGGTGGTATCCATGAGCTGTACTTCCCATACGTGCTGATGAAGCCAACCATGATTCTGGCAATGATTGCTGGTGGCGCAACGGGTATCGCAACCTTCAACCTACTTGATGCAGGTTTGGTAGCGGGTCCATCACCAGGTTCTATCTTCTCTTACCTAGCTCTAACACCAAAAGGCGGCTTCCTAGCAACCATCGCAGGTGTGACAACAGCAACTATCGCTTCGTTCATCGTAGCAAGCGCAATCCTTAAGATGAGCAAGAAAGAAGAGTCAGAAGAAGAGTTCGAGAAATCTGTATCTGACATGAAAGACATGAAAGCGGAAGGCGCAATCAACACAGCTCAAGCTACAACTGAAGCCAAGAATATCAAATTTGTAGCCTTTGCATGCGATGCGGGTATGGGTTCGAGTGCCATGGGTGCATCAACCTTCAAACGCAAACTGCAGAAAGCGGGCTATGAGGTTGAGGTGAAGAACTTTGCTATCGAGAAAGTCCCAAGTGATGCGGATGTGGTGGTAACCCACGAAAGCCTTGAGACAAGGGCGGTGAAAGCAACAGGCCTGCCTGTGGTGACCATCAAGAACTTCATGCACGACCCAGCTCTAGATGACCTACTAGATACCATCGGTCAACAAGCTTAATAAACATAATATTTGGGGCCAGAGCTTGGCCCCACATTTCGGAGAGAATTCCCATGCTTCAAACAACTGCTGCCGTAATCTGTGGTGAAAAAGACGTTCGTTTAAGAACCTTCGATCTTCCGCAAATTTCTGATGACGAGCTACTAGTTAAAAACATCTCAAACAGCATCTGCCTATCGACTTACAAGGCGGCGCTACTTGGCAGTAAACATAAGCGTGTTCCAGAGAACATCGATGAAGTGCCAGTAATGACGGGTCACGAATACGCAGGTGTTATCGTAGAAGTTGGCGCTAACTTACGTGATAAATACAAATCTGGAGAACCATTTGTACTGCAACCTGCTATGGGCCTACCAACGGGTTATTCACCAGGCTATAGCTACGAAACCTTCGGTGGTAATGCAACTTACTCTATCATCCCGAAAGTGGCTATCGACCTAGGCTGTGTACTGCCATATAAGAGCACTTACTATGCCAATGCATCTCTAGCTGAACCTATGTCTTGCATCATCGGCGCTTTCCACGCTAGCTACCACACAACGCCTTATGTGTATGAGCACGAGATGGGTATCAAAGAAGGTGGCTCGCTTGCACTGCTGGCTTGCGCGGGTCCTATGGGTATCGGTGCTATCGATTACGCTATCAACGGTCCAGTGAAACCGAGCCGCATTGTGGTGACAGATATCGATGAAACTCGTCTTGCACGCGCTGAGAGCCTGATCCCAGTATCAAAGGCAAAAGAAAACGGTATCGAATTGTTCTACGTGAACACGGCTAAGGTTGAGAATCCTGTTGAGCACCTCAAAGCGCTCAACGAGGGTAGAGGCTTTGATGATGTAATGGTGTATGCAGCGGTAAGCCAAGTACTTGAGCAAGCGGATGACCTGCTTGGTAATGACGGTTGTTTGAACTTCTTTGCTGGCCCTACAGATAAGCAATTTAAGGTGCCGTTTAACTTCTACAACGTACACTATGAAGCAACGCATATTGTGGGCACATCTGGCGGTTCTACTGGCGATATGATTGAATCTATTGAGCTTTCTGAGTCAGGAAAGATCAACCCATCTTTCATGGTAACCCACGTAGGTGGTCTAGAAGCAGCGCCTCATACCATCTTGAATCAACTTGATATCCCAGGTGGTAAGAAACTTATCTATCCGCATATCAATTTGCCTCTGACTCCAATCGATGAGTTCCATACCCTAGCGGATGTGGACCCATTTTTTGTCGAGTTGGACGCAATTTTGAAAGCGAATAACTACGTTTGGAACGAACAAGCAGAAAAAGCTCTTCTTGAGTTTTATGATGTGAGTCTGACAATTTAATAGTGAAGTTGGGTGCAGCTATTGCTGCACCTTCTACGGAGAATAGAAACATCTTGTCGTTAGAAGAATTATTGGACGCCATAGACAGATGCGAGAACGCCACTTGCTTCCTGCAGGTTTCCAATAAGCTAATCAATTTAAAGCTTAAAGAACTGTTACCTAAGGTGTTTATCCAAGATGCCTTGGTGATGGAGTATGCGGTGACGCCGCTACTGAAAGAAGACGGCCCGCTTGTAGAGACCGATGTGGTTTCCAAGCTGATGTTTGCAATGGGTAAGATCTCTCTTGAGACCTATGCAGATATCGGACTCTTCGAGCAGATGCACGACTTTGCTAATCAGCAAACGGAGAAGATCCTTTTTGATGATGACCTAGTGTATGACTTTATCTCCAATCAGTCGGTGCTGGGTAAGCAAGATGACAATTTCTATCTCCAATCCATAAACAAACTTAAGTTTTCCTCTTTCGATGCTTTCTCTAAAGAGCGCTACGAAAGCCTTGTTAAATCAGTACTTAAGCTCTCTTGTGAGAGTCTACTGGAGAAGGTTGAAAGAGAGATTTTAGGATAAGGCTAAGCATGAAAGTCTCATTAAATGTCAGTGGCTTCGAATCAGAAGCAACCTTTCCCGACCAAGACATCATCCAAATTCATAAGCCGCTGGTGGAAAAGTTCACCAAGATACATCAGCAAACTAATGAGCGTACGGTTATCTTCCTATGTGCGCCTCCAGGCAGTGGTAAATCCACCTTAGCCGCTTTTTGGGAACATCTGTCTGAGCAAGATGAAGGTTTAGAGTCCGTACAGGTTCTGCCTTTCGATGGCTTCCACTATCCAAATGAAATTCTAGATTCAAATTACACCGAGCGTGATGGCGAGCAGATCACATTACGCAGTATTAAAGGCTCCTATGAGACCTTTAATCTGACCGAGCTTATCGAGAAGCTTAAACAGCTGCGCGTGAAAGACCCTAAGTGGCCTTATTATGACCGTAATCTGCATGACCCAGTAGACGATGCGATTACTGTCGATAAAGATGTGGTGGTTATCGAGGGCAACTGGTTACTGCTAGATGAGCCAATCTGGAGGGGGCTTAAAGAGCTGGCAGACTTCACCATTTTTATCGATACCGAAGCTGATTTTCTTAAGCAGCGCTTGGTGGACCGCAAGGTACGCGGTGGCACTAGCCCAGAGGATGCGCTGGAGTTCTATAACAACTCAGATTCAAAGAACGTTGAGAAAGTACTGAAACATTCGGTAGCTGCGGATCTCACCCTGTATATGAACCAAGATGGTTCACTGCAGATCAACTAGGAGGGGCTATGCAGATAGTTGTCGACAGCCATACCCATACCCTTGCCAGCGGGCACGCATATAGCACTATCATAGAGAATGCTCAGGCGTCGAAAGAGAAAGGGCTCAAGCTTCTTTGTTCAACTGACCATGCACCAGAGATGCCGGGTGCTCCGCACTACTGGTTTTTCAATAACCAGCGTATCTTGCCTCGTTTCTTACATGGGGTAGGCATACTGCGTGGAGTGGAAGCGAATACCTTGAATACGGAGGGAGAACTGGATTTACCACCATCGTCCTATCAGCATCTAGATTGGGTGATTGCTAGCTTTCATGAACCAGTATTCACTCCATCGACGCCTGAGGTGCATACTCGTGCGCTGATTAATGTGATTAAGAATGGACGAGTGGATGTACTGGGTCACCTTGGTAATCCAAACTATGAGTTTGATATCGAGGCAGTGCTGAGCTGTGCTAAAGAGCACAATGTGGCGATCGAGGTGAACAACACTTCTCTTACTGGCAAGAGCCGAAAAGGTAGTGATGTGCGCTGTTCAGAGATAGTGAAAGTAGGTAAGCGTTTGGGTGTTTTCTTTACCACAGGATCTGATGCTCATTTCTGTGAGGAGATCGCGCGACTCGATCTAGCTAAAGAGCTTCTGAAGCATCACGGTGTTGAAGAAGAAAAGATCCTTACCACCTCAACATCACGCTTTCTAAACTTTCTGCTACTTCGTGGCAAGTCGCCAATCGCCGAGTTTGCTGAGCTTTACTAATACCTATCCGAGCATGGTATAGCGCCATGCTCGATACTTTATCCGGCTTGTCCCAGCATCATTACTGCCACTATAGCTAAGCTTCCACCTAGACAGCCATTTATCACTCTCATCTGTTTTGGCGACTGCAACAGCTTTTGCAACATGGTGCCAAAATAAGCCCATACCAGCATACACAAAACACCTATACCCACCATGACTGAGATGATGGTGGCGACTTGAGATACATAATCATTGGCTGGGTTAATAAACTGAGTAAAAACGGTCAGTGATGCCACCCAGCCTTTTGGGTTCAGGAGCTGGATCAATACTCCAGATACAACCCCAGAGTGATTGGATTCTATGTCCCCATCCATTTTGGCTGTCGCTATACCCCAAGCCATGTATAGGAGGTAGGCCACACCTGCTAACTTCATTGCGAAGTAAAGATCAGGGTAGAGACTTAACACGCTAACTAATCCTGCACTGGCAGCCACCATAATAACGATTATCCCCAGTGCATTTCCAAGTACAAATGGGATACCTGCGTTGAAACCATGGCGACTAGATATACCTAGCAAGGCGATGTTGCCGGCGCCTGGTGTGATGGATATTGAAATAGAAAACAAAATGAAGGCGATGGCCAGCTCGAAGCTCATTAACTTAGGGTCCGTTTGATATGCGATAGGGAGACAAGTCTAAATACTTATCCAGAAATTAATTTGCTTTTTGAGTTGCCATTTGCTTCCAGTTGAGCAGAATATTTCTATACTGATGTTTATTTAGAAAGAATCCCCTAACATGACCCTCGACGACATAGATCTAGCCATTTTGAGGCATATCCAAAACGATGCGCGCATCAATAATAGTAAGCTCGCTGAAAAGGTGAATCTAAGCGAAACACCGTGCTGGCGCCGTTGGAAAAGGCTTGAAGAGGCGGGTTATATCGATGGCTATCGAGCACTGCTCAATCGCAAGAAACTCGGCATTCAGATCTCCAGCTTTACTCTAATTACCATGGGTAATCATGAAGAAGAGTCGACCCTACCTTTTGAAGAGTTTGCCAAAGAAACCGAGTGGATTGTGATGTGTCATTGCATATCTGGTGGTGCTGATTACATGGTGCACTTAGTGGCAAAAGACATGGATGAGTTCTTTGAGCGCATTAGTAGCTTAAGGCGCATCAAAGGGGTGAGTGGGCTACAGTCTAATATCTCGGTGAAAGAGATAAAGAGTGGCACTCAGATGCCATTGAGCTAAATATCTCTTTCATAAAATTTGCACTAGATCCCTCGCATCCAGCCTGTGCTCTCAGTACCATTGCGTCAATTAATAGAATAACGGAACCTATAGATGTCTCTTCCTCCTTGCCCGAATTGCAATTCAGAATACGTGTATCAAGACCAAGACAACCTAGTTTGTCCTGAGTGTGCTTATGAGTGGAACCCGACTCAAGACGCCATCGAAGCTGAAGCGAATGCGGTGCGTGATATCAACGGCAACAAGCTAGAGCAGGGCGACAAGGTCACTATTATCAAGGACCTTAAAGTTAAAGGGAGTTCATCTGTGGTTAAGATTGGCGCAAAGGCCGTTATTAAGCGTGTGACTGTCGCCAAAGACCATCAGCTAGATTGCAAGGTTGAGGGCTGGGGTGAAGTGCTAATCACGGCTAAGTACGTGAAGAAAGCATAGCAAGGGCTAGCCTTTTGCAAGGCTAACTCTTAAATACATTTGCTTGCTTTTAGCTACGAAGTTATCGATAGGTAAGCATCAGCAGAGGCAGATACTCTGTCACCAGATATCCACCAATACCCGCAAACGCTGCTCCTGCATAGTTGAGATACTGAGTGAATTGCTCTCGTCTCTCGGCCAGTTTTCCAAGCATTACACCGGCTAGGTGGATGAGGGCTGTTCCAACGAGAAAGCCGGATGCAAATAGCTCAGGGTTAGCTAATCGAGGTAGTTCTGAACCATGGGCATAGCCATGGAAAATACCAAAGAAGCCAGTACCGATAATGCCAATGATGATCGCAGGTCTGTAGCTGGTGAAGATGGCAATACCCAACACCAATACCGATAGCGCAATAGCAAACTCAGACAGAATCAAACGCACGCCATTCAGTGCAAAGCCCGCACCACATACCATAGCTAGCATAAAACAAGCAGGAATAGTCCAGACGTACTTACCACCTAGTCTGGCACTCACAATTCCGACAGAAAGCATGGCCATCAAGTGATCAACACCCACTACTGGGTGCAGGATTCCCTCAAAGAAACCTGCATCCATGATACGGATATGGGCATAAGCAGGCGCTGAGGCCAGCATCAATAAAACAGCTAAGATCTTCATGTAAATTGGCTACTGCACAGCGCAGTAGCCATCTCCTTTTTTACTTTTGTTGATTGTGAATGGCTTTGATTTCAGCTTCGCTCAATGCGCGATCCCAAACCATGGCATCAGACATATAGCCTTGGAAGTAACGCTCATTGTTGTTGCTGCTATCAGACCAGCCAGATGCAATGTTGAACTGGTTTCCGTTGTTACCAACATCCCATTTCAAGGCGGCACCTTTCTCTTCTTCAGCGATCAACTCACCGTTCAGATATAGGCGAACCATACGGTTGTCGTAGGTGGTGATTAGGTGAGACCAAACGTTTGTATCAGCGGCATATTCGGTAGCACGAAGATAGGTGAAACCCTCATGGTCGCCTGATTCAGCGCGCTCTGCTGCGATGCCGGTAGCCCACATGGTGCGCTGGCGAGAACCCAAGCAGAAACCGCTCTTAGTTCTTAGGCCGTTACCCATGTAGCAGCCCCAATCACCGATAGAGTCTGGTTTTAGCCATACAGAGAAGGTGATTTGATCATCACCTAGCCACTTGTTTGGCGTGTCCAGATCAGGGGCAAGAGGTACGTATGAGATCTTGGTTTCTTGGTTGTAGCCGGTGTGTAACACTGAGCCACGCTCAGGGTCTTGAACGAACTCATAGTCACCCTCAACAAAGTAAGTCAGCAGGTCTCTAGCGAAAGATGGCTCTAGGTCTTCTTTCAAAGGAAGTGCGATAGTCGCCTCGAAGTGCTTAGGTTCAACATCACTGTTGTAAACGTCGAATGATGTAGGCTCTGACCAAGCCGACCAGCGCTGCAGTTCATCACGGTAACGACCGATTGCACAGTAGTTGCCGTCAGGCAGTTCATAATCAACATAGAAGTCGTGGTCTGTACCAATATAAAGCTTGGAGATGTCCTGGTCTTTGTTTCGGTCGATACCTTCTAGGTCAGCATCACTTTCTGCGCCGAAGATGTTCTCAATATCGCGCTTCACGTTTAGCTCGGCGGTATTGATTTCACACTTGTTGGTGTATGGGTTTGGTTTACCGATAACAAACTCAGTACTGAACATCTCAGCACCTGAACTGCTGTAGTAATCAGATAGAGACAGCTCTAGGGTGTCATACTCCATATCAAGCTGGGTAGTCGAAACGGCTACAGATGGTTTGTCTGGTAGGATGCCACTCTTATTCAGGCGGAACTCATCCATCAGAATTGGCTTAGGTAGAGGGTTTACTACATTGCCTGTAGACCAGGTCTGGATAACTACTTCGTCTGTTTCTAGGTCAATATCAACCAACTGGAAGTTATGCAGTTGCTGGGTTCGAGACACGTCAGGGTAGTCATTTACTGAACCGTGAGAAACGAGAGAATCGTAGTCCCATGGTGTGTTGGAACGTTTGGTCCAGTATTCGTCAAACGATGCACCACCACTGATTATGTGATAACCACTGTGGTCACGGAAGGTACCGCGCGCATAGTTGTGGGTATGGGCACCGATATACATAGCGAATTTCTCAGACTTGTTCAGCTCTGCGGTGTATACGCGTTCTACCAGCTCTTCTTCATCACCTTGGCCAAGCTCGGAGCGAAGTGGGTGGTGCCCTACAGCAAAGATCCAATCGATAGAGTCATCTTGGTCTGCCGTTTCAACTAGCTCTTTCACCCATTGACCCTGACGAACCATTTCATCACCAGTCATATTGTTCAGCTTCACTTCGGTGTTAAGCATTACGAACAGCACGCGCCCTTTCTTGAATGCGTAATACTCCTCGACATGGTCAGGAAGAGGCTGAATGCCTTGGTAATCTAGATGATCGTACTTAAAGTGCGCAAAATAAAGTGAAGCAGTAGGATCTTGATAATATTCGTGGTTGCCAAGAGCAGTATAGAAAGGCAGTTCACCGGACAGGTATTTCATCTTGCCAAAGTGGGTATCTTGGTAGTCCTGTAGGGTACTTCTGTCGACTTGATCACCGTTGTTCAGTACCAAAGAGGCAGCATGAACCCCTTCTTCTGGATACTCAGTTTCCAACACGTAGCGAGCACCTTTCACTAGGCGGTCGATACGGTCATCTTCAGCGTACTGGTGGTCACCAATGACAAGGAAACGTAGGTTACCTTCCTTGGCTTCGCTTGGCGCTGCTACAAAGCTAAATTCTTCTGAAGTTGTGTTATCCGTAATAACGCGATAGTAGTAGGTCGTGCCTGGAGTTAGGCCTTCGATAGTGGTTGTGTGGTAGTGATATTGGTAGCCAAGACGCTGTGAATCGCCATAGGCTTCATTGGTGTATAGACCAGGTTTAGGGCCAAATAGCACTTTTGATTCGCTACCAGCATCGGTACGCCAGCTAACCACTATGCTGTCGTCCTGAGCCGACATCAAATACGGGTCGTTGATATGCACGTAATCACTTGGGTCAAACGGAATACCTGAGCCATCTTGAGAGTTGTTGCTCGAGCTCGAGTTACAGCCTGTCATGGCTAAAGCTAGCGTAACGCTAACCGCTATCGCCTTTAAATTAAGGGGTTTCATTTTATCTCCAAAAATCCATGTAAATAAATCTGATATAGACCAGATAAATAAGAGGATAAAAATTGAAGATTTCACATTGATTAACCGAATATGTAATTCATTGAATATTCATATTCGTGCATAAATTGTCATAAACCAGTCATCTAACAGGGGTGTTATGTCTTTGATTTCGCGGGAATTAGGTTTAGATTATCTGCTGATAACAAGGGTTTGCTCATTTTCAGGGAGGAATAGTATGAGCCCAAAAGAAGTTGTATTGGCTTATTGGCAGGCTATGCAGAGTAATGATTTTGCTAAAGCGAGTGAATGGCTGAACCCAGACTTTGAGTGCTATTGGCCTCAATCCAAGGAGCTCATCCTAGGCAGAGACAAATTTATCGCCCTAAACTCTTGCTACCCTGCTGAGGGTAAGTGGCAATTTGAGGTGCGTTCAGTTGTATCCGAGGGTGACAGCGTGGTCACCGAGGTAGCAGTGAGCGATGGAAAACTCGATGACACGGCTATTACCTTTCATATAGTCAAAGATGGACTTATCTCAAAACAAAGAGAGTTTTGGCCTGATCCGATGAAAGCTCAGGAGTGGAGAAGTCAGTGGGTGGAGATCCAATCTGATTAGTGAAATGCGCCGACAGAGCATCGGCGCATTGATAGGTTAAAGTAGTGCCAGTACTGCCTTGGCTGAAGCATCCGAAGAAGCCGGGTTTTGTCCTGTTACCAACAAACCATCTGTTACTACATGGCTTTGCCAAGTGTCACCGCGACTATAGGTTGCTCCGGTCTGTGCAAACATATCTTCAATTAGGAAAGGCACCACTTGGGTTAGACCAACCGCCTCTTCTTCCTCATTCGAGAAACCTGTTACCTGCTTGCCTGATACTAGAGGCTTACCATCCGTGCCCTTAGGATGACGCAATACAGCAGGGCCATGACATACCGCACCTACAGGTTTTGCTTGAGCAGAGAAGGCTTCAATCAAAGCGATAGAGTCTTTGTCTTCGCTCAGATCCCACAGTGGTCCGTGACCACCAGGGTAGAAGATGGCATCGAAGTCATCGGCAGATACACCAGAAAGCTCAAGGGTATTGGCAAGCTTACTCTTAAGGTCTTGGTCAGCATCGTAGCGCTTGGTGGTTTCAGTTTGTGCGTCTTCTTGTGTGCTGTTCGGGTCGATAGGTGGCAAACCGCCTTTTGGAGAGGCGAGTGTGATGTCTGCGCCTGCATCTAGAAATGTGTAGTAAGGAGTGGTGAATTCTTCTAGCCAGAAGCCTGTAGCATGTCCGCTATCGCCTAGCTTATCGTGTGAGGTGAGCACCATTAATACTTTCATTGTTTTTCCTTTGACTGACTATTGCTTGGTTGTCGTTTTATCTTAGGAGTGCTCCTGCTATTCTGAAATAAAGCGAAACCAATTTCAGATATCGAAAAAATGAATATTAGAGATAAAGACCTGAATCTATTGAAGATCTTCCACATTATTTATCAGGAAAAAAACATCTCTAAGGCGGCAGAGCGTCTTGAACTGAGCCAGCCTGCACTCAGCCATAAGCTGAATAAACTTAGAAATGAGCTCGGTGACCCTCTTTTTATCAAAGCGCCTCGCGGGCTCACCCCAACCCCTAAAGCCCACAGTATTGCCGAGCATGTTGGCAACATGATTAAGGGGATAGAGAGCTTTTATTTGTCCCAGTCAGAGGAAGATTTTCTCACAAGACCGGATCGTATCAATATCTACACCACCGACTATATGGAGCAGCGTCTGTTTCCACACCTGTTGCCCTTGGTGCGGAAGAAGGCACCTAATCTGGTGCTGGTGGCCCATGATACTCGTGGCAAACTGCCAAGCACCGAGCTAGAGGATGGTCGCTGTGACCTAGCTATTGCAGGTTTCTATTCAGATTTACCCAAGACCATGAGACAGCAGCGGATCAGTGAAGAAAGATTTGTAGTTTTGGCGTCGAAACAAAACAGCGTTATCGACGAGCGTCTGGAGCTAAAGGACTACCTTGAGTGTGAGCATATACTCACAACCCTAAGCGGTGACTTAGACGGGAAGATAGATTTGATATTAAAAGAGCGAGGGCTATCTCGCTCGGTAGTGGCAGGCTTTTCTAGTTTCTTGTCGCCACCGTCCATTATCCGCAATAGCGATATGCTGGTAACCTGCCTCGAGTCGATAGCAGACCAAGCTATTGCTTTGGACTCGGGCTTGGTCAAACACCCACTGCCGTTTGTAATGCCCAAAGTAGATATCATGCAGTTTTGGCACGAGAGGACCCATGTGGATCCCCTACGTAAATGGTTGAGAGAGCAGGTATCTGAGCTACTCTCTCGAGTGTAATTAGGCGAGCTTGCCTTCAAGCTTTTCGCATTGCTCCGCTTTCTTGAGCATCACACTAATGGCTTTTGAGGCTATCAAGGCGACACCTACCATGTTGACTGCGAGTATGGTCAAGAATAGAAAGTAATCACCGTAGACAGTGTGTGCCAGCTCTTGGGTCAGAACCTCGCCTTTCTCCAAGGCAATATTGGTCGAAAGAGCCGCGCCCACGATACCACTCAAAGCGATCGCAACCGAGAACAGGCTCACCGAGAAATTCTCGATATGATGCGGCGCTACCGAAAGGATAAACGCCACCACCATAGAGCCGACCACTACCTCAGCCATAGCTTGGAAGAAGTGCACCACAAGGAAGACTTCTGGTCTTATTGCCACATCAGGCCCTACGGTATTGATGAAGTAGGTCAAGGTGCCAAAGGCAAAGGTGGTCAATACGAAGGCCCATGCGATCTTGGTGGCAGTAGTAAGATGGAGGCCTTTCTTTTCAAGGGTACTAAAGCCAAGCGCAACGATAGGGCCGCCGACCATGCACCACAGTGGGTTCATCGCCATGGCTGCTTCCGGCTCGAGTGGAATAAAACCAAATAGGTCACCCTGTAAGGTGTTGATTGCTACGATATTCATCGAGGTCATCATCTGGCCATAATAGACAAAGAAGCAGGTGGTTAAGAAGGTGGCGATAAGTATGGTACCCATGCGGTACTTCTCAGCCCCCTCAGCCTTAAACATTAGTGAGATGAAATATCCGATGGCGATAAGGCCTATGGCATAAACGATGTTCTGACCCACATCCATATTGGAGAACATGAAGAACACCAATGCAATCATTGCCACAGAGACAGCCACAAAGATGCCCCATGTTTTAGCTGATATTGGCTGGGTATCGATTGTTTTACCTAGTGGAGAAAATGGCTTTTTCAGCACAAGCAGGGTTAACAAGCCAAGGCTTGCCATTATCGCCGATAGGGTAAAACCACCACTGAACCCAATATACACTGTTAAGATAGGGAACAGATATTGCCCTAAGAATGCCCCGATATTGTTCACTGAATAGTTGATTGGGAAGCCTTTTTCAAAGTCTTTATGGGTAGCGAAAGTGCGTTTGTACAGGCTCGGATAAGAAGGTGACATCAAACCGCGACCATAGCTAGCAAGTGCGATACCTGCCATAGCCGTAGGTACGTGTAGTGAGGTTGCGCCAAGCACTAGCAGTATGTAACCCAAGGTGAAAGCAAAGTAGCTGATGGTGAGAGCGCGATAGGCCCCGAGAAGCTTGTCAGCGATGAAGCCACCGGCGATGGCAAACAAAGGCCCGATAGCGGCAAAGGCGCCGACCACCATCATGGTGTCCGCTTCGCTATAGTTGAGCTCCTCTAAGAAGAAGCGAGTTAGGCTCACTAGCACGCCATAAAATGACAGGCCAAATAGCATCTGGCACAGCATCATGGATTTATTCAGTTTATTCCACATGATTGGATCTCGATATACAGAAGTAGGGACTAGCCCACGATGGAGGGAATGTAACGATTTGTGAGAGGCATGGGGAATCACGAGTAGAGGATCGGATCCTACCAACTTGTGAGCACTGTATTAAAGTGGATCGTTAGACAGCAAAAAGCCCCGAGATTCGGGGCTTTGGAAGTTTGAGTAGTTGGCTACTATACGTCTATCTTCTCTCGAAGCAGACGAAGTGCATTTAGTGTAACCAAAGCCGTTGCGCCAGTATCGGCTAGCACCGCCGCCCAAAGACCGGTCACGCCAAGCAGGGTAGTAACCAAGAAGAACACCTTACTGCCGATAGCTAGGGCTACGTTTTGGCGAATGATGCTCATGGTCTTGCGAGATAGCTTGATAAGACCTGCGATAGAGTGAAGTCGGTCGTGGGTGAGGGCGCAATCTGCGGTCTCAAGCGCCACATCTGTACCGTTGCCCATAGCGATGCCTACGCTAGCCGCTTTAAGTGCTGGTGCGTCATTGATGCCGTCACCTACCATAGCCACCGAGCCATTTAGCGCTTTTAGGTTGTTGAGCTTATCTTCTGGCATCAACTCGGCTTTATAATCCATACCTAGTTTCGAAGCGATTGAAGCGGCAACGCGTTGGTTGTCACCTGTCATCATAACGCTTTGAATGCCAAGCTCACTCAATGTTTCGATAGCCGAAGCCGCATCTTCACGAAGCACATCATGTAGGGCAATCAGTGCCTTTGGCTCTTCATCTAGTGTCACCACAACAACGGTTTGACCGTTAGACTCAAAGTTAGCGACTAGGCTCTTAAATTCTGCCGATAGCTCTTCAATATGACGCGGAGCCAGCACTTGAATTGAGTGACCTTCCACTACACCTGACGCACCCACACCAGAAATGCTCATAGTGTTTTCAGCAGTCGGCATATCAAGCTTGCGGCGCTTAGCCTCAGCCACAATAGCCGTTGCCAGTGGATGAGTAGATTTAGCCTCAACAGATGCGGCTAGGGTTAGGAATTTCTCGTCACCATAAAACTCGGTTACCTGAGGTTTGCCTTGGGTTAGGGTGCCTGTTTTATCGAACACGATCTTATCGATAGTGCCAAGCTGCTCCAGTGCCATACCGCCTTTTACTAGCGCGCCACGACGTGTAGCGTTCGCCAGTGCTGAGGTGATAGCTGCTGGGGTAGAGATAACCAGTGCACAAGGGCAAGCAATCAGCAGTAGAGCCAGTGCTTTGTAGATCCACTCTTGCCATGACGCGCCCAAAAATAGTGGTGGCAGAACCGCGACAAATAGGGCGATAACCATCATCAGCGGCGTATACCATCGGCTGAATTTATCGATAAAACGCTCAACCGGTGCCTTCTTTTCTTCCGCTTCTTCAATCAAGCGGATAATACGGTCAACGGCACTGTCGCCTTGCTCAGAGGTGACTTTTAGGCGCACGGTTTTTTCAACCACCATGCTACCAGCCATGATTTTGGCTTTTGACTTTAGAGTGACAGGTAGCGGTTCACCCGTTATTGCGCTTTGATCGAAAACGCCATGGCAGTTTAGGAGTTGACCATCCACCGATAGACGCTCACCCGGCAATACCTCAATCTCGTCACCCACTAGGATGGAATTAACCGAAACGGTCTCGACCTCACCGTTAGCCTTAACGTGGCGAACGGTATCAGGAGTCAAAGACATCAGCTTTTGCACGCCACTGCGAGCACGGTTAGCAGCGATACCCTCTAGTTTTTCACCAAGCATAAATAGCAGAAGCACCATAGCCGCTTCTACCGTTTCGCCTAGGATCATGGCGCCCACTACCGCAACCGACATCAGGGTTTCGATAGAGAAAGGCGTACCATTTCGCATCAAAGAGAAGGCTTTTTTAGCCAAAGGGATAAGAGCGAAGATGGTTACTGCGTACAGTAGACCTTGTTTAAGAGCAGGGTTGAAGTGGCCTGCAATCATAGCCAATGAAAAGAGTATGGCCGTGATAACAAGCTTTGAGTTCTGGGTAAGGAATCCAGTCAGGCCAGACTCGGGTTGCTTAGAATCCTTAGATTCTTCAACTACAGCAAAGCCGGCATCCTTAATGGTTGCCTTAATATCATCGGCGTTTAGTTCAGCAGTGGCTGAGATGATAAGCCTCTGTGTTGAGAAAGCAACGCGAGCAGCAGTTACGCCAGTAACCTGCTCAACCGCGCGCTCTACCTTTGCTGCACAACTAGGACAATCCATTCCCTCTAGTTGCCAGCTTAATCTTTTACCCACCGCTTCCAGCGTTTTAGGTGACTTTTTATGAGAAGAGCAGCAAGTCGAATGAGAGTGGCTGCAATCGTGGGAATGACTCATGTGTCTGCCTTTAATTGGTGTAGGTCTATATAGGGAGAAAATTTATCAGAAGGTAGGCAGATTAAATTGCCTTTTCACGACAATCATGTGAATTGTGCATGAAAGTTGTTTCAAGCTGTTGCTTATCTCGCCCAATTATATCTGTTGGTGAAAATTAAACCGGTTAAGTGATGGATACCAGTAATAATGGGTATTCCGTCAATCGCACAACGAGTAAAAAGTAACTAGTGCTGGCTTGATGGATATAGGTTTAAGCAGTATGAATTATGGATTGGTTGAGCCGATAGCCGAGAGATAAGTGCAGTGAATCTTTATCTTGGCTGTGGCGAAGCCCGGTATGCTTCGGTCGCTCAAAGGAATAAGGGTAAAACTGAACGCTCGATTAAATTTCAACTTTGTTTATCATGTGCGAATCATTTTTTGTATCTATCAGTTGAAGGGATCTGCGCAATGTTATTGAGTAATGAGAAACGGAACTACGTGTTTTCGTTAGGTTTGTTTTTTTCCGTGGCTCTATTGCCCGTGGCGGCTGCTTCTATAACTCCTGCTTTTGCGGAAACTATCGATAATCAAGTTAACCTTGATGCATTACCTAGCTATAAACAGGATGCAGACCTGATTAAGCACACCTTTGAAACTCAGCTTTACACATTGCCAGCTTTTAAAATGGGTCATTACGGGCTGCGCATGTACCGTCAAACTCAGGATAGCAAGTATCAAGCGGCGGTATGGGCTGATATGGCGCGCGTTGCCAGTCGCTTGAATGAGTTTGCTACCGAAGTGCATACCCCAGAGCAAATTAAGGCTTATTCAGATGAGCGCATGGCGAACTATGACAAACACAAGGATGAACGCAGCTTACTGCGTTACAACGAGACCATAGATCAAAAAGAGTATCCTTATCTTGGTATCGACCTTCTAGGCTCCATGGCTCGCACGAATGAGTATGGCCTTAAGCATCGTGAAGATGAGAAATTGCGTCAGATAATCCGTCGCTACGACTTTAAAGAGTTCGCCACCGATAAAGGCTTGATTCGTGCTTGGGCTGCACAACTGGCAAATCAGGTTTACTGGCTAAAACAGTTGGGTGAGCAAGATGTGGTTGCCGAGTTTACTCAAGCCTTTAGAGAAACCTATCCAGATAGTGAAGATGAGCAGCTAAGTGACCAGCAATTTATGAACAAGGTCTATGGCATGACTCATATTATTTTTGCTGCCGCTGAGTACTATCAGCACTCAGTCAACGAGGCTGATTTTCAATGGATTTACGACTACTACCGCAAAAACGCCGACATGATTCTAGAGCGTTCAAAAGAAGATGTGTTAGCGGAAGTGGGCATCAATTTCTTGCTCGCAGGTTTGGATGATGACCCTGTGGTAGAGAAGATGCGCAAGGCGATTCAGCAGTCGATTAATCGTGAAGCAGGTATGGTTCCAGCCGTAGATGGTACGACAAACCTTAAAGATGGTGAGCACCGAAATGTGTTGGCCATTATGCTACTTGATTGGCAAGGGGTAAAAGCGGTTCCGACTATACAAGGTGAACCAAAGATGTTTTCAAATCTTCCTTATGGGTTAGTGCCTCAATAACGTTTCTAAACGCTAAAAACATTGAGCCCAGCATATTGCTGGGCTCGAAAGTGATTATTTAGATTAAAGCGTGTTCTTAAAGATCTTACCGTCTTTCATGATAAGGTCCATTTCAGTTAGGTGAGAACCGTCTGGCTTAGCATTGTTGGTAAACCAATCTTCACGACCACCGATTAGGGTGATGTCTTCTAGTGGGTTACCATCGATTAGCAGGATATCTGCATACGCACCAACTTCAATAACACCTAGCTTGCCATCAGAGTATGGGTTGATCCAGTCTTGCATCAACTCAGCTGAGATTCGGCCTGCGGTTGAGGTCATTGCACGTAGCGCAGAGTAGTTACCAAAGAATTCAGCGTTTAGATAGATTTCATGTGCAATCTGCTTGGCACAGGTGTTAGTGTCACCGATACAGTCCACATTAAAGGCACGACGGTCAAAGCCATTTTCTTCCGCTTTCTTCATGCGTGGTACGTAGTTATCAAACGCTTTTTGTGCACTTCTTAGCTTTGCTTGAATCAGTGGGTCTTGCACTGCTGGAACCTTTGCAAGCTCTGGTGAGAATGCTGTTAGGTTAGTCGCGATGAATGCGCCATTTTGGTTAAATTTAGGCACCATATCTTCGTGGAACATGAAGCCGTGCTCTAGTGATTTCACGCCAGCGTCGAGTGCATCATGCATCGCGGTGTATGAGTAAACGTGCGTTGCTACGTAAGAACCATAAGTATCTGCCACAGCTACTGCAGCGCGCAGCTCGTCGTCTAGGTAAGAGGTGTACTGCCATGGGTCAAACTTAGAAGAAACACCACCGCTCTGGAAAATCTTAGTGAACTGAGCTCCTTGACGATATTGATAGCGAGCCTGCTCCTTAATATCTTCTGCGCCGTTGGCATTAGTCATGATATTCAGGATCTCTAGGTTTTGAGGAGAGTCAGTTAGGCGACGAGACTGTAGACCTACATCAGCGTGTGAGCCGATTGGTGCAATTGGAGCACCTGATGCGTAGATACGCGGTACTTCTTCTAGGTAGCCAGTTTGCTCCATGTTAGTCCATGAACCATCAGCGCCACCTACATCACGCACAGTACCGAAGCCCATGTCTAAATACATTTCAGCGAACTTTTGGCCGTGAATAGCAATCTCGGTCCAACGCATATCATTGGTACCAAGCAGGCCTTTCGGTAGGGTCAGGTGCATGTGCGCATCGATAAGTGCTGGCATTAGCGTACGACCTTCACCGTCGATGATCTTAGCGTCAGCTGGCGCTTCTGCGTCACCTGCTTGGATAGCGGTGATCTTGTTGCCAGTCACGATTACAGTATGGTTTTTATAAAGTTTGTTTTCAGTTCCGTTGAAGATATTTACGTTCTTGAACACAACAACTTGAGGTGCTTCAACTGCAACCGGTGGCTTAGCAGGCGCTGGAGCAGGAGCCGCAAAAGCGGTTGCAGAAACTAGTGCTAGGGATGCAGCAATAACTGATTTCTTGAACATGTAATATTCTCTCTTAGCTTGGATTGCGTTGGATTCGAGAGAGATATTAATGATTAATTATTAAGTTGGATTGCCATTTGATGACAGTTGAGAGCGAAAGTTCGAAAATAAAAAAGGCCTGGAAAACCAGACCTTAGAAAATCTTAAGCTGAGTGAGTCACTACCGTTGGACGAAGTAGGTTCTCGTGGATAGGGCAACGGTGACAGACAAGGTCTAGGAAGGCTTGTTTCTCTTCGTCTGTCAGTGGCGCATCGATGTTGGCCTTGATATCTATACTCTTGAAGCCCACAGGGTCATCGCTCTGTTTGCCGATAAGGCCATCGGTATTGATGTCAGCAGAGATGTCTACCTCGATACCCTTAAGCTCGATCTTCTGTTCTCTAGCAACCATCTTAGCGATTGTAGAAATACAGCCAGCCAATGAGAAAACAAAGGTCTCAAGTGGGTTCGCACCTTCATTGCCACCGCTTGGCTGGTCGATAACAAGCGAATGCTCGCGCACCTGTGCAGTTACCTTCCAGCCTTTGCTCATCTTGGTGCTTACTTCAATTTTTTTATGTGGCATTACCTTTCCTTAATTTACAACTTCAGTGCTCTATTTAATCTGAGCAACAACTCTTTTAAAGGGACAAAAAGAATGATTGCATAGATGGGCAATCCACATAAAGACCAATGACTTATGAGTTATACCTCAAGCACCAACTTGCCTGTGTGCTTCTTCTGTTGAAACAGCTCCTGCATGGTGTTGATTTCTTTAAGAGGTAGGCTCTTAGCTACGATAGGTTTTACCTTACCTGTCTCAATCCAGTTGATCAGGCTTTGGAATACGCCCTCTTCAAGCACGGTACAGCCAAAGAAGCTGAGGTCTTTCAGATAAAGGGTTCTCACATCTAATTCCACCATAGCTCCGCCGATAGCACCGGATACCGCGTAGCGACCTTTAGGCTTAAGTACTTCTAGAAATTGAGGCCATGCATCACCGGCTACTAGGTCGATCACCACGTTGACGCTGTTTGTACCAATTGCTTTAACTAGGTTTGCATCGCGAGCAACCACCTCGTCCGCACCAAGAGCTAGCAGTTCCTGATTTTTGCTAGGGCTAGTGATGGCGATGACATAAGCGCCTCGGGCTTTAGCCAGTTGCACAGCTGCAGAGCCAACACCACCAGACGCACCTGAGATAAGCACTTTGTCGTTGGCATTGACACCGGCACGAGTGAGCATGTTTTCTGCGGTTGAGTATGAGCAAGGGAGAGAAGCAAGTTCGATATCGGTTAGGTCAGTATCTAGACTAAAGGCATGCTTCGACGCCACTACCGTGTATTCCGCAAAACCACCGTCGCACTCAGACCCGAAATACCAAGGTGAGGTTAGAGGCTGTTCGCCATATTCACTCATGCTTGGCTCGATGATCACACGCTGACCGATGCGTGCGGAATCAACATCTTTACCCACGGCCACGATAGTGCCACACACATCCGCACCTTGGATGCGTGGAAATTTGAGCGCTACACCGGACCAAGAAGCATCTTCGCTGTCGGCGTCACCCTTTGAATACCAGCCGATGCGGGTATTGATGTCCGTGTTGTTCACACCAGCGGCTGATACACGGATCAGTACTTGATTAGCACTCGGTGTTGGCACTGCGATATCCTCGCGATACTCAAGCATCTCTGGGCCGCCGTGTCCGATAAGTTGAACACCTTTCATCTTACTTGGGATAGCAGTCATGGTTATTTCTCTAGTAGTTGAATTAGGGTTTGCTTGGCACTGTCTGAGGCTTCTTTGCCTAGTACAGGCCAGGCGTTGGACACACCTTCGTGTATCAAGAATAGGGCAGTGGCGAGCTCAGGTTTACCACTTTGCTCACCGAGTAGTTCTCTTACCTCAAGCTTGTGTTTATGCACCGCTTGGTTGATCTCTAGGTTGTCTGGATAAGCCGAGATAGCGTTGATAGACAGGCACCCGTGGGGCGCAAACTCTGCCATCCAATGATCCAGCTTTTCGAAGATGTGCAAAACCGCATCTAGCCCTTTTTCGGGAGAACCATCCAGCAAGAAATCTAGGTATCTCTGATGTCGGTGCTCTAGGGCGCCAACGATCATCTCTTCCTTGGAGGGGTAGTGCTTGTATAGGGTGCGCAAGCTCACTTCACTGGCGTTTTTTAGCTGAGCGACACTGGCTTCAGCGAAGCCGTATTGGCTGAAAGCCACCTCGAGACGAGAGGCGATTTGTTGTTTTAGCATAGACATTAACCAGGTAGAGCGTTCATTCTACTTTTTAGGGTAGAGCGTTTGTTCTACCTAGTCAATATCAAACTATAAAGCTGTTAGCTTGCCGCTATTGCCAGCATCAAGCTATCAAACTCGGCTCGAGATTCCTGAACCTGATCTGAAAGCGTTACCTTTTTCTCTTTCGCTGCAAGCAGAGCCTCGGTCAGTCGTTGCAGTTCTAGTTGCAGATCTTCCGGCAATAATTTGACCGCCATCTCTGCCTCATCTTTATGTTCTAGGGCAAAAGCGCGTATCTCTTTACGCAGAGACATCAGCGCACTCATGGCTTCACGCTCTTCTTCCGCCGCTTGCTGAGCCAAGTCTTTGAAGCGTTCAAACTTGGCAAAGGCCATGCCTTCTGCTGACCAAGGGTCGATATCAGGCAGTTCCTCTATATTGATCGTTGGCTCTTCATACTCTTTCTGATGACGAATATCCAAACTTGCCGCACGCACAAACGAAACCATCAGCATTACCGAGATAATCAACAGTGGAAGACCACCGACGATGGCTGCGGTTTGCAAGGTCGATAATCCGCCTACAAACATCAACACTGTCGGTAGGAAGGAAAGGGTGAATGCCCAGAACAAACGGTTCCAGCGCATCGGTTCCTCACTAACATTGTTTTGCACCACAGACGCCAAGATGTAGGAGATGGAGTCAAACGATGTTGCGGTGAAAATGATGCACAGCAGAGTGAACACGCCTACCACGATAGTGCTCATAGGTAGGGTATCCAAGATAGCGAAGATGGCTGTCGGCGCACCTTGCGCATTCAATATGCTGATAACATCAAGCTCTCCTGTTAACTGCAGCGACAGGCCATAGTTGCCAAGGATGATGAAGAACATGAAACACCCTAGTGAGCCATAAAAAATAGAGCCCACCACCATTTGCTTTATGGTTCGTCCGCGAGAAATACGAGCTACGAATAGCCCCATACATGGAGCGAACACTAGCCACCATGCCCAATAGAAGATGGTCCAGTCTTGTGGGAAATGGGTGTCTGTGAACTCCCCATAACCACCGAAAGGTTCAGCCCATGTCGCCATCACAAAGAAGTTCGACAGCATACGGCCAATAGAGTCGAGGCCAGTCTCTAGCATGAATACGCTCGGCCCTGCGCAAAACACAAACGCAAGCAACCCCATGGCTCCCCAGAAGTTGATGTTACTGAGAAACTTGATGCCTTTTTCCAGACCAGCGTAGGCGGAATAGCCGAATATCGCGGTACACAATAGCAGTACACCTACCTGACTTAAGGTGTTGTTTGGGATACCGAAGATATGGTGTAAGCCACCGTTGATAAGAGGTGCAGCCAAGCCAAGGCTGGTGGCAGCGCCGCCCAGCATACCAAACACAAACAACACATCGACGAACTTACCCATACCGCCACTAGCACGTTTCTCACCAAGCACCGGCATAAGGGCGCTCGAGATTTTCAGCACAGGTTGTTTGCGCACATAGTAGAAATAGGCAATTGGAAGTGCAGGTACTAGGTAGATAGACCAAGCGATAGGCCCCCAATGGAATAGACCATAGGTTGCCGCCCAGCGGATCGCTTCTTCACTGCCAGGCTCTAGTTGGAACGGAGGCGACTGATAATAGTAAGCCCACTCGATGCCACCCCAATACAGGATGCTGGCACCGATACCACCACAGAACAGCATGGCAGCCCAAGAGGAGGTATTAAATTCAGGCTCTTCATCAATTTCACCCAGCTTGATCTGCCCCATATCACTAAAGATGACATACAGCATAAACAAGATGGCAGCGATACCTAGAGACAGGTACAGAACCCCGAGTTTGTCGGTCATAAAGGTCTTACCCACGCTGATCCACTCTGCCCCCTGCTCTGGGAACAGCACGAGGGGAAAGACCACGCTAAGTAACAAGAATAGAGCGCCAAAAAAGGTTGGCTTGTCTATCAGTGAGAAGTGCTTTTGCATATAAAAGAGCTCAATAATTAATCTGAGCTCAATATGGAGATTTGGGTTGCCAACAACAAATCTACTTTTTTGTCGTGAGGATAAATACAAACCAAAAAAAGACGAGTCGCAGGGGACTCGTCAAACAGACACTAAGAACGCAAAGGATGCGGTTAGTACCAGTTAAGGTCTATTACCATGATGTTGGAACCCATAGAGTTGGAGCCACACATTTCGTCATAGGCGGTGTTTTGTCTCAAGGATGCAGACTGAAAGGTGGTGCCCTCACAATGTGACCGAATCTGCTCTAGGCTGTGAAAGCGCATTGGCTTGCTGTTGTGGTCGAGAAATGGCGTCTTTGAATCGCCTTGCACTTGGTAAGCAAGATAGATATCCCCTTCCAATGATTCAACTAGCAGTTCCATGGCTCGTTCCTCTATTGTTCCAAACCTTTGTTATTACGCTTTACATAAATCAGAGATCACAAAAATTAGAATTTTGTTTGAATTGGATTTTCGGAAGAGGCAAAGCGTAAAACAAAGTAAAGATGGTCGATAAGGGGCGTTAACCGATTGACGCGCTTATTATTCACACTTATTTTTATGAGCTTGTTTACATAGAGAAAGAGCAAAAGTAGTTCAGATATGGATTCCATTACTCAAGCAGCACTGGGTGCCACCGTTGCCGGTGCGATAGCAGGAAAGCGATGCAACGCTAAAGTGCTAGCCGTGGGCGCAGCCCTTGGTACCTTGCCAGATCTAGATGTGATGTTGGATTACGGCGATGCGGTGAGCAACACCATCAAGCATCGTGGTTTCACCCATTCCTTGCTACTAATGCCACCCTTTGCTCTGCTCCTTTCTTGGATCTACTGTCGCTTTCGTCCAGATGCGTTTTGGACTTTGGGTCGAGTCTTCTTTTTGACCATCAGCGTGTTGGTCACACACACCTTACTCGATGCTATGACCACCTACGGAACCCAGTTGCTGTGGCCGTTTGAGGGCTACTTTGAGCTTAGGAATATTTTCATCATTGACCCCCTCTACACTTTACCTCTGCTTATAGCCATTGGTGTGGCGCTGTTTTCTAGGAGCCGAGGAGGGCGCTGGTGCCAGGCGGTAGTGCTTATCTCTACTCTGTACTTGGTATGGGGGTATGCAGCCCAACAGAGCGTTACTGAGCGAGTGCAAGAGAATCTGGCTGCGCAGAACCTTCCAAGTGAGAATGTTATCGTAATGCCGACGCCTTTCAATACCGTATTGTGGCGGGTGGTAGTCATGGATGAGGGTAAATACTGGGAGGGTTTGGCTTCAATCTTAGACAAAGACGACCGTATTGATTTCGTCTCTCGCCCGACTGGAAGTTGGCCATTGGAGGAAAAGCCTGAAACCCTACAAGGTTTGAAAGCCTTTTCTCACAACTATCTAAAATATCGTGAAGAAAACGATGCTCTGATAGTGACCGACTTGAGACTGGGTATGGCAGATAGCCTATCGTTCCAGTTTGTTCTTGCGGAGAAAGACGATAAAGGTGAATGGGAATTGCTCGACTCTACCTGGCGTTATCCAAGTGAGCGAGGCTTAGAGCATCTGAGTGCATTATGGGAGCGCTTGAAGGGCGACCAAAGCATTGATGCCAACCTGCAACGGCTCGAGCTTAGTTATAACCAATAATGAAAAGGGGTAGATGAATCTACCCCTTACTTTTATCTTCTATTTCAGTGGATCGCCATCTGGCAATGCACTGTGCATCCAAAGCGCGAGGCGGTGCTTAAGGCTCGCTCCATCATGCTTGCTCTCTGGTAGTGGTGGGATCTGGTTTACTTCTACCAAGAAAAGATAAGCTGATTTAACCTTGAGTGGCATTGTACTATCTGGAAGGTCTATGCCCTGCATCTTGGCCAACTTGAAAACGACCTCTATGGCTCGCTTGACCAGCTTATCTTCATTGTGGAGCTTGTTGGTTTTTGACATTGAGTCACCATCACCTTTTGAGAATGTTTCTTGAGTATATCAAGGGACAAAAATCGCACGGGGGCAGGTGTCTCAATTTAGGCACAAAGCTTCTATTTGTCAGTCAGGCGTTTTAGGTTAGAACTGATAATCCAACACAATTAAGTCTTCAAGAATAGGACGAAACACAACTTTTAGGGCGTCGTGTTCAGGGTGAGGCAAGTAGCGTTGGCGAGCGGCCTCATCGGCGAAGGTCATCAAAACACTGTGGGTGAAGCCTTTATTTTTACCCTCGGGGCTATCGTTAACTCCCCATTCCACCGCCACAACACCCTCTATCTTGCTTGGAATAGCTTCGAATAGAGCTTTAAGTTCCGAGATGTCCGGTTCACTGGTTTGGTCTTTAAATTTAATCAGTAGAATATGACGAATCATGGTGCTCTCCTTGTTATATGTGCCTACTGTGCACCAGACTACGCGGTAGTATCAAGTTCCAACTAGCTCGCAAGGCAGACGAGTGCTGTCTCTGAGAGTGCTGATTAAAGTAGCAATGATATTCACTAGACGACTGGTCTAATTTTATTTATCTTTGCTCCATGAATGCAAAAACTAAAGACACAAGACAGCATATTCTCGAAGTTGGTTACCAATTGGTCATCAACAAGGGCTTTACCGCTGTTGGCTTATCTGAGCTGTTGAGAGCAGCGGACGTACCTAAAGGCTCCTTCTATCATTACTTCGCATCCAAGGAGCAATTTGGTGAAGCGCTGATCGGTGAGTACTTCTCAAACTATATGAAGCGTGTTGATACCCTTTTTTCTGATCCCAATCTGGGCAGCAGAAACAAGGTGCTTCGGTACTTTTCTCGATGGCTGGAAACTGAAAACGGGGTTTGCAATGCCAACAAGTGTCTTGTTGTTAAGTTGAGTGCAGAGGTGGCGGATCTTTCCGAGCCTATGCGAATGACCTTAGCAAAAGGTACAGAGCGTATCGTTACACAACTGTCACAGCAGATTGTGAAAGGCATGCAAGAAGGCTCTATCCGTACTAAGAGTGCCGATGCCCTAGCACGTCAACTCTATCAACAATGGTTGGGTGCCAGTTTGCTGAACAAACTAGCGCAAGATTGCTCAAACCTAGAACATTGCTTGGAAGTGACAGAGGCACTGCTAAGCGACTGATTTTATTCCCGTCTTGATACAGACGGGATTTTTTGAAATACACACTAGACGACCGGTCTAATTTTATTGAAGGGACTATCATGACTGACTCCATTAATCGCCGTATTGTACTTGCCTCTCGCCCGGTTGGGGCGCCTGTGCCAGCTAATTTCCGCTTGGAAGAGGCCGAGCAGCCGTCTCCGGAACAAGGCGAGATACTGCTTCGCAGTGTTTACCTTTCTCTTGACCCGTATATGCGCGGACGTATGAATGATGCGAAATCCTATGCCGATCCAGTTGCTATCGATGAAGTGATGGTGGGAGGAACGGTTTGCCAAGTAGTCGAATCGAATAACTCTGAGTTTGAAGTGGGTGAATGGGTATTAGCGTACAGTGGTTGGCAAGATTACGGTATCTCAACGGGTGAGGGACTGATTAAGTTAGGTAAAAAACCTGAATACCCTTCTTATGCACTAGGTGTGATGGGGATGCCTGGTTTTACTGCCTATATGGGACTTCTTGATATTGGTCAGCCAAAGGAAGGAGATACCCTTGTGGTTGCAGCTGCAACTGGCGCTGTGGGTTCTATGGTTGGCCAAATCGGTAAGCTGAAAGGTTGTCGAGTCATTGGTGTAGCTGGTGGTACTGAAAAATGTCAATACGCCAAAGACCAGCTTGGATTTGATGAATGTATTGACCATACCGCTGATGATTTTGCACAGCAATTAGCGCAAGCCTGCGATAAAGGTATCGATATCTATTTTGAGAATGTGGGCGGTAAGGTGTTTGATGCCGTGATGCCACTGCTCAATACTGGGGCACGCATTCCTCTATGTGGTTTGATTTCACAATACAATGCGACGTCATTACCAGAGGGGCCGGATCGCCTATCCATGCTAATGGGGCAATTGCTGATCAAGCGTATCAAGATGCAGGGCTTCATTATCTTCGATGATTACGCACATAGATATGGTGAATTTGCAGCGGACATGTCGAAGTGGCTAGCAGAGGGCAAAATCCATTATCGTGAGCACCTAATCGAAGGACTGGAGAATGCTCCAGAGGCCTTTATTGGACTGTTGGAAGGTAAGAACTTCGGCAAATTGGTTATTAAAACCAATGAGCCTAAATAGGAGTTCATCATGATTACACTGCATCACTTAAATCAATCTCGCTCTAAGCGCATTATTTGGCTGCTAGAAGAACTGGGTGTTGAATACACCATCCGTCCTTATCAGCGCGACAGTGTCTCTTTTCTCGCTCCGCCAGAGTTAAAATCGGTGCATCCATTGGGCAAGTCACCTGTCGTTGAAGAAGATGGCAAGGTGATTACAGAGTCTGGTGCTATTACCGAGTACTTGATTAGTAAATATGGTGCGCAGACATTGGCTCCTGAGGCAGGAAGTGATGACTACCTAGATTATTTGCAGTGGCTACATTTTGCAGAGAGTTCAGCAGCACTACCGTTACTACTCAAGCTTTTTGTGGCCAAAGATGGGGCAGAAACCAACTTTCTGGGAGACTACGCTGAAGCTGAGATAGACAAAGTCATGAGCTATGTGAATCAAAGGCTAGAGGGAAAACGATATCTGGTTGCTGATAAGCTAACGGGTGCGGATATCATGCTCTCCTTTATTATCGATATCCTAGCTAACTTTGGCATCCTAGAACGCTACGAGAATATAGCCAGATACGCTAAACAGTTGGCCACCCATGAGGCATATCGCGCAGCAGAAAAGCTTGAACAGCAGTATGGCTAAGCGCTGTTGAAACAAGGTCTTGGTGAATTAAAGGTGCTCATAAGAGCACCTTTTTTTAGGTCAGTGTTAAAGCGTTGCACCGACAAACAGCAGTGTTGCGGTCACCAAGAAAGCGATAACGATAAACGGCATTACCCACTTGAGGAATTTGTCGTAAGGGATTTTTGCTAGAGCAAGCCCCGCGACTAAGTGGCCTGCAGTTGGAGCGAATAGGTTGATCCAACCCGATGCCGATTGATAGGCGGTTACCATTACATCACGGCTTACGTTTGAGAAATCTGCTAACGGGCCCATCAGTGGCATAGACACGGTTGCTAGACCTGAAGTGGATGGGATAAAGAAAGCCAGCACTATGTGTACTACATAAGCCACCACGGTAAATACGCCGCCGTTTAGCCCCTGTACCATGCCTTCAGACCAGTTCAGGATTGAATCGATGATCTGGCCATCGCCCATAACCACATAGATACCACGAGCAACCGCTACTACTAGTGCAACACCGATAAGGTCACGAGCACCCTCGATAAACTTCTCTATGTATTTCGCCTCAGGCATGCGGTTGATCAGTGCGATGATGATAGATGCGGTGAAGAACAAGGTAGAAAGCTCATCGAACCACCAACCTAGGGTTGGGATAAACTCAATACCCATATCAGACCAAGGGATCACGCCGTAGATCATAACCAAGAAAGTACCGAAGAACACACTCATGGTGAGCTTGCGGATTGGAGTGAACTCTAAGGTTTGAGGCTCTTTACTGAACTCATCATCAAACTCGATGCCTGCAAGAATAGATTGAGACTTGTCTGCCTTGGTTTTCTTGGCGTAACGCATCACATATACGATAGCGATAAGCAACAGCGTTGCCCAGATAATAAGGCGGAGCACTACGCCCTCACCGATAGGCAAGCCTGCAAATCGGGATGCGATCCCTGTAGCAAAAGGGTTTACCGTTGAGGCCAGCACGCCCACACCTGAGCCAAGCAGGATAACACCAGCCGTAACCATACGGTCGTACCCTGCAGCGCTCATCACCGGCATGATCAGGGCCCAAAAGGCGACTGTCTCTTCAGCCATACCAAATGAGGTGCCACCAATAGCAAACAGGGTCATTAGAATTGGGATTAAAAATTGTTCTCGACCCTTGAATCTATCTACCACGGCGGCAACGCCGGCATCCATGGCACCTGTGCTCATAGTCACAGCTAGGAAGCCACCAATGATGATAACGAAAAGTGCGACATCAACCGATTCGTGGAAGCCTTTGATAGGTGCTAATAGCACATCACCGACGCCTTGCGGAGAAGACTCAAGCTCAGTGTATGACCCCGGAACGGGTAGTAGACGTTCGCCACCGGAATAGTCGGCAACATCTGCAGCCTTGATAAGTTGACCGGTATCTGCGGTTTTGTAGTCGTATTTACCTGCTGGGATTACCCAAGTCATAGCCGCGACTAGGGCGATGATTAAAAACAGTATGGTGTAAACCGTGGGTAGCTTAAACCGAGATGTTTTGGTGCTCATACTCGTTCCTTTAGTGATGAATTTTTAGGGAATGTGGTGCAACCAAGTGCACATTTATGGCTAGAACTATAGGAAATATTCCAAAAAAAGAGCTAATCGAGATGTAAGTGTGCAAATACGGTACGAAATTCTCTCTATATTTGTAAAAAAGGCGCCTCTTTTATTTGAGGCGCCTGATTCGCTTATAAACTACTGATCTTGTTCGGTATGTGGGTAGAAAACCGACTGTTCGTGACCGCAGATACTGGTTTCAACGTCCAATAAAGAAAGCACGGAACAGTAGAAGTTGTCCTGTGAGAAAGGAACGTCTTTGTTTTTCACCACATCCTCATATTTGTACTCTGAACCTTCATTTACCCAAGCAATCGCTCCAACGTGCTTTTGGCTTTCTGGCGCGAAAGCGAAAGGCATTCCGTGAAGGTAAACATCATTTTCACCCAGAGACTCACCATGGTCAGCTACATAGAAAAGGGCGGTGTGATAGTCAGTTGAGTAGTTCTCCAGCCAAGCGATACTTTTATCGATAAAGAAGTCGTTGAACAGCATGGTGTTGTCATAGGCATTAACTATCTCTTCATGACTACAACTGGCGAGTTGGTTGCTTTTACACACTGGCTTGAACTTCTCAAATGCCGCAGGGTAGCGCTTGTAATACTCAGGGCCGTGACTGCCTAAAGCGTGGAGTACGACTACTACGTCTTGGTCTGGGTGCTGCTCTACATAGTCATCCAGACCTACTAACATGCCAGTGTCACGGCATTCTGGATCACAGACGGTATTGATATCTGATGACCTAAATGATTGATAATCAACGCGTTCTGCTACGCCTTTTGAAGAGGAATTGTTATCACGCCAAAGCACAGCAACATTGTTCTCCTTTAGGGTATCTAGAGCATTCAGTTTGTAGTAGATGGAGTCACCATTAAAGTCACTACGAGGATCGGATGAGAACATGCAGGGTACTGAAACGGCTGTTGAAGTTCCGCAGCTGGTCATATGGGTGAAACTAATGACGCCCTTACGTTTGCTTAGACGAGGATTGGTATCTCGCTCATATCCGTTTAATCCAAAGTGATCCCAACGCCCTGTTTCACCTACGATAAGGACAATAAGGTCATGCTTTTTATCTGGATGAACCACCTTGGCATCAGCCGCGACTACTTCCATCTGATCTTCGGTCGGGTGCGGCTTAGCATTGGCCTTAGCGATGTATTTCCCGGCTGAGTAAACAGGGAAAAGTGGTGCTGAATAGTAGCGAACGTGCTTATATTCTCGGAAAAAAGAGGCGTAGTTAGCGCTAAATGGAACTAATGCAATGGCAATGATAAGCAGTGCAAAGGTCATGGAGAAGAGTTTCGCACGGCTCTCTCGCCAGAAGTTTTGGTAGCCCACTGGTGCTTTCCAAACCAGATAGATAGGAAGCAGAGCACCAATAATCATGGCGGCCACAAGCTCAATGGAAAAGAGTCCGAATGCCTCTCCAGTATCTGTTTCAAGGATGTTTTGTAGCATAACGGTGTCGATCACTATGCCGTAGGTCCATGAAAAGTAGGCAGCACTTGCTCCAATTAGGAAACCCAAACTCAACACGAGCTTAGTGAATAGGCGTCCAGCAAGAAGTGAGAAAACAAAGATGTGAACAGCAAAAAGGAAGAAGCAAACGCTGATGAAAAAGCCCCAGTTTCCGGCATCTAGCGGAAAAGCGGTGGTAAAGTCTCGAAAAAAGGCAAAGTTAAATAGTGCTGAGTAGACGAAAGACACGATCCAAACTAAGCGGTATTGCCCAGTGATCATGCGAAATAAGAACTGCATTTTCCCCCCTTTCCAAACGTTTTTGGATAGTGACAACTCTGAAAGTGCGGGGAACGTAGCAGTTCTCTACAGGGTTGTGGCTGAGTAAATATTAGATTGAAATTATTATGAGTTTGTTCGTTTTTTGAGCTTGGGCTATAAGTTTAGTCGTAAATAGCGCATTAGTGGTTTGATTGTAAAATCAATGCGTTGCATATGTTTTGGGATATGAGTAGCTTATTAGAAGGTTCAAAGAGCTCAGCAAAAAAGGAGATCATCAATGAGATTCAACGTATTTGGCACCCCAATGAAGGTTCTGCGAAAGTCGGGCGAATGGCAGTTGTTTCGCGACAGCGATGTTGGGATGGCAGTGCGAGTCTACGATGTGGTGATCCCTGAAGAATTGACTGAGGATCAACTCGCTGGATATCTGGACGATATCTATCATGAAATGGCTACTGCTAAGCATCCAAACGTGATTAAGGTGAGTTAAGTTCGCAAACTTATGTAACAGTCAATCCCGCTCCAAGATAAGAAATAAGTGAACTTTAGTGCGGAATAGGTTACTAATTACCGTAATGTTACACTATATCATTTGAAACATGTTTCTTATTAAATTCAGTAAGATGCATATCCGGTTTATTGGGTATGCATCTATTTTATGCGCTCTTGTCTTCTCAACATCAAGCTTTGCCCATCCACACTCTTGGGTTTCAACTAACAGTGTATTGAACGTTAAAGACGGCAAAATAGTCTCCATCAGCATGGATTGGTCTTTCGACCCTATGACTACGGCATATACCTTTGCAGGGCAGAGAATCACTCCTCAAAACCGGAAAGAGGTATTTCACAAGCTGCAAGGGGATATCCTAGAGAACCTGCTCTATAAGCACTACTTCACCTATTTCTACACCAAGGATGAGCCCATTCGTTATAAGCAGGTAGATATTGGTGAGATCTCCATGATAGGTCCAAGGATGAGACTGCAATTCGAGTTAGAACTTGCCGAACCCGTCAGCCTAGACACCCCAGATTTGAGCCTGTTTATCTTCGATCCAACCTATTACATAGATATGAGCTGGGATAAGCGAGCAGAGGTGAGCTTCAGTGATAACTATCAGGGTAATTGCCATATTAAGGTGATTGAGCCTAAGCCTACCTCGGAGCAGATCGCTTATGCCATGTCTCTAGCTGTCGATAGTGACCCAGATGATGAACTAGGCAAACTATTTACGCAGAAGGCTGTGATTGACTGTGATAAATAAACGAGTAAACAGAAAAGCCTTATTGGGCGGTATAGTTCTGATCTTGGGCATCTTAGTATGGAAGAACTTTCCAATGCTGTGGATGCAGATGTCTAGCGCGCAGCGCGAGTTGGTGGAACACATCAGTACCTCGCTCTTCTATGCAGGACAAGGCCGCTGGAGTTATATATTTGGATTGCTTTTAGCCACGTTTCTCTACGGACTGATTCATTCCATAGCCCCCGGTCATGGTAAGACGATGATCGTCAGTATGAGCCTAGTTAACGGCTATTCTCGGTTTAAGAGTTTACAGCTGGTGCTTCTGGTCGCTGCCCTGCAGGCCACATCGGCATGTGTGTTGGTGTTTGGTGCGACCTATCTCTCCGAGATATTATCCTTAAGCCTTTCCAATAACGTTAAGGTGCTGACTCAAGCGTGCGCTACCTTGATTATTTTGGTTGGGATAAAGCAGGCGTTAGTGCAGTTCAGCTCTAAGTTGTCGCAAAAAATAAGCAAAGGATCGTGGAAGCCGTTGTTGCTAGTCGGCATGAGACCTTGTACCGGTGCGATCTTAGTCCTTTTCTTTGCCAATACTTTCCATGCCGAGCTGTTGGGTGTAGTAAGTGCATACACTATGGCGGTTGGGACGGCGACCACTAACTCACTTCTCGTGTATAAGGCGCTGGCGACCAAGGCTTTTATTCAGGAACAAGAGCATCAAGAATTGCCAAGGTCGGTTTCCCTTCTGTTGTCTGCTCTTCTAATCGCATCAGGCATAGTACTGTTTAAGTTTGCTGATGTCTCGACACTTAACTTAGTGAACTAGAACGCCATCTTGTACTCAAGGTAGCCTTCGCCATCGAAGTTCGACGACTCCACACTCGAGCCTGTATAGCCCAGTCGGACTTGATGGTTTCTATATTGGTAGTTTATGAACACGTCAGTACTCAGGCTGTTGTAGTCCGATTCACCATAGGTGACAAAAGGATCTAAGCCCAGTGAAAAGCCTTTTTCTAATTTGAAGCGGGTGTAGGCACCGAATGTAGTGGTGGTTATCCATTTATCCTCTCGAACTTCTAGACCGCCCAGAGTTAGTATTGGATAGAAGGTTAGCCTGTCACCAAGTTTGAGTGTGGATATTGCTCCGACAGTCGCGGTGGAGCCGAAGTCCTCTTCCATTTGAATCGTGGATTCAGCGTAGACACCTAGATTGTTCCACAGGTTCATGTGTGCATAGCGAAAGTTAAGCGCATCGAATCCGCCTTTAGATTCCACACCGAGCAAATTTTTGCCCCATGCGAAGCCTGCGGATAGGTCAAGGTCACCATTGGTGTAGAGGTGCGCTCCAACGCTAGAGTAGACTGCAGTTGGATCAGCCATGTCTGGTGTCTGTTTGTCGTTTTTAGCCAACGCGTGGCCAGATGAAACCCAAAAACTAGAAGCAATTAAGGTGGTTACAAGAAACCGAGACATAGATTTACCCTAAGCGTGGAGCGTGTGCCTAGGGTAATGGGTTAGATAGTGTTCAGATAATGAATACTATCTATAGCTGATATGTTGCGTGGAAATAAGCAGCTGAGATCATGCATGCAATCTTTGATTGTTATGAATCTATGTGATCTTTATCGCGTTTTTTCTGAGCTTTGGTTAACCTTGGCAGGTCTCATTTACCGAATTAATAACCATGACTCCGGCAATCAAGCTCTCCGTTACTGCAATCATTACCGCTATTACTGTGTATAGCTATGTTCCCTATGTGCTCAACACTGTGCGCGGTAACATCAAGCCACACTTCTATACCTGGCTTATCTGGGCGCTTATTGGCGGTATTTCCATTACCATTGCGGCGCTGGGTCACGGAGGCATTGGCTTAATTCCGATTGCGATAGGGGCGGTGTCCGCACTGATCATCGCAATCTCTACCTTTAAGAATGCCTCCGACGCTACCAAGAGCGACAAGGTTTTCCTTACAGCTAGCTTGATGGCGATTCCAGTCTGGTATTTCACTAGTGGTGCTGTGGCAGCGCTTATGGCCGCTACCATCAATGTTATCGCCTCGATTCCGACTATTCGAAATGCTTGGATAAACCCAAGTCATGAGACTCCATCAACTTGGCTACTAAACGGTATTCGCTTTGGCGCAGCAACTGCAGTGCTCAATACTATATCGGTAGAGACGGCGTCATTTACCGTCGCTATGACGGGCGTGAATTTCCTAGTGTTTGCTATTTTGATTGTGCGCACCAAAGCGCTCAAGCACAGAGCCAAGCAAGCACAGTGTTTAGAAAGTTGCGAGTGTGCGTCTTAGCTTTCCAGTTTAGGTCTCGCTACCCAGTGCCCAAAGCAGAATCGACTTACTAGTTCGTTCTGATGTCGGCATTGGGTCTTATGCAGAATGCTCTTGATCTGGCTTTTAATGGTCTCTTTGGAAACAGACCTTAGATTGGCTATTTCAGGGCCGTTTAGTCCAGATACTAGAAGCTCAAGGATATCGCTCTCGGTGCGCGTTAACTGACTGTCTTGATGGTTCTTGTTATACAGCGCCTCCCAATGCTCTAGCATCTGATAGTGAGACACCCAAGAGTTTGCCCAACTTTGGATCAGCTTCCAGCTTTGCTGAATATTCATCAAGGCAGTTTTGGTTAGTGGCAGGATAGAGTACAAACAGAAACCTGCTCGAGCACCGTAGCAAAGGTCAGCAACGCCGGTATATAGGCTGAGATCATGCGAGAGAACTCGGCAGCGCTGTGGAGATTCTATTATCTCTTGCTGAGTTTGATGCTTAAAGTAACCGAGCATCTTGCTGCCTTGATTGTGTATCCAAGGGCTAATGTCGAGATTTGTACCAATCACCTCGATAATTTCGTGTTGTATGTTCTCATCTTCATCGAAGATATAAAAAGCAACCTGCTCAACACCATAGAAGCGTAGGCTCGCCTCTATCGTTTTTTGAATCCAAATAGGTGAGGTAACTGAGAGTTGTGGAAAGTCTTTCCCTTTCTGATCTAGGTACATCCATATGTAACCAATTGTTTCTGATTGATTTAATTCTATCAGCTTGGTGAATGTATTTGATATGCACTCAGATCAATAAGTGTAGGATTATTCTGCTCTAATAACGGTAGAGCAGTGCATCTCCATCTCTTCTTTGTCTGTATCTGTCAGGTCACAGTCGGTGATGATGGTCTCGAAGGTGGTCAGTGGAAGGCATCGATGAGCCGAAGCATTGCCATATTTATCCGAATCCGCAAGAAGAATACAGCGATTGGCTACGTCGGCTACGGCGCGTTTAACAGCTACTTTCCCCTCGTTAGAAGTAGCAAGGCCTTTACTGTTGAAAGAAGAAGTTGAGATGAAGGCGAGATCGATATTGAACTGATTGATACTATCTGCCGCGCGCTGACCAACAAAAGAGCCATTCTCTCTATCAAGCTTTCCGCCTGTGCTGTAGACCTCACTCAAGCCATGGGTCATGAAGAATTCTAGAATAGCGAGATCGTTAGTTAGGATAGTGAGGTCATCGCGAGTCTTTAGTCGATACGCCAACTGAGCAGAGGTACTGCCAGCGTCCAGATAAATCACTTTTGCTGTATCGATTAGAGGTTCTGCAGCTCGAGCGATAGCTTGCTTTTGCTCGCGGCGAATCTTCTCTTTTTGATGACGAAGTGGCTCACTGGCACTTGGCATACTCTTTTTTACACCGCCAACTACAGACTCCACTAAGCTCTCTGCTTCAAGCTTCTCGATATCGCGACGGATAGTCATATGTGATACTTCGAAACGCTCGGTGAGCTCAGAGATGCTGATGAACTCTTTCTCATCGATAAGCTTCATCATTTCGTATTGGCGTTGTGAAGGAATCATGGCTGTGCTTTGGTGTATCTCAAACTAGTGACAAAACGTTAACAGCTATGATTAGGAAATGAAAGGGTGTGCTAGAAGAATAAGAGGAGCTTTTAGCCCCTCTTTATGTTTCCGCTACTTCTTCTCGTTGAAGGTAACTTGATACTCACCAATACCGGTGTATTTGATGTCGGTAGCTTTATCGAAATCTACCTCAACGATGCCACAGTATGAGCCAGTAATGATGGCTTCACCTGCTTTGAAGCTCGTGCCACGGCGAGACATGAAGTCAATCAGCCAGTAGATTGGGCTAGCTGGCATAGTGTTTGGGTGTTCACCGGCAAAGGTCTGTACTGCTTCGCCTTGAGATACTGTGATGTCGATTTTAGAGGCAGCGAATGCCACTTCACGGTCGATCTCTGGACCAATGAACATTCCTTGGTTTACTAGGCAGTCAGCCAGTTTCTCATAGAACTCAGCGCCGCTGTCGTCTGCAAAGCGTGCTTGCATTAGCTCAAGAGCCATGTGAGTTGCACCGATAGCTTCGTTGATTTCAGCTTCTGTGTAACCCTCTGCTTTTGCTGGCAGGTCTTTACCTAGAATGAAAGCAATTTCAGGCTCAACGCGGGCCTTGCCGTTGTCTTTGAATAGCTCGCAGCTTTCGCCTTTTTGGATGCTATCTGCAAAGATAGGCGCTACCACGAACTTGTCTTCTGCTAGAGGCTGTAGACATTTCCAGCCCGTAACTACATCAGTACGCTGAGCGATCATTTCAGCTTGCACTTGAAGCGCTTGTTCAATGTTGGTTGGACGTTGTTCGGTTGCTAGGCGAGGGGCTTTAGTACCTGCTACACGACGAGAAAGTAGCTCGGTAGCAGCTTGTGCGAATTCTATAGTCATATTGTAATACCTTTATCGTAACTGCCCAGATAATATAAGAATTAATTGATAAGGGAAACTGCTACACGTGCTTTTGAGACCCGTAGCAACAGACTATTATTGTTAGTGAGATTTGATGACTCGCAAGTAGTTCCAAAGCGCATTAAAGAGAAAAGCAAGAATATCCCATGAAACACCTTATTAAGCATGTTCACCTGTCGAAGGGAAAGCCTTGCAAGGCTAAAGAGATACATGAAGAGGCTGATGAAGCCTTTCTAGAACCTCATCGTCATGAGTATTGGGAGATACTTTGGTGTCTTGATGATTCTGGCAGCCAAAGCATTGATTTTGTGGAATATGAGAACAAGAACCATCGTTTTTTCACCATAGCTCCTGGCCAGGTTCACAACTCGGCTTATATGGGAAAGGATGTACGTTTACTGGTATTTTCTCCGGGATTTCTGATGGCAAACCCGAGGAATGTTCAGTTGGTGGAGAGCGTATTTGCTACCCATGATAACCGTGTACCCTATCTTGATTGCTACCTTGAACAGAGCACGCACCTTGAATCCATATTTGGCTTGCTCAAAGAGGAGTGTGAGCGACAAGAGTCCGATTGGGACTTAGTCGAATCCCTTATTATCAGTTTTTTGCGTTATATAGTGCGCTTTAGTATTCCCTCACAGGGTGTTGGTGAAGAGCGTGATGCTAGGGTATCTAAGCTCGTAGGGCTGATAGAGGATAACTATAAGCTAGAGAAAAAAAGCCAGTTCTATGCCGATGCTCTGGCATTGACCAGTAAGCGCCTTAATGAGCTCTGCAAAGCCGAACGGGGTAAAACTGTCACACAGCTTATTCATGATAGGGTGATACTAGAGGCTAATCGCGATCTGATTTTTTCAAACAAAACAATTAAGACCATAGCGTTCGAACTTGGTTTTGAAGACCCTTCCTATTTTAGCCGCTTTTATCGTGGCCAGATGCAAGAGACTCCGGCGGAGTTTCGCGAGCGATGTGCAGATAGTGCCATACAATAGGCAGTTTATCCCTTACTTAGGCTTTCCGATGTATTGATAATACCCGTATTCAATCTATTGCGGATAAGTCTCTACTATGAGCATTAATCTAAAAACTGATCCCGTATCTAAATCATTTTTCCAGTACCTTTGGCCAGCGCTGACAGGCATGGTGATCAAGTCTCTCTATATCATGGGAGATGCTTGGTTTATTGGGCAAGGTGTCGGTGCGGATGGCTTGGGTGCTATCGCTATCACCATTCCTGCTTTTTCTATTTTTACCGCTATTTCTATGATGGTGGGTATTGGTGGTGCTGCCATGATGTCCATCGAGGTAGGCAAGGGTAATAAAAAAGCCGGGCAAGTACTGTTTAATCAGTCAATGCTACTGACGGCCATCCTCACCACCATTGCTGTAACCCTAGCCTTGTTTTGGCTGGATGAAATCATTGGCATGGTTGGAGCTACAGGGAACATTGCAACCTTAGCACATGAGTACCTTTCGGTACTGCTGAAAATGTTCGTGCTTTACTCCCTTGCATGGGTTCTGTCTTGCTTTGTGCGCAACGACACCAACCCTAAACTTGCCACTATTGCCATGTCTGTAGGCGCCATCAGCAACCTGGTTATGGATTACTTCTTTGTACTCAAGTTTGGTTGGGGTATGAAGGGTGCCGCCTATGCGACGGTAATTTCACAGGTAGTGATTGCTCTGATTTTGCTAAGCCACTTCGTGTATAAAAAGGGTAATCTCGAGCTTTCATTTAAGGGGATGGGCCTAGGTCGCAGTCGTGACATCTTGAGGATAGGCACACCTATCTTCTTTATCGAAATCACCTCGGCAATGACTATTTTCATGTTCAACTATACCTTGCTTCACCATTACGGTGAGAGCTACATCATAGCGTATGGTTTGACTTCTAATATTGGTGTATTTGCCCTCTTTGTCATGGTGGGAATAGCGCAAGCGTGCCAGCCTATCGTTAGTTTTAACCATGGGGCAGGTAAGCCTAGACGCATCCAAAGTATTTTAAAGCTCGGGCTTAAGTCAGCGATTGGTTGTGGCTTGGTTTTTATGAGCCTTGTTTGGTTGATAGCTCCTCAGATAGCGAACCTTTATTTGGGTGATAATTCTCAGTTGACGGGCTTGGCTGCAACAGCCCTTACTTTCTACTTCTTTGGTGTGCCTTTGATGGGGCTGAATATGGTTATTGCCAACCTGTTTCAAGCGGTGGCTAGCCCTAGACAGGCGACCATGATATCGCTAAGTCGAGGATTCGTGTTTGTGGCATTGGGCATACTAGTGTTGCCATACTTCTTTCCAGAAAATGGCATTTGGGGGAGTATATTGTTTGCAGAAACGGTGACAGCGGTTATCAGCTTGGTAATGCTTCGTGGGTATAAAAGCAGGGTGCTAGATGAACCGCTGAATTTGGTGAAGGCAGGCTAGGTCATTTCTCTCCGGGCACCTTACCGCCAATGCGATGGCACTCGTTAATAGGGATGGTGCCTTCGTATTTTCCGTCTATGTAGCAGGGTACCGACGGGACACCACCTGTGCCGTATCCTGCAAAAACAGAGCCTGAGAATGCCATTGCTAGAGCTATTAACATCCACTTCATAACTACCTCCTTGGCAACTTATCTCTCATACGCAAAAACGGCGTATATGGAACATAAAGACCCTATACGCCGCCGTATTATTTCGAGTGAAGTGCGTTTTGTTACTCTAGGATGGTGGCTCCTGCTTCTGCGCTGGAGATATTGTGCCTAAAGATGCTGAACAACTCTCTACCAGAACCGAAGTGTTGGGAAGCGAGATCAAACTCAGTCTGTTCCCTATGCTGGATGTCTTGCTCGACGTTTACTTCACCGGTTTGACCATTGATGGTGATGATGTCGCCATTCTCTACCTTAGATAGAGGTCCACCGTGCTGCGCTTCAGGTGTCATATGAATAAGTGCAGGTACCTTACCTGATGCCCCTGAAAGACGACCATCGGTCAAAAGCGCTGTCTTGAAGCCTTTTTTCATTACATTGCCAAGAACTGGCATCAGCATGTGAAGCTCAGGCATACCGTTGGCCGCAGGGCCATTATGTCTCACCACTACGATTGCGTCTCTATCCAGCTCTCCCGCCTCATAGGCACGCTTCACATCATGTTGGCTATGAAACACCAATGCAGGTGCTTGGATTACATGATTCTCTTCAGCAACCGCGCTGATCTTCATCACCCCACGGCCTAGGTTACCGGCCAGTACCTTAAGGCCACCTTGTTCGCTGAAGCTTTTACCTAGCGGAGCAATCACATCCGAGTCTTGGCTATCGTGGATTGGCAAGTAAACCAGTTTGCCGTTCTCCAGATTTGGCGTCTTCAGATAATCCTGCATGGTGCCGTACACCGGCGTCGCATCCATATGGATCAAGCCACGCTCAGAAAGGTTTTTCAGTAGTGCTGGAACACCGCCCGCGCGCTCAAAATAGTTGATATCAGCGGGGCCGTTTGGATAAACACGTGCCAGTAGTGGTACGACGCTTGATAGGGCATCGAGATCATCCCAAGTCACTATCAAACCCGCCGCTCTGGCTACCGCTATCATATGAATGGTGTGATTGGTACTGCCGCCTGACGCAATAAGAGCCACCAGTGAATTAACGATAGATTTTTCGTCTACCACTTTGTACAGCGGACGCCCTTGACCACCAGAGATGGCAACCATGTTCTTGATAGAGGCGATATTCAGTGCGTGTCTGAGTTCGCTACCAACTGGCACGAAGGCTGAGCCTGGTAGCATTAGACCCATGGCTTCAAACACCAATTGGTTGGTATTGGCTGTGCCAAAGAAGGTACAAGTACCTGGTGAGTGGTACGCTCCACACTCTTTCTCTAGAAGCTCTCTATCATTAATTTCGCCCGCAACGTGTTGTTGTCTTGCTTTGACCTTTTCAGCATTAGAAATGCCAGAGGACATTGGGCCGGCTGGAATAAATGAAGTAGGCAGGTGACCAAAAGAGAGAGCACCCATCAACTGGCCTGGTGCAATTTTGTCGCAGATGCTCAAAAGCGCCGTACAATCGAAGGTATTGTGGCTTAGAGCAACCGCCGTGGACTGGGCGATAAGGTCGCGTGAGTACATGGAGATATCCATGCCCTCTTGCCCTTGAGTAACACCGTCGCACATTGCAGGCGTGGCACCCGCAACCATAGCGCTGTGACCCATCTTAGACATCACCTCTTTGATGAGTTCAGGATAGGTTTCATAAGGCTGGTGGGCGCTTAACATATCGTTGTATGCCGTTACGATACCCAGATTAATCTTAGTGAAATCAAGTACTTTATCGCGCTGCTGGTCACCACAGATCGACACAGTGTGTGCCATGTTACTGCATGAAAGAGAACCTCTGTTTGGTCCGTGCTGTGCTTGTTTTTGCATGCGCTGAACATAGTCTTCACGACGCTGTTTGCTTCTTTCAATGATGTCGAGGGTAACTTGAATAACTGTGTTGTTCATTCTTTCAATCCAGATATTGCTTCGCTAAGGTGACACATTCAGAAACCACTTCGTAGAGGTCGTTAGACACATCCACCTGATGGGTTTTAGTCTCTAAATCAGTCGGCATTTCCATGGTCGCGTACTGATCATCAAGCAGTGACAGTGGCATAAAGTGCCCTTCACGATTTTGCATACGCTCTGCGATGATTGCTTTGTCGGCGTGAAGGTGCAGGAAGATAACGTTTTGGTTCCCTTCACGGATTTTATCGCGGTAGCATTTCTTGAGCGCTGAACAGACAATCACGCCACGCTCGTTCTTCATCTCCATGCTAAATGCAGCATCACGGATTCTTTCTAGCCAAGGATTGCGGTCTTGATCGTTTAGCGCTTCACCCTGAGACATTTTTAGAACGTTCGCTTTAGGATGCAGATCGTCGCCATCGATAAACTTAGCGCGGATCTCCTGTGCGAACATCTCGCCAACAGTCGATTTACCGGTGCTTGAAACACCCATAATGATAAAAACTGCGGTGTTGTTATTCATAAACCCCTCATGAGATTTTTATAATAATTGTGCGGCTTCTGCCGCACTTATAGTCGGTATTAATCGAGATCTTCGCCGTTGCTCTCGATGACCTTTTTGTACCAGTAGAATGACTTCTTCGGGATACGGTTTAAGGTGCCGTTGCCTAGGTTGTCTCTATCCACATAGATGAAGCCGTAGCGCTTGCTCATTTCACCGGTAGAGGCAGCCACAAGGTCGATACAGCCCCAAGGCGTGAAGCCCATTAGAGGCACGCCATCCTTGATGGCTTCTTTCATTGCTTGTACGTGAGCACGCAGATAGTCGATGCGATAGTCATCATTTACCTGACCGCTTTCATCCAATACATCCTTTGCACCTAGGCCGTTTTCAACCAGGAACAGAGGCTTCTGGTAGCGGTCATACAGGGTGTTCATCGTGATACGCAGACCTAATGGGTCGATAACCCAACCCCAGTCACTTGCTTCCAAGTGTGGGTTCTTTATGGATTTCACTACGTTAGCAGCGCTGGTGTTGCCTTCGTTCATATCTGCTGATGCGCAGCGAGATGCGTAGTAGCTAAATGAGACGAAATCTACGGTATTTTTCAAGATCTCGTGGTCTTCTTCGCGAATGTCGAGAACGACACCTTTCTCATCGAATACACGCTGAGCGTAAGAAGGGTAGTAACCACGTGACTGAACATCGATAAAGAACAGGTTCTCACGGTCCTTCTGCATTGCTGTGAAAACATCTTCAGGCTTGCAGGAGTATGGGTAGAAGTTACCGCCGGCCAGCATACAGCCCACTTGGTTTTCAGGGTTGATCTCATGAGCCAACTTAGTTACCAAGGCGCTAGCGACCAGTTCATGGTGCGCTGCTTGGTATTTCACTTGGTCTTGGTTCTCGCCCTCTTGGAAGAGTATTCCCGCGCCCGAGAATGGGCTAGCCAGTAAAATATTGATTTCGTTAAAGGTTAGCCAGTACTTAACCAAGCCATCAAAGGCCTCGAAACAGGTACGGGCATAACGCTCAAAGAAGGTGATCATTTCGCGGCTGCGCCATGAACCATATTCGTTCACTAGGTGCATTGGCACATCGAAATGGCACAGGGTTACCAGCGGCTCGATGCCGTATTTCTTGCACTCTTCAAATACTGAGCGGTAGAAGTCGATGCCTTCTTGGTTTGGTGTTTCTTCATCACCTTTCGGGAAGATGCGAGCCCAAGCGATTGAAATACGGAAGGTTTTGAACCCCATCTCAGCCAGAAGAGCAATGTCTTCTTTGTAGCGATTATAGAAATCGATAGCGTTATGGCTTGGATAGTATTCACTTGGGTCTAGCTCAACCGAGTCCACTTGACCAAGCTTGATAGGCATGCGGTTTTCACCGTAAGGGATCATATCTACTGTGGTTAATCCTTTGCCACCCTCTCGGTAGCCACCCTCTGATTGGTTAGCGGCAATTGCGCCACCCCAAAGGAAATCTGATGGAAATGTAGTTTTGGACATGCTGTGCCTTTAATTTTTTGTAGCCACCCCAAGCTGAGGTGGCTAAATAATTTGATGTTTAAGCGGTGGCTTTGGCAGCTACTGGAGCTTCAGTAAGCTTTGGTTCTTCTTTTTTATCCGCTTCTTTCTTGTGAGACTTGTTCATGTCGTCTTCTTCCTCGTTAGGGATATCGTCAAAGCCAAGCATTAGGGTTAGGACGAACGAAAGAACTACCGACAGTGCCATTAGGCCAAGTACCCACACCAAGCTCATTGGGTCGTTTACGTCGATAAACTGCACGCTGGTGAATAGGCTAGGTGCGGCCATTGAGTGGCTGGCGATGCCCGCATAGCCTGCTAGGCCACCTACGATAAAGCCTGTGATTAGGGTCGCGATGAGTGGTCGCTTCAAGCGAACCAATACGCCGTATAGTGCTGGCTCTGAGATACCCGCCATTAGGGCTGATGCACCTGCTGCCATAGAGGTTTGTTTAAGAGCGATGTTACGAGTCTTCCAAGCTACCGCTAGACATGCGCCACCCATACCTATGTTTGCACCGATTTCAGATGGCATTACCATGCCTTCGGTACCAGTTTCAGCGATGGTTTGGATGATGGTTGGTGTAAACACACGGTGCATACCAGTCAGTACAAGTAGTGGCCATAGTGCGCCCATGATAGCTACTGCTAGCCAGCCTAGAGTGCCGTGGATGGTGTAAACCAGAGTAGAGATAGCCGTACCAATCCAGATACCCATAGGGCCTACCAGAAGGATGCCGATTGGCGCTGCGATTAGAACGATAAGCATTGGCTTAAGGAAGTTCTTAGTCACGGTAGGAGTAATGCTATCTACCCAGCGCTCAATGTATGACTGAATCCAAGTCATGATAAGCACAGGAATAACGGTGTAGGTGTAGCGCACAGACTCTACTGGGATACCAAATAGGTCAACATGCTTACCTTCGGCCGCCTGAGCCATCAGGTCAATAAAGTTAGGGTGAACCAAGACGCCGGCAATACCGATGGCCAATGACATATTGGTTTTGAATTTAATCGCTGCCGATGCCGCTACCATGATAGGTAGGAAGAAGAAGGCACCGTCACCTATGGTGTTCAGTAGGATGATGGTCGAGTGGTCAGCTTCGTAAACGTTGAACATCAGCAGAAGCATGGCCGCAAGCTTAACCATAGAGCCACCGATGATGGCAGGGATAAGCGGTGACATGGTGCCCACAAGTGCATCAAGCATCTTGGCGCCGATAACCTTAGGAGTCAGTTTCACTTTAGGAGCTGGAGCGTCATCTGCTGCACTACCATCAAGGTTAAGCAGTTTCATCACCTCTTTGTATGCCGCAGCCACATTGTTACCCACGATAACCTGGCACTTGTCACCGTTTTGCACAACGCCCATAACACCCTTGATCTTCTTAAGCGCATCGGCATCGATCCCCGCTTCGTCTTTGGTAACAAAACGCAGGCGGGTCATACAGTGGGTAAGGGCAATCACATTGCTCGCTCCACCCATCTTCTCCACTACCGAATTGGCTAGGGCGCTGAAATTGTTGGACATTTTTTATCACTCCTAAGTGTGCAGAGGTTGGCTAAGTCGTTTGTAGCCAAGTCATTTTGCGGTCTATCACAGCCAGATAGCCGACTTTTGAGTTCACGCACCGCCACTCATGTGGCGACATTCTTCTTCTGTTTGTATTCGCCAGACTCGGGGGAGACCTCGCGATAGTTTTTCTTAGAGTTGGATTGTTATGCTCTAAGTTACGGGTAACAAGTTACCAGTAACATTTGTAAAATAAAGCGGATTTTGAGATTCATCTAAAAATTGAGATCTGGATCGTTAAAACGAGGCTATACAAAGGCTTTAAGGGGATGCGTACTGTTACAGGATATGTATTTTATCGAGTTTTCAAGCTTAGTTAGAGTGATGCATATATATCTAAAAAAATGAAAGCAAATGGAGATGAGTAGCGCAGGTTTAAGTGGATCACAATTGTGAGGTTTACTCTCTATTCAGCAGTCAGATTGTCACATCGAAAATTTATGTTTCTTATCAGCAGGCATATATTGGAATAAACCAACAACAAGATAAGGAAACGCATTATGGCTAAGGTCGCAGTTGTACTGTCAGGTTCGGGTGTATTTGATGGCTCGGAGCTTCACGAAAGTGTGATTACTATGCTCTCATTAGAAAAGCTCGGCATTGAGTACCAAACATTTGCTCCGGATATCACTCAACTTCATGTCGTAAATCACCAAACTGGTGAGGTGTTTGAATCTGAGCAACGTAATGTATTGGCAGAATCCAACAGAGTTAGCCGCGGCAATACCCAGTCACTTGCTAAGCTCAACCAAAGTGACTTCGATGCCTTGGTGTTTGTGGGTGGCTTCGGTGCCGCCAAGAACCTCTCTGATTTTGCAGTGAAAGGCGCTGAGTACGGTGTGCTTCCTGAGATCAGCCAAGCAATCAACGATTTCCATGGACAAGGAAAATGGGTATTGGCGATGTGTATCGCTCCTGTGTTGGTGGCCAAATCCCTACCAAACGTATCTCTGACCATTGGCAGTGATGCCGATACCATCCAGGCACTTGAGCCGACAGGCGTTAAGCATATTGCTTGCTCTGCAGTTGAGCATCATGTGGATGAAGAGAATAAGGTGATCACCACTCCAGCTTATATGCTGGCAAGCAATCTGGTTGAACTAGAAACCGGTATTAGTGGCGCGCTGAGTGTTTTGTCTAAAAAGCTTTAAAATTGAGATGGGTCTATAAGCCGTTATAGACCCTGTTAACGCTAGACGCTTTCTCCAAAATCTAACTCTACATCTAGGCAGATGTTGTCGGTTTTCTTCGATTTACTTTCGATTCTTTGTAGTAGCTGTTTTGCTGCGATTTCGCCTATCTCTTTACGAGGGGTAACCACACTGGCAAGCCTTGGCACTAGTGATTGACCTACATCCAGACCATGGAATCCGGCTACTGCGATTTGCTCAGGTATTGAGATCCCTTGATGCTGGCACTCAAACACAACCCCAGTTGCGATATCGTCATTGGTGCAGAAGAAGCTGTCGGCTTGTGGATGTTGCTCTAGCGTCTTGGTCAGTAATTCACGTCCTAGAGAGAAAGAGGAGCCTTCTTCGGTCAGCATCTCAATTGGCATAACACCAAACTCTTCAACGGCGTCTCGATAGCCTTCGCGCTTTAGCTCGGTTCGTCTATCGAGCTGAGCACCAAGATAAACAGGATGCTTATACCCCTTTTCTAGAAGTGCCTTAGTCATCAAATAGCCCGCTTTTTTGTTATCAAAGCCGACAGATTGATGGATAGGAGTCTTACTCGAGCCCATGATTTCAATAGTTGGAATACCTGCCATCTCAATCATGGCGAGCGTTCTTTCGGTGTGTTCGAAGTCGGATAGGATCAGACCGTCGATTTGATATGAAAGCAGCGAGGTGATGTGCTTTTCTTCTACTTCAGGAGAGTAGCCGTAGTGGGCCAACATCACCTGATAGCCGGCGGGTTCAGTGACCTCTTCGATACCACTAATAACATCTGCGAATACCTGGTTGGTGAGTGAAGGAACCAGAACACCGATAGCGAAACTCTTGGAGTTCGAGAGCAGAGCAGGGGCTTTATTGGGGATATAGCCGGTTTCTGTGATGACCTTTTCAATCTTGTCACGAGTCTTTTGCGATACCTTTTCTGGGTCCCTTAGGTAGCGACTCACCGTCATCTTGGTTACGCCAACTTGGTCGGCAATGTCTTGCAGAGATGTCCTTTTATTCTTCACAGTACGTCTAAGTGTTACGGTAACATTGCCTCGATTATTAGCGAATGAGGTAGGAATAGCAATCAGAAACTAGCAGAGAGTCGTAGTTTTGAATCTGTTCCTAAAATTGCTCAAGATGAGAGCATAAGTTTACCCAACATTGCGTGCTGTTTACGTTCGTTTACAGTCTAATGGGCAGAATACGCACCTTATTTAGAGAGTCGAATTGACCTCTCTCTGGTTAAAACTACGCTTAAACTTCTTACCCAAACAGGATCTCCGCCAATGGTTATCAAAAACAGCCAAGTTATCGCTCTTTCATCTGTAACCTTATTTTTAGCGGGGTGCTCTCCTTCATCTGACTCGGTTGCTAGCACTGGCATTAGTGATTACAAGGGTTCAGCTAGCATCACTCAAGGGCGTGCTAAGACAATCGAGGAAAACCTTTTTCAGTGTGAGAATGGAAGAAGTCGTGTTGCTGGTGTTGGCGAGATTACTAGCTCTGACGGCAAGGTATGGACGGTTCCTGCTGATAACCACTTTACTACTGCGCCGAAAGCGAAGGACTTGTATGAAGAGTGCTCCAACATCACCCCTCAAAGTATTGCAGATGTTGATGAAGACTCAGTCCCTTTAGCCGTTGTAGATGCTGACGGAGAAGAGATCACTGGCTATATCTTTGCTGATAACTACTTTGAGCTGTACATTAATGGTCAACTGGTTGCGGTAGACACAGTTCCCTTCACTCCCTTCAATTCTAGTATCGTAAAATTCAAGGTTAACAAGCCTTATACCATTGCGGTCAAGGTCATTGACTGGGAAGAAAACCTAGGCCTGGGTACCGAAGATAATCGAGGAAAGGCATTTCACCCTGGTGATGGCGGGTTTATCGCGAGCTTTAGCGATGGAACCGTAACCAACTCCGATTGGCAAGCACAAACATTCTACACAGCCCCTATCTACGACCTAAGCTGCCTGAGTGAAGTGGATGGTAAACGTTTGTCTGAAACCTGCACCACTGAAGGTACAGACAATGGAGAAAATGCGTACGCTGCTCACTGGGAAACCCCAAGCGATTGGATGAAGCAAAGTTTCGACTCCAACTCATGGCCTCAAGCAACCCAATATTCAGAAGATGAGATTGGTGTAGACAATAAGAAGTCTTATATGGATTTTATTGAGAAATTCAGCGGCGCAGGAGCAAACTTTATCTGGTCTACCAATGTTGTTTTAGATAATGAAGTTCTACTGAGATATGAAGTGAAATAACTTCAATTTTTAAAATCAACAAGCAACTATGTTTAAACAAAATAGATATAGTTGCTTGTCTTTCCAAAGTCGTTACTTCCATCATCTCTCTACTTTAGTAACACATTTTTGGACATTTCCGTGTTATGGACTTTGCTAATTTAGCAATTAACGGATTACTGTAAGTCAGTCAGAACTCTACCATAGTCGCACTCAAAGATAGCAAGCACTCCAATCGAGTCTCTTCTAAAGTAACTGTTTGTTTAGCCTCAGAAGCACCTCAGCCAAGTCTGTCAAAAAGCCAATTGCTTACACTATTTTAACTGGTAGTTGAAAAGAGAACGTAGCCCCTTTTTTTCCCTCATGATGGACATTGAGCATCATCTCAATCAAGTCTCGTGATTCATCAACTTGATACTTGAGCTTGTTGGCCTGTTCAAACAACGACTTAATAGCTGTGATATAAGCAACATCAGTAAGCACAAGTACCTCGCAACACAGATAGTAGCCCTCTTTAATCGTACCGTTGTGTTGGTAAGTTGGGGCTCCCCAATCTGCCACAGTCATAGATGCATTGCGCCATTCTCTATCTATACCTTTTATAGGGGTTATAGTTAGCAGTCTTTTACTTTGATCGCCCAGCTTCTCGTATGCGGTATCCCAATCAAAGTTTTGGACTTCTATCACTTTAACACCGCGCTCAACATACCAAACCAGCTCTGTTGGCATAGACATCGCCAGATGTTTTTCAAAGCTATCGCCACATCTAGGATGTGAGAGCTTATCAAGCATTTCACAGATTTGATCGGGTGTTGCATTAGCGCTCGCGAGACGGATCTCATTTGCGGTCACCCCCAGCTCTCTTTTAAGTACCTTTGCTAGAGCTTGAGATGACGAGTATCCAGAACTATGTGCGATATCAATAACCTTTGTTTGACTATTAGCCATCAGTAGATGAACCGCTTGCTGCAACCGTATTCGACTTAAATAGTGTCCCGGTGTCTCTTGAAATAGTTCGCTAAATTGGCGATGAAAGTGGTGTGGAGAAATAGCACTTTTTTCTGCAACCATTTCCCATGACAAACTTTCGTACAACTTCTCATGCATCAGCTCAAGCGCAACCTCAAAACGCTGACGAAGATGAGGAGGCAATGTAGCGAACAGGGTTTGTTCGGGAACAATGCTGAATGTGGGATGTTTCATGGTATCCACAGTGAAAGTAACGAAATCTATTTGCATTCCACTATGAATACTTAGCCAGTTAATTTCAACCCTGAGCCTTTAGCTCAACTCAGACAAGATATCATTTGCGGCTCTGACACCAGACCATGCAGCCCCGGACAATTCTGGACTGTGGGTATAGTCACCTGCGAAATATATACGACCAACCGGTAGTCTAATTTGATCAATGTTCTGGGTTAGAAAGCCTGGAGGGAACCTTGCTATGCCAAGCGGCCATTTCTTTATTTTGTAATCAATGACGGACTTATCCAGAGTAAAATTTGGATGTATCTTTGAGAGAGGCTCAGCGACTCGATTGAGAATAGCACTGTCATCTAAATCTTGTGCTTCGCTGCCAGCAATGTTTATGCTAACTACGGTTTCATTGTCTTCATGTGTTCTAGTTTGATCCATATATGCATTCACTTTCTCATTATGGAAAAGACAAGACGCGAGTTTTTTATCACTGGTATAGTCTTTGATATGCAAAGCAACTTGCATGCTGGCACCATAGCTTACCGCTTCAAGTGCTTGTGCTTTTTCCGCACTTAATCCTTTAACAATGCCTCGTGTGATGGGTGCAGGAGTGGTAACAATGACATAGTCTGATGACAAATTTTGCCCCGATTCTGTTGTCACAATAACCTTATCCTCCACGTTTTCCACGCTGATAATCTTAGTTGAGAGTGATATTTTCCCACCTTTGGCACGGATATCTTTTGCAATGGCTTCTGCCATTTCTTGGTTGCCCCCTTCAACCAAATAACTCATGCCTTTCTCTTCACCACCGTACCAACCTGCCATCAACAAGGCCGATGTTTCTGAAGTACCAACACCTCCTTCAGGGGTCAACATCATATTAAAAAGGTCCTCAACATCTGGGTTGTATTTAGACAGATAATCCGAGCCTGACATTTGATCCAATGCCAACCAAAGCTGTGAAGGAGGTTCTTTATCAAAAACATAATTACGACTTTTCATTATCTCTTTACGGTGTTTTGCCATTTGTTTGAGAGACTCATCCCATTGCAGTAAAGACTCTCGACCTATTGGAAGTTTCTGAAAAACGCCCTCGCCGCGATCCTTGACAAACTGGCCATTCCAGAGGATGCCATGGTTCCCCGTATTGGGATCGAATAGCTTAGGGTATTCATTAGTGAAGCAGTCGACACGTCGCACATATTTATTCATATATTCGTTGTCGCTTTCAAAAACGTACTGCGCACCAAGGTTGGCATGAGTACCTCCGATAGGTACGGAGTAAATACGCCCACCGACTCGAGGTTCACTATCAACCAGTGTGACACTGACACCATGTTCGATTAGTCTTACTGCTGCTATCAGACCAGAAAGCCCAGCTCCAATTACAATCACCTCTGAACCATTATACTTTTCTACACTCATTGGTCTCGCACTCACACATCCAGCTAAAGGGCTCGCCGCTAAGAGAGCCAAAAATCTGCGTCTATTCATTTATGACTCCTACAATCGACGAGATACATTGGGCAACCAGCTAGTCGCTTTTGGGCACTAGTATTGAACAAGGTAGAAAAAAAACCGTGTCCCAAATTGCTGTTCTTTGGCAAACCAAGTCAATTTGTCAAAATGGGTTGCATTAGGATGTGAAAGAAAAGAAGCTCGCAAAGCTTATTGCACGGCGTGTATTAGTGGGTGGCTAGACTCACGTACCAGCATTACTAAAATGTGTTACGAGCCTAACCTTATTTGATTCAACACGTGATAGAGCGGTCTTCTTTATTGCGAGAACCAATAGAGTAACTCGGCTAAAAGAGTAAGCACCAGTAAGAGAACAAAGGCCTCAATTCTAATGAGTTGTTTATGATGCATTAAATAGGGGGGGGTAAGTGTGCCTTTAACCACGCTGTTGTCAGTAAAATTAGGTTCATTTTTACTGAATAAACTGTGTTCGTTTGAAACAAAGGAAATAGGGTTTGCGATAGCGATGAATTCATACCCAACCTTCGGTACGGTTTTAATGAACTTGGGTAACTTAGTGGAATCGCCAAGAGCTTTTCTTAATGTTGATACAGACTGCCTGAGACTTGATTCGTTCACATAAACGTCTCGATTGTTCCAAAGTGCTGAGACCAGCTCATGTCGTGAAATGGTCGTATTGCGATGCTCCACAAAATACTCAAGTAGCCGAGTCTCGTTTGTACCAAGAGAGAGATGCTGACTTTTATTCTCCACTTTAATAAGAGTGTTATCTTGTGGAACAAAGACAAATTTGTCATCAATATTATATCTAATTTTCATGGTTCTAATCCTGAGCTTAACCACCAATTCGATTCGGGATAACCATACTCATTAATGAAGCATTCAACGCGTTCCATATACTGTTCATCATTACACTTACACGTCATTATTGATTTTCCACCTACACATCCAACCACCATAAGCGGTATAAATCTGGGCTGATTCATATACCACTCCCACGCTCGACGAGATACATTGGGCGACCAACTAGTCGCTTTCAGGCATTAGTATTGAACAATGAAGAAAAAATACCGTGTCCCAAATTGCTGTTATTTGGAAGACAAAGCTGTATTGGATGATTTAGTGAAAAAGAGTAGTTACCAACCCTAAAGTCGACTTTATATTTCAAGGTTTAGTTAACATGAGTTGTCCCCTTTTTGGAGCCGTAACAGACATTAGCTAACCTAAGCTGTGTTGCTTAACTAACAAAGAGAGCTTTTGAATAAGACAAACACACTTTGGGGCAAAAACGTGTTTCAATTCGGTCTGTCGACTCTTCAAAAACAGCAGAGAGCTACAGGCCTTAGCCCCTAAATCTCTAACACGCCTTTCCTGATCGTCATAATTTCTCAGACAAAAGTCTGCTTTCCAGCAACATCCCCTTATTCTGACTGTTGATGAATGTATAATCCCTGACACTCAAGCCAATTGACTCAATGTTTTACCCTAAAGGACAAAGATGCAGTTACAGAAGATCGACAAGCAAGTATACCGTTCACGCCTAAAGGTCGTTATTGTCGGCTGTATTGCTAGCCTTGCCATTGCCAGTTTGGCCATTTCTCAGTCGCTAATTCTCATTTTCCCTTCTGAAACAGGAAGCCACTTCCACTGGAACCTATTGGGCGTAGTCGTGAGTGCGATTGCTTTGGCTGCTGTGTTGATTAAGTTTAAAAGCCACCCAAAAATGAAAGAAGTCGCTTATGTGTGGGATTTAAAGCAGGCGCTGAATCTCATTTATCGTAAGAACCGAAAGCTACTTGCTGCAGCAGAGCAGGGCAACGCTGAAGCAATGCTTGCACTTCAATTTAGCTATGAGGGTTCCCGTCAGCTTTGGGAATTAGACGATAACACCCTAACTATGAGTAGCCTAAACCAAGCTCAGAACAAGTTGGATGATTGGGCAAAAAAGTATGATGTGCAGTTGGACACTGCCGCTTACCACTCGGATATTTTGAAAGGGTTTTAGTGCACAGCAGCACCAGACATTACGAAAAGGGCTCTAAATTCATTTAGAGCCCTTTTTAGTGTTAATCCCCAAGTGGTTGACGATCACCGCCACCACGGTGTGAATCCAGTGCGACCTTAAGGCGACGCAGTTTATCTCTGGAGCGGTTCTTATGATTTACCGCTAGACCCATAGAGATCACATCCACTAAAGCCAGCATGGCGTAGCGAGAGGCAGACGGCTTGTAGATGAAGTCCGTTTCCATGTGCTTGATTGGTAACAGGATATCCGCAATCTTGGCTAGCGGTGTTTCATCTGGGGTAATTGCAATCACCTTGATGCCATATTGCTTGGCAAGTTCTGCGGTTTCGGTAATGACAGGGGTATAGCCGGTTGCCGAGATCATTACTAGCACATCGTTGGCATCAGCGGTTGCCGCTACCATGCGTGATAGCAAACCATCATTGTAGGCAACCACCGGATAGCCCAAGCGGAACAGGCGATGCTGAAGCTCTTTTGAGGCTATGGTTGAGCCGCCACCCATACCTACCGCTATTATCTGACGTGCGTTGTGTAGCCAGCTAACTGCAGTTTCAACGTCTTGTTCTTTAAACAGTTTTCGGTTGATATCTAAGCTTTGCTTGATAGATTCATAGATGCCTTGATAGCCAGTCTGGTCGACAGGTTCTAGGATAAAACGCTGACCTACGGTTAGGCTTTGAGCCAGCTTTATCTTCATGTCTCGAACATTGCTACAGCCCACGGCCTTAGCAAAGCGGGTAATGGTTGCCTCACTCACTTGGGCACTTTCAGCTAGCTCTGTGATGCTGGCGTTAGCGGCAAAGTTAATATCATCCACGATCAATTTAGCGACTTTCTTTTCTGCCTCGCGCAGTGCAGGGAAGCGCTCGGTGATCTGGGAGATAATGTCTACTTCTAAACTCAAGGTTGCTGATCCTTATCGGTAGGGAGGGCTCAACCTTTACACTGTAAATCGTGAGCCCAAGATCTGACGCTATTATAAAGGTCTAGAAACAGGTTTCTACCCAGTTGGTAATCTGATATTCATCATCGCAGATGGCAATATATCGCCACTTATCAAAGGTTAAGCATGGGTGTGAGGTAGAAAATGCTATCATGTCACCCACTTCAATATCACTGTTCGGATTCACTTCAACGAAGGTGTGTTGGTCCATCACCGCAGTCGATACTAAACCCTCCACAGAGATAGGCTCGCCGCTTCTGTAACCACGCTCTGCGATAGGCAATCCAGCATCAAATGCAACATCACGCTTACCTAAGCCCACAACCAACTTTCCGGCTTCAGGGCGAGAGATAACATAGGCCCAAACTTCTAGTGCAGATTCAAGATCACCACCCAGTTCGCACGCATAGCCTTGGTTTACCTGCGCGCGTTGCATTACTTTACTTTGAGCATCCCAGTAGATGCCCGTGTCGTGAATGGCGTAGCAACCTGGGCGAATAATTGCGAGACAATGGGTTAGGTTTGAAAGGCATTCTGCTACAACGTCATACCAAGCAGAGCCAGCACCGGTAAGGATAGGCTCTCCTTGGATAAGCCCGTCCATAGACAAGGACTCAACCAGATTCAGTGCCTGACCAAGAAAATCACGAATGCGCTGCTCGGCACCTTCGCCATGAATTACACCTTCATACAGTTCGATACCGCCTAGCTTGAGTGCTGGCATGCTTTGAATAGCTTCTGCTAGCTCTAGCACTTCTGATGCAGAGCGTGCACCACAGCGTCCGCCTTCCACACCAAACTCAATTAGTACGTTTAGCTGTTGCTCGGAATTTGAGAAGTAACTATCAAGTTGGTGCAGGTTCACTAGGGAGTCGACGCAGCAGTAGAAATCCGCATCAAAATCACGAATAAGCTCAGCAATGATGGCCATGTTGGCCTTACCCACCAGTTGGTTAGCCATGATGATGCGTTTAGCGCCAGCCATTGCTGCAACCTCAGCTTGAGCAGGTGTTGCAACCGTAATACCCCATGCGCCAGTAGCCAGTTGTTGACTAAAGAAGCTAGGAGTCATGGCAGTTTTGCCGTGCGGACACAGTTTTACTTGGTGATGGTCAGCGAAGCTTTGCATCCAATTTAGGTTGTTAGTTAGCGCTGATTGCTTGATAACCGCGACGGGTAAAGAAACCTCTTCTTTAGGTAGGCTGTAAGTCTGGTTTTCAGACTGTGAAACAGCTCTCCCTTTTTGGCCTTTTTGTAGTAGTGAGAAACTATCTTGATGATACTTAGTAACATCGATTTGGGCAGTAACAGAGTTCATTGTTTGTTTCCTAACATAGCTTAAGTGTATGTTTTTTATGATATAAGCTTTATTTTTATATGTTTCAAGATAGAAACTATCACACAATTTAAAATAGTTTGTGTGTTTTGTCACTAAAAAACGACGCTCACTTTTCTAACATAATCACATCAAAACAGCGGGTTGAGAGAGTGAAAAATGTTGTTCGACACCATAATCAAAAATGTAGAAGTGTTTGATGGCACAGGTGAGCAATCGTTTCACGCTGATGTAGCAATCCAAGATGGAAAAATCGTTGAGATCGGCCATATCGACCATGAATCAGCAGCAGAGCTAGTTGAAGGTTTTGGCATGGCGCTAGCGCCCGGTTTTATCGATGTACATACCCACGATGACACTAACGTAATTCGTTACCCAGACTGCCTACCAAAGATAAGCCAAGGCGTGACCACGGTTATTGTTGGCAACTGTGGTATCAGTGCATCACCAACGGTTCTAGCGGGCGATCCACCTGATCCGATGAACCTGTTGGGTAATCAAGAAGATTTCAAATATCCAACCTTTAAGGCATACGCAGAAGCTGTGGCAGAGGCTAAGCCTGCCGTAAACGTGGCCGCTCTTGTTGGGCATACGACCCTGCGTAACCAAGTGATGGATGATCTGCAGCGCACTGCGACAGAAGAAGAGATTGCCAAGATGCAGTCCAATCTAGACCTGGCTATGGAGCAGGGTGCTTTGGGTTTGAGCTCAGGTCTGGCTTATGCCAGTGCTAAGCAAGCCAATGCCAACGAGGTGATGCAGTTAGCTAAGGTGCTTTCTGGTCATGGCGGTATCTACACCACACATATGCGCACTGAGTTTGAAGAGATTTTAAGTGCGATGGAAGAGGCGTTTGAAACAGGTCAGTATGCCAAGGTGCCTGTTGTTATCTCTCACCTGAAATGTGCTGGTGCTGGCAATTGGGGGCGTACCGTAGAGGTGCTCGATCTGATGGATAAGACCTCCAAGCATCAAGACGTTTCTTGTGATTGCTACCCGTATTCGGCGAGCTCTTCGACTTTAGACCTCAAACAGGTGACCGATGACTTCGACATCTTCATTACTTGGTCGAAGTCTATGCCAGAGCATGCAGGCAAGACACTTAAAGCCATTGCTGATGATTTGAACCTGCCACTGATGGAGGCGGCTAAAGCACTTCAACCAGCCGGTGCTGTGTATCACTGCATGGATGAAGACGACGTGAAGCGTGTGCTTAAGTACAAGCTAACCATGGTGGGCTCGGATGGTCTGCCGAATGACCCGCATCCACACCCAAGATTGTGGGGCACTTTCCCTAAGGTGTTAGGCCATTACTGCCGTGATGAAAAGCTGTTCGACCTTCCAGAAGCTATTCACAAGATGACGGGCATGTCGGCTGAACGTTACAACCTATCTGGACGAGGAGAAATCAAATGCGGTGCATTTGCCGATTTAGTTCTGTTCGACCCGAAAAGTATTAAAGACACAGCAACCTTTGAAAATCCTATTTCAGTTGCAGATGGAATTATCAGTGTCTTTGTAAACGGACAATTAACTTACCAAAAAGGTGAAGTTAAAAATAATCGTTCTGGTGTGTTTATTTACCGCAAGTAAATAAATATTAACCAAGCTAACTGTAAAAAATATATTGGTAAGAATATCAATATTTAAAGTAAATAACTGGAGTTAAAAATGACTATTAAGCGTTACGGTGTTGAAGGTGGTACAGGTACAGGTGGTCAGCACCTACCATTTTCTCGCGCAACAGAGGCAGGTGGTTTCCTATATGTATCAGGTCAAACGCCAATGACAGACGGTGAAGTCGTTGAAGGTGGCATCATTGATCAATCTCGCCTAGCTATTCAAAACTGTGTCGACATTATGACTGAAGCGGGTTACGGCCTTGAAGACGTGGTTCATGTGAAGGTTGTTCTTACTGACTCGCGTTATTTCCAGTCTTTTAACAAGGTATTTAAAGAGTTCTTCGGTGCAAACCCACCGGCGCGCATCTGCATGGTTTGTGACCTAGTGGTAGATGTAAAAGTTGAAGTTGATGTGACCTGTTATCGCGAAGACCGTCGTTAATAAAACGCGGAATAGATCACAATTTAATATCACAAAAATTTACCTAGAGAGTATTTGGAAATAGGGGATATTGTTAATATCCTCCGGATACTCTCAACCCTACATATTAAAAAAGTTACTTCGCAGTATTAATAATAAAGTAACTAACTGAAATATAAAACGAAATAGAAAAAAATTCTTAAATGGATTTAATATGTCTCTGAGAGGTGCTACATGAACAGTACGCTATTTTTAACTGGATTTGGCGTTTACGTCTGCTTTCTTATTTGGCTAGGGTGGTTTGTATCCCGCAACCAAAAATCAGGCGAAGATTTCTTGTTGGGTGGCCGCGGCCTTCCACTATTCTTGGTACTTGGTACCACAGTAGCAACCATGGTGGGTACAGGCTCAAGTATGGGCGCTGTAGGCTTTGGTTATGCTAACGGTTGGGCAGGTGCGCTTTACGGCATCGGCGGTGCAATCGGTATTCTACTTCTCGCACTATGGTTCGCTCCAGTTCGTAAGATGAACTTTATGACCATGAGTGAAGAGCTTGCTTACTATGTAGGTGCGAATCGCATTGTTAAGAACCTAGTAGGCATCCTAATCTTTGTTGCTTCAATCGGCTGGCTTGGCGCGCACATTCTAGGTGGTGGTATGTACCTAGCGTGGATTGCGGACATCGACCTTAACCTTGCTAAGATCATCATTGCAGCAGCCTTTACCATCTATGTTGTTATCGGTGGTTACACAGCGGTTGTTTGGACTGACACCATTCAAGCTATCATCCTTTTTGTTGGCTTCATTCTAATGGCTGTGCTGTCTGTGCAACACATCGGCGGTATGGAAAACCTATATTCAGCGATGGACCCAGCAGCGACCAGCTTCCTAGCGATTGAAAAACTGGGCATCATCCCTGCGGTATCTCTAGCAGTAGTAATCGGTGTAGGCGTACTGGCGACTCCGTCTTTCCGTCAGCGTATCTACTCAGGTAAAGACGTATCGACTATCCGTCGTTCGTTCGTTGGCTCTGGTGTTCTATACCTTTTCTTCTCTATCATTCCAGCAATCATTGGTATGGCAGCGCACGCTATCGACCCAACACTGACTAACCCGAACTTCTCGTTCCCATACATTGCAGCAACGGTTCTGCCAGTGGGTATCGGCATGATTGTTCTTATCGCAGGTCTGTCGGCAACTATGTCGAGCGCAAGCTCTGATGCTATCGCAGGCGTATCTATCCTACTGCGCGACGTATACGTAATGTTCACGGGTCGTGTTCCAGCGAAAGAGTCAATGCTGAAGTACTCTCGTCTAGCTCTAGTTATTGTTATCGGCATGGCGCTACTGTTTGCTCTTACTTCGAACGACATCATCGGCTACATCACTAAGATGATCTCAACCGTAATGTCAGGCATGTTCGTGTGCGGTATGTTGGGTCGCTTCTGGAAGCGTTACAACTGGCAAGGCGCTATCGCAACGCTAGTAGGTGCTTCGGTTGCTTCATTCACTGTAATGCTAAACGCTGACTTCACCGCATTCTGGGGTAACCCTGTAATCCCATCTTGCCTGTTCGCGCTAACAGCAGGTGTAGTGGTGAGCCTAGTGACTCCAGCTAACCAAGTAACGCCAGAGCAAGCGAAAGCGATTCTTGATGAAGAGCGCGCGGCTATGGAAATGGAAGTTTCTGAAGAGAAAGCTGAAGAGCGCGCACCACAGCGTCCTGCTGCGGCTAACTAATCTTCTTTCCCCCTCAAATGGCTCTGCATTCCAGAGCCATTTTTATATATCTACTCGCTCCATCCCCCAAAGTGCTCCTCACCGGAGCGGGTAGCTTCCTAAGGATGGTAAATAATGAAAAAAACACTCTTATCTCTACTAATCTCAGGTGCAGTAATCTCTCCAATGGCCTCTGCAATGGCACCAAATACAGACTTAAACCTTATGCCATATCCGCAAAGCGTCGAGCTTGAATCGGGGCAAGTAACCGTTGATGGTAACTTCAAGGTATTTATCAAAGGCTTCAACTCAGACCGCGTAGAGTTCACCGCCAAGCGCTTCATTGAGCGATTAGAGCGCCAAACGGGTGTACCTATCCTAGATTGGCAGGTAGACAATGCTAAAGATGCTAACCTGATCATTGATATAGAGGCTGCACCCAAGGCTGAGATTCAAAATATCGACTCTGTTGAGTCGTATAAGATCACCACCAAGGGCAATCAAATCACCCTGAGCTCACCTAGCCCATATGGTGCTATCCATGGTATCGAAACCATACTACAGCTAGTGAACACCACAGCAGACGGCTATTTCATTCCAGCGATTGCAGTGGTGGATGAACCCCGTTTTCGCTGGCGTGGCATCTCTTATGACACCTCTCGCCACTTTATCAAATTTGATGTTCTGCTAAGGCAATTGGACGCTATGGCATCTGCCAAAATGAACGTCTTCCACTGGCACTTCTGGGACGACCAAGGCATTCGCATTCAGACGGATTCGTGGACTCGTTTGTGGTCTGAAACCTCGGACGGCAACTACTACACCAAGGATCAAGTACGTTACTTGGTAGAGTATGCAAGAAACTTAGGTATCCGCGTGATCCCAGAGGTTTCTCTTCCAGGACACTCTTCAGCAGTGGCTCACGCTTACCCAAGACTGATGTCTGGTGGTGAGGGGCAAAGCTACGAGCAAGAGCGTGGTTGGGGGGTATTCGAGCCGCTGATGGACCCGTTAAATCCAGAGCTTTATGAGATGCTGGGCGATGTGTTCGATGAAATGGTAGAGCTATTCCCGGATGAGTACTTCCATATTGGTGGTGATGAGCCAAATTACGCCCAATGGATAAACAGTGAAAAGCATCAAAAATTCATTAAAGACAATAACCTAGACGGTGAGCGCGGTCTGCAATCTTACTTGAACGTCAAGATCGAGAAGATGCTAGAAGAGCGTGGCAAGAAGATGACTGGCTGGGATGAAATCTGGCACAAAGACCTACCGACTTCCATCGTCATTCAAAGTTGGCGCGGCCAAGACAGTATTGGTCGCGCAGCCAAAGAGGGATATCCAGGTATTCTTTCAACGGGTTACTACCTAGATCAGCCTCAACCGACCAGCTACCACTATCGTAATGACCCTATGCCGAAGGGCATCACGGTAGACGACAAACTGCATGAAGGCGAGAAGTTCGTTACCTATCAATGGCTAAAGCCTCGCTCTAAGGGTGGCCCACGTAAGGGAACGCTTACTATCATTGAAGCGAAAGATGGTAGCTTCCGCGCCTTTAGTGACTATAACGGTAAGTCTCGTGAAGAGATCTTCATTAAGTCGTATGTACCGGGTAAGAGCTTTGTAGGCCACTTCGACAACTTCATGTCTTATACCGAATTCAACCTGAAGCTGGATGATAAAGGCTTTGCTGATGGCAGTTATCAGCTAATCGGTAATGTACGCTGGCCAACCACAGGTGAGGTGATTGCAAGCAGCAGTATTAAAGGCAGTGTTATCCCTGAGCCAAACGGCGGCTATCCGGCGGTACTGAACAAGGATGAAGAGAAGCTTATCCTAGGTGGCGAGATCACCATCTGGCTTGAAAACAAAGACAGCTATACGGTTGAAAACTATCTGTGGCCTCGTAGCTACGCTATTGCAGAGCGCCTGTGGTCGGATCAAAATCTGACCGATGAGCGCAGTATGTATAAGCGTATGCAAGTAATGGACACTTGGTCTGAGGTTTCGGTAGGACTTCGTCATCACGCGGACGCGGATATGCTTCTTAAGCGTATTGCTAAGGGACAAAATATTGGCGACCTACGCACTCTCGGAAACTATATCGAGCCGGCTCAGTATTACGCCCGCAACTGGGAGAAGTGGATCTCTACAGAACCTCATGGTGAGCTATACAACCAATATGAGCGTCTGAACCGTTTTGTAGATGCTCTTCCGGTGGAGAGTATGGCGGTGTATGAGATGCAAGACCTTGTTCAAGCTTATGGTACTGGTGATGAGAGCGCATTAGATAAGCTCAAAATGCATTATCAAAAAGCACAGATGTCAGCCATCGCATCCAAGCCTATCTTTGCCGATAACGTATCTTCAGTTGATACGGTGATAGTGGCAGAGAAGGCGAAAGAGATTGCTGAGCTTGGCCTCAAGTTAGTAGAGGTAGCTAAAGCAGGAGACAAGCTTTCTGAAACTGACGCTAAGGCGTACCAAGCGCAGATTGACGCTGCGGCTATCATCTTAGATGAGACCATAGTGGCGATTGTTAGACCGACAGAGCAGTTGTTGAATCAGCTTAAGTAAGAAAGAAAACTCAGAGCCGAATGTATTGCACATTCGGCTTTTTTGCTTTTACAGAATTACTCGATCTCTGATGGCTCGATAATGTTTCCAAGTACGCTACCTGTGATACTGTAATGCCCACCATTGTTGATAATATCCCCGCCAACGATACCTTGAATAAAGGCCTTGGAACCCGGCTCTAAGGTAATGGATTTAGAGACTATGCCATACAGGTAGAGAACACTGTTGCGCTGAACTATCACGTTTCCCGTGCACATACCAAGTAGCTCGTACCTGTCAGAGACTATCAAGTCGCCTAAGATGTTTCCTTGTTCAACCATGCTTCCCTCCTGAAAACCGTTGCTTTAATAATTTTTCATACAGGCATACGGTATTCAAATGCATCCTGATGGAATTGTGAGCACTGCCTAGTAATTCATTGAAAAATAATGACTAATCAACCTTCTCTGACGTGAATTACGTGTCACAAAAATGGATATGAGAACTACACGCAATTGTTGAGTTAGTGTTAAGGTTGCGGGCAATTTGTTTTCAGGGTGTTGCGTGTGCGACTGACAGACTCAAAGCATCGATTTATGTTGCTTATCAGTGCCTTAAGTTGGGTGCTGGTAACCTTGATGCCTGTTATCAATGCCCATGGAAGCAACGCGGGAGTGTGGGCATCCCTGTGTACCCTGAACGGCTTCAAGCTAGTTCAGATTGAAGAGGCGAATCCACATACCCAGCAACACGCCAAGCCGTGTCCGTTTAGTTATTTCTCATCTTTTCATCAACACAAGCTTAAATTAACCCTTCCGAGGGAAAGTCAGTCTCTTGTGGTCGATGGCGAGTATTCACATCCAAGCCTAGCGGTTAGGTTTGAACAGCATACACCGCGAGCGCCGCCATCTCTTTTTACCTAACTAAAAATTATTAATAACAATGAATTAGGTCGTGCTAGAACGATCTCTAGGTAAAGGAAATTACTATGTTGAATGACTCAACACCATCGCGTGTGAGCGATAAGTCACGCGCAAAATCCCTCTATTTCATGACTTGGCGTTGGCACTTTTATGCTGGTCTGTTTGTTATCCCATTTATGTTGATGCTCAGTCTTACGGGGCTGGTTATGCTGTTTGATGATGAGATTGAAATGGCTCGTTATCAATCCATTTTGCAGGTAGAACCAAGTGACAAAATGGTCTCAATTAGTGAGCAGCTAAATCAGGTAAAACAGGCTTTTCCACAGCACTCGGTAACGCAGTTTGTACCGGCGAAAGAGAGTAACCTTGCAAACCGCTTTTCCATCCAATCTCCTGATGGTCACTCAGTGTTCGCTACGGTAAACCCTTATACAGGGGAGGTGCTCGGAACCATAGACAGAAGCGACAGTATCTATAACCTAGCCAACGACATCCACGCGACCTTGCTAATCGGGGACTGGGGAGACTATCTGATAGAGGTATCTGCCAGCTTGGGAATATTGCTTTTGGTCAGTGGTATCTATCTCTGGCTTCCACGAGATAATGCTTCTAAAGCAGGCTTTCTCATGGTTCGACTAAACAGTGGCTCTCGTATAATGATGCGAGATCTGCATGCCAACCTAGGTGGTGCACTGTCCATTGTGCTTCTGTTTTTTCTTATCTCTGGTCTTGCCTGGACTGGGGTATGGGGAGCAAAACTGGTGCAAGCATGGAATACCTTTCCGACCTACTACGCTTATGGAGCCAAGCCAGAGTCTGTGCTGACTCATGCCAGCCTAAATCATGGCGCTGAAGAAGAGATGCCGTGGAACCTAGAGCAAACGCCAATGCCTCACTCGGAGGATAAAGAGGCTCACGACCACAGTAAAATGGGTCATGAGCAAGCTCAGTCAAACTCTAGTTATTCCATAGATATCGACCAGCTAATTGTTCGTGCAATCCAGATGGGATTTGAGCAATACAGCCTGTTTTTTCCTAAGTCTGAGACAGGTGTATTTACTATCTCGGCAAACTCTATGGCAGGGCAGGTGACCGACCCAAGACAAGACAGAACCAGTCACTTTGACCAGTATTCAGGACGTTTGCTGGTGGATGTAACTTGGGAGGACTACAGCCTATTTGCCAAGTTCATGGCGGCTGGTACTTCGCTTCATCAGGGCGACTTGAGTATCTGGAATAAAGCCTTGAATGTGTTCTTCTGCTTAGCCTTTATTGTTATCTCGATAACAGGCTTTGTAATGTGGTGGATACGTCGTCCGAGCGGCTCATCCAAACTTGGCGTGCCTCCTCGTTTTCAATCAACGGGAGTATGGAAAACAGGTCTAGTGACATTAATAGTTATTGCTGTCGCTTTTCCGTTAGCGGGCTTGTCTATTATCGCCGCGCTACTTCTTGATTGGTTGCTGTTCAGTCGAGTAGAGAGGCTACGCTTGGCCTTTCGCTAAGCCAAAAAATGGGGCGATTGTTCGCCCCATATGTTTGTTTTATTTGTGGCCGATGATCAGTGCCATCTCGTCACCACCTGCAAATGGGCTGCCTTTAAGATCGCTATATTTAGCTTTGATCTCTAAGCCGTGTGGCTCTAGCTCACTGGCCAGCATTTCTAAGTCGAAGTGCTGTAACCAGTTATAGACTGTCCACTCTCGTTCATCTTCAAAGATGACGTATTTGTCTAGGGTCACCATTTCAGGCTCGTATTTGAAGTTTGATTGCAGACACCAGTAATCTTCTGCACTCCAAAAACCACCCATGGCGTTCTTCTCAATGTTTCTAGATTCGGTTTGTGCGGCAAAGCGAGTCGTAGTGTAAACATCCAGTGCAATAGAGCCGTTAGGCGCTAGCAGGAATTTGAACTTGCCTAATAGGATGGCACGTTGCTCTGGGTTTAGGGCGCAAAGGTCACACATCACCAGGGTGATTAAATCGAACTTACGAGTGTCACTGTACTCAAGGTAGTTCCCGTAGTGATACTCGATATTAAGCTTTGATTCCTTGGCTTGCTCTATTGCGTGCTCAAGGGAGTTTTGTGAGAAATCCAGACCAACCACTGTGCCAACATCTTTAGATTTTAGGCGCTGAGTATAAAGGCCAGGACCGCAACCGAAGTCTAGGGTTTTAGATTCTGCACTCAGGTTGAACTCAGAAACCAACCAATCCACAGATGCATCAATAAACTCTGCGGTGCGAGATGCGAGGCTAAGATCAGGATTTAAATGAAACGCCAGCATCTGCTTTGCAATATGACTATCAGTCCACAATACATCAGCAGTATAAGCAGACCAAACAACAGGCTTTGCACTAGCCTCGTCGATTTTTTTGAACATTTTTTGTAATTCCGACAATAAGTTAGGTTCGTCGTCCTTACTTTCGGCTTAGGTTATTTCTTTGAAATGCCGTAAGGACGCTTGGTAGAAATAGCTTGTTGAGAATGAATCATTGCAGATGCCTCCTTAGTAATGAATTGAAATCGGGGGCAAGGTATCAGCTATTGCAAAAGCGAGCAATAAGGACAGTGGATATAGAAATAAAAAGGGCCAGCAGAAGCTGACCCCTTGGAAGTTATTTAAGCCTTTAACGCACCCAGTATGGTTTCTGCGTTACTCACTTCAAATTCACCACCCTTCTCGACATTTAGATGGGTGACTACACCATTGTCTACCACCATGGAATAGCGCTGAGAGCGGATGCCACCGAAGTTGGCCGTATCCATCTCAAGTCCCAGAGCTTTAGTGAAACTGGCACCCCCGTCACCTAGCATGAGTATCTCGCTGGCATTTTGTGCCTCACCCCATGCGTGCATCACGAAGGCATCGTTCACAGCAACACAAGCAATGGTATCAATACCCGCGGCTTTGATTTGATCGGCATGAACAACGAATCCTGGCAGGTGAGCCTCTGAACAGGTTGGGGTGAATGCTCCCGGTACAGCAAACAGGACCACGCGTTTATTGGCAAATAAGTCATCTGTGCTGTGATTGACCATGCCTGCATCAGTGAGTTCACTTAGGGTTGCCGCAGGAATTGTTTGTCCTTTCTGAATCATTTTTTAATCTCCGTTTCGTCTAGTACAGATGAGTTTAGCTTATTGTTGGATTCATCTTAGGTTGAATTGAATATTGAGAGATTAATTGAAAAGGCTGCGGTGCTGGTCGTTGCACTCATCTTCAATTTCTTTCACTGCCACTTTATTGTTTGCCGTGGGCATGTACTGAATGATGCATTGGTAATAACCGATATCATCGTCGCTCAGCATAGAAGAGTTGTCGTACAAAGCGGTGCAGGCTCGCTTGATAGGCTGTGCTGAAAACCAATCTTCAGCGGGCGCAACGCTTTCGGTAATGCATTGCTGATAAGCCTCTTTATCTATTGCGGCATAGGCGAATCCCGGTGCGAAGGCAATTGAAAGTAGTCCGTAAACACCAACACGCTTTAAATACAGATTTGCGCTAGAAAATATATTCGATAGTTGAAGCATCTTCTGTTCCTAATATTTACTGTTAATTCGATTTTGTAGCTGTTTTTTTCATCTTGAATGTCAAATGAATGCAATTGCTTATATTCAGAATCATTAGACCCTAGCCAATCTCAAAGGAAGCAACGCCAAAGGTCCACTCTAGAGGTAGATCTGGAAACGCACCAGTGTACATACGAGCCGTTTCAAAGGATTTCGTCATCTGGTATTTCTCTGCCAATGCCACCGCAGATGGATTGACCTCTGGTGTATCAAGGAAGATGGCATTGGAGGCAGTGACCTTTGATTTGAGCGCTAAGAAAATCTGTTCTGCGAGTTCAGGAGAATCGGCAAACAGAGGGCCAATCTTGTAGCCATTTCGACACTGTCGAATCACGCCGTAACCCGCCAGTTTGTCTTCAGCCATGATACCTAGTGCGTGGCTGTCTGGTTGGCTTATCCATGCCTTAGTAAATTCAGTTCGGTTGGCAGGAAAGAAAGGCTGATCATAGGCATTTAAGGTATCGAAGGGAATCGATGAAAGCTCCACGATGTTAGGATTATCAGGAACTGAGCCACCGCCCGTTCCCTCATAGCGAATGTTGCGGTAAGCCAATTTAAAGCCAGATTTCTTGTAGTTCTCTTGCTGATCAACCACACCATCAAGACCAATATTCAGTCCTGATAATCGCTTTATGCCTGCATCCCAGATCTGTATCCCATAGCCCTGTCCACGATACTCAGGCTTAACGATATAAAACCCAAGAAAGCCAAATGACTCATCGTATTTGACCACTGAGATGACGGCGATGGGTTCATCATCTAGATAACCCACGAGAAAAGCCTCGGCGTCAGCAATGAAATAGCAATCGGCATCATTTAACCCGGGGTTCCAACCTTCATTGGCAGCCCACTCAACCGCAGTGTCTATCTCCGCGCGATTCATGGTTCGAATTGAGTAAGTTCGCTCGCTCATGGTTTCTCCCTAAACTGTCAGATTGACCTATCCATGGTGGTCTCCGATATCAGTATAGACCTGAGTTAATATGAAATATGGGTCATCATCGCTATTGAGTGAGGAATTTTATAGGTATAGTTCAGGACGTATTTTGTAGGAAGACTGGAAGTAAGATGACCGAATTTGAAAAGATGCTCGAAGGACAAGATTTTGATGGTGGCGATAAAGGTATCAACGAGATCCGAGATACCGCTGCGGTTCTTCTTCAGCAGTTAAATCAAACCATAGATGGCCAACAGCGCACCGACATCTTGCAACAGCTGATGGGCTCAATGCCAAGCTCAAGCATTATCCGCTCCCCATTTAGCTGTGAGTTCGGTAAGACCATATTTATTGGTGAAAACACATTCCTCAACATGAACGTGGTCATGCTAGACGGTGCCAAGATCTCAATCGGCAATAACGTCTTGGTAGGCCCAAGCGTCCAGTTCTATTGCGCGAGCCACTCTCTGAATTTTGAATCCCGCCGCAGATGGGAAACCTTCTGCAAGCCTATCGTAGTGGAAGATGATGTTTGGATCGGTGGCAATGTGGTTATCAATCAAGGCGTAACCATAGGCGCGCGCTCAGTGATTGCGGCAAACTCGGTGGTGAATTCTGATGTACCGCCTGACTCTTTATATGGTGGAACGCCCGCGAAGTTGATTCGTCGGATTCTTGAGAATGAGCGAGGGGAAGTGAGGGAGTAGGCACAAATATACTGGCTTTTTCGACTTATGGGGTTAGAACGAGTTCAAAAGCGATCCGAAGCTTTGACTTACTATATTACGTAATTAGAATATAACGGCATGGCTAGAGTATGTGAAAATAGCGCCACAATCAGGTGCGGGCAATGTTTCCAAAAAACTCAGCTTCACCACCTTAAAAAACCAACGGTGGAATAAAAAATACTAAACACTGGAACCACTATTAAATGCTCTGTTAGGTATACTGTTCGTATGACTGTTTCGTGAGCAACCATCCATCCAAATATCTTAACAATTCGATAGTTATAGCCTGATATGCAGCACAGGCCTCCTCTAGCGCTGAATCAGGGACTGATTTAGCTTTGTCGCCGATACCCACTTCTACTTTGTCACCCTTTGCAGATAATAAGGTTTTGTGGAAATGACTTTCGCTAAAGTGTACATAACCACAAGTTTTCTCATAGACTGAAGAGATCCATTCAGTTTCTTTAGACAGGACAGAAACAAGATGAGCGTCTGTCATCTTTTTACCATTTTTGTCCTTTATCCTTCTAATCGGTTTACCACCAAGTACATCTAGACAAACTGCATCAGGATTTTCTACTAACCATAGTGCCGAGTATCTTAGTAAGTTATCCAGTTGTAATCTAAGCAATGGAGCAGCGCATAAAAACAGCTTGGCTTTAACCATACTTTCAAAGCCTTTTGATAACTCTAAGGATCGGTTAACTACTGCCGAACTAAGAAGATCCATTTGATATATAGCTCCATTGTTAGCTCGAGTTATTTTACCTACTGTTTTTATAAGTTGTTTATCAAGTTCGCGAATTGCTTCTAGATACTGTTCTGAAGATCTTTTTTTCATAGTCAGCCAATATATATAACTCCTTGCTAAGTTGCAGCTAATCAACCGTCCCAACTAAGCAAAGACATCGTAAACACTGAAGCTAACAGGACTAAAAATGCTAAGGTTTAGCTACCAGTTTGAGTTTATTGTTAGCGCTCTACTTCAACCAACAAATATCTAAAGCCCAACCTAGGAGTATCAAACCAAGTTAATGAATAGCGGTTCTTTAAAACTAAATTGGTTTCTCGCCCTCGAGTAGTTCCTTTAGAGGCAGATGAGTCCCATCTTAGCTCTCCTTGCAAAGCATCACGATGTAAACGGAAAGCTTTATCGACAGTGTTAGTCCGCAGTGGCATTGACCAATAGCTTGGATCATTTGTTAACAGTATTGCATAACCTTTTGATATTTTTTGCTGCTCGCACCAAGACTCTAAACGACAAATATCTTTAAGAAAATCATATCTTCCCAGATCTTGAGCACCCTGTTGCTTTAATTCAAATAGCTCACAATCAACATCAACACTCAATTTCTTCGTTTTATATTTAAGTTCAATACCAATAGTTGACGCGCCTCGAATCAGAACATCACAGTATTCCCATCGATTTGAACCAACGCTCGATAAAGGAAATTCTAAGCGAATATCAACCTCAGCATTAGCTGCTCTATGGATTTCCCACGCAAAGTGATGCTGAAAATCAGCCTCTGAATGAAAAATAGAGCGTTTGTTTAAGGCCGTTGTCAGTATCTGATGTATATCCATTAATTACTTCCAATAGACTATTGTGGGAGCCAGAGCGACAACATCCTTAATAACAAACTTGCTTGCTTCTCGGCTTGCCTAACATCTAATCAAGCTACCATAAGTTACTAAAAAATAAAGCATACACGTCATATTTCGCATCCTGCTTTACATATACACGGGCCCACCCGCTATCACTTTTTTAACCGTATACGTTACCTTTAGAACAGGAAAAGACACTGGGGAAAATAAAGATTTACGGATACACACCCAAAGCACCACTATAAACATCTAAGCTACATGAAATCTAAATAACCACTAAGCGAAAACCAGAGCAGACAACCTAAAATCAAGCAGTTCATTTCAGCATACCGATAGATCAGTGTCGTTGTGGTGATGTCTTATTAGATTTCTGGGGGAAGTGTTATGAATTGGTTCCTGTCTTCACTGCCAAGTGATACAACGCATTGGTATATTTTGCTTGGTTGTATCTGGGCTGTAGTGGGTGTTTTTGCCTACATTAAACACCGTTTAAGTGGTGACTAATTAGGTTGTCTCGCGGCCCTCGACTAGCGCTGGTGCCTAATAAAGTAAAGGAGCTCGTTATGAGCTCCTTTCTGTTTCTAGCTATAAAGGTGTTCAGTTAGTAAAACAACACCATAAACATACCCATCAGAGTAAGCAGTGTGTTGGATACAGCGTAAGGCACTGTGTAGCCAAGCATTGGAATGTTGCTGTTTGCTTTCTCGCCCACCATAGCAACTGATGCTGTACTGGTGCGGGCGCCGCCACATACACCCAAGTTGATTGCTGGGTGGAACTTGAAGATGTATTTACCGATCAGTGGTGCTAGTAGCATTGGGATAGCGGTTGCTGCAGCGCCGATGCCGAACAGACCTAGGCCTGCACTCTTAAGGCCTGCCACAAAACCTGGGCCTGCTGAGATACCTACGATAGCGATGAATACGTTAAGACCAACTGAGTTCATGAACCATTGTGTTGGCTCAGGTAGTCGCGCAAAGGTTGGGTGGATTGAGCGTAGCCAACCTAGTACTAGACCACCGATTAGCACGCCACCGGATACCGATAGAGTTACTGGCGCGCCATCTACATTTACTGCAAGTGCACCTAGTAGACCGAATACCACGATGAATAGACCAACCCAAACCATATCGGTTTCTGTTGTGGTTCTGTCTACGTGACCAACCTCTTTCTCCATACGTTCAGTATGAGTCTTAGTACCTGTGATGCTTAGGATATCGCCACGGTGGATCTCAGTTTGAGCCAGCATTGGCACCTCTTGGCTAGCAGCGCCACGAGTGATTTTGTTAAGGAATACGCCACGTGCGTAGTGTTCTTCTGCAAGAGAAACCAATGTACGGTTAGCAAACTTCTTGTTGGTTACCACTAGGTCAACGGTTTCTAGAGGTAGATTCTCAAGCTCTTCGTCTACCACTTCAGTCAGATACTGCTGAGCATGAACCAGCGCATCTGAGTGACCGGTTAGGGCGATGATGTCTCGAGTTTGCAGTCTAGTGTTTGGATCGAAGTCGATAAGCTCGCCGTCGCGCTTTATCTTCTCGATAAACAGACGCTCTTCATCGTGTTGGAACTCGAATTCAGCAACGGTTGAGTCCGCGATGTCTGCGTTCACTCGATAAACGCGAGACTCAGTGCGGTGCCAAACACGGCCGATACCTTCTTCTGGTGTGCCTTGAGACATCTCTTTTTCATAGTCTTTACACGCTTCTTCTAGGTTTACACCCAGTAGAGTTGGGCCTACGTAAGCCAAGATCATGCCAGTACCGATAGTACCGAACAGGTAGCAGATAGCGTATGCCACAGGGATTTGGTCAAGAAGCTCTTTAGCATTGCTTGCACCCGATGAGTTAATCGCATCCGTAGCAAGACCAATAGAAGCCGAGATAGTTTGTGCGCCTGCCCATAGACCTGCCGCTAGACCCACATCGTAGCCCGCAATTTTTGCTCCTGCGTAGGTAACCGCGAAGCAAAGTAGTGAAATCAGCACTGCAAATATTGCCTGTGGAGCACCGTTCTTAGCTACACCTCGAACAAACTGAGGACCAACGCCGTAACCCACCGCAAACAGGAACATGGTAAAGAAGACAGATTTAACCTGTGAGGAGATGGAGATATCCAACTGACCAATAAGCACACCAGCAATTAGGGTGCCTGTTACTGCGCCAAGGCTGAAGTGGCCAAATTTAAGTGCGCCAAGCCAGTAACCTATACCCAAGGTCACGAAGATAGCCAGAGCTTGGTGAGAGCGGAATACTTTTACGATCCACATCGGCTCTGCTTTCGCAGGAGCTTTCACTACCGCAGTGTCCGTGTGTTGATCCGCCACCGCCTGCTCTTGTGCCATAGCTGTGTTGAACAAACTGATAGAAGAAGTAGATGGTTGTGCGTCAAGGTTGACGTTGCCCGCTAGCATGAAGACTGCCAGCAAACTCAAGAATAGTTGCTTCAAATACTTTGAAGGAGATAGCTTTGCAAGAAATGCCATTTTAACCTCTGAGTGAGTTGTTTCTTTTCTGCAAACCAAAGAAGTCCCTCACTCCAGGGCTTTGCCCGAGCTGGCTTTGGTGTGCTTAACTGAGTTGAATGTGGGGCTAGAGAACCTAGCCCCTTATGTGATTAACCGTGGTTGAAGGTGCTTGAGCTCTCTTCATCTACAGAATTCACTATCGGGAATTTCTGGAATTTTTCGATAGTGCGTTTTAGGTCTTGAACCAGTAGGTCAACCATGTCGTGGCTTACGCCGTGACGAATAAGGATGCGCATGATCACTAGGTCTTCACGGTTTGACGGCATTGAGTAAGCCGCAATTTGCCAGCCGCGAGCACGGATAGCGTCGCTTAGGTCGAATAGGTTAAAGCCCGCATCTACATCTTTTTTAAGGCTGAAACTCATCGCAGGGATACCGCCACGACCGTCATAGATGATGTCGAATAGGCCCATTTTCTCTACTTCGTCAGATAGGTACTGTGCCGAGTGGTAGCAAGCCTCATGGATACGACGGTAACCTTCTTTACCAAGACGCAGGAAGTTGTAGTATTGAGCTACGATCTGACCACCAGGGCGAGAGAAGTTCAGTGCGAAGGTTGGCATGTCGCCACCTAGGTAGTTCACGCGGAAGATAAGATCTTCTGGAAGGTCTTGAGCTTCGCGGAATACCACCCAGCCCACACCAAGAGGTGCTAGACCATATTTGTGACCAGATGCGTTGATAGACTTAACGCGAGGAATACGGAAGTCCCACTCTAGCTCTGGGTCAACGAAGGGTGCGATGAATGCGCCGCTCGCGCCATCTACGTGCATTGGGATATCTAGGCCAGTTTCTGCTTCTAGCTTGTCTAGAGCATCTGCGATTGCTTTTACTGGTTCGTACTGGCAAGTAAAGGTAACGCCAAGAGTTGGAACTACGCCGATGGTGTTTTCATCAACGCGCGCTAAAACCTCTTCAGGAGTCATCAGCAGACGGTCGCCTTCCATAGGGATTTCACGAAGTTCAACGTCCCAGTATTTAGCAAACTTGTGCCAACATACTTGAACAGGGCCGCAGATAAGGTTTGGCTTGTCAGTAGATTTGCCTTCTTTGCGACGCTTCTCGCGCCAGCGCCATTTCATTGCCATGCCACCTAGCATTGCTGCTTCACTTGAGCCTGTTGTTGAACAGCCCATAGTGTTTTCTGCGTCTGGTGAATTCCAAAGGTCAGCCAGCATGTGAACGCAGCGGTTTTCAATCTCAGCAGTTTGAGGATATTCATCCTTATCGATCATGTTTTTATCGATACATTCGTCCATGATCTTATGGATATTATCGTCAACCCAAGTTTGGCAGAAAGTAGCCAAGTTCTGGCGAGAGTTACCATCTAAAATTAGTTCGTCAGATACCAATTGATAAGCTGCATCTGGATTAGACTCATTACTAGGAAATGTAGTCTTATTAACAGTTGAATCTAGCAATTCATCTGCAAATACATCATCAATTGACTGAGGGTTTACGTCGTTAAGTAGCATGTGTAGCTCCACAATGATTTAAATGAATGAGATGCGATTACTTGTTTGTAAAAGCAATCTCGCTTTGGACGAGACGAATTATTGCTGAGCTAGAAATCAATTCCATAATTAGAAAATAAAGAGTTAATAATTTAAAAATACATGAGTTAATTCCCTTGTATTAAAACGATAAAATCTAGATTGATACCAAGGTTTGATGGGAACTTCGCGCAGAAAAAGGGAGGGTGGTGGTCTGTGATACTGCAAGAGTATTAGCAAAGTATCATCTCCCTAAAGCCCGACAGACATAGGGTTGGACACAATTCGCTACACATTGATTGAAACTACTGCTTCAACTCTCCCATTCGCCAGAAATCAGTCATCAAGAAAATATAATGTAAATAAATCAATGGTTTGATTGTTTTTGCTAAGCGCATTTTATCTATAAATGATGCTCGATTAAGTACTTTATCTGACGTGGTGCATACAATTTTCTGCAGATTTTCATGGGAGGCAGCCTAGCTCAACAAGCAAGCGGACTCCTTATCAGGGTGTATATCGAGGTCGAACCATGCAAGGGCATATTTTTTCAGACAGTAATTGTTCATTGCTGTTGTCTGTAAGTTTTTTATCGATACAGGCCATATTGGTTAGTGTATCTGATGGGAACGTATTTACTTATTCTGCTGAAAGCCAACAATCAATAAATAAGGTCTAAATAATGCGTGATCATATTTTGTTGGGCCATGTGTATATCCCAGTTTTTATGGTGTGGGTCATAGTTAGTTTGATTGCACTATATGTTGTTAAGTTTTTATTAGGTGGGTTGTTACGAAGAAATAACTTTGTAAACCCATCTCTCATTGAATTATGTCTGGTGGTAATTATTGCTGGGCAACTGCTTATATTACAGGTGCAATAAAGTGAATGTTCTTAAATTTATTCTGCCAGCTGCTCTAGTGCTAGGTGCGGGCGTAACGTGTTACTCATCTTATACCGCTTACACTGAATCTTTATGGACACGAGATGCCAAAATCCATGTTGAGATAGCAGAGATCTCACCCAAGGTATCGGGGGAGATTGTCGCTATCAAGGTGCAGGATAATCAGTATGTGAATGAAGGAGATTTGCTGTTTGTAATCGACGACGCGGACTACAGGAATAACCTGTCACAGGCGAAATTTGCCATGCTAAAAGCACAGGCAGAGCTTAAGCAATCACAAAGCGTCTATCGACGAGATTCGAAACTGCTTCCAGCAAAGCTTATCTCTCAAGAGCAGGTTATCTCTGAAAAGCTGCAGGTAGAGGCCAACAAGGCTCAGTTTCAGCAGAGTAAAGTGAACCTTGAAAAGGCGGAGTTAGACCTAAGCCGAACCAAGGTTTACGCACCTAAAAATGGCTATGTGACCAACCTTAATCAGCGCGAAGGAAATTTTATCAATACCGGTGAAACCTTTGTGGCACTGGTGGAAAGTGACACCTATTACGTGCAAGCCTACTTCACTGAAACCAAGATCAAAGATATCCAAGAAGGGCATAGAGTGACCGTTCATCCTTTCTCTTCAGGTGAGTCTTTCTATGGAACAATCGAGGGGGTAGGGCGTGCTATCTCTGACCAAAGTGCGGACAGTTCGGGCTTGATCTCTAATGTTAACCCAACCGTGCCTTGGGTGCGTTTGGCTCAGCGTGTCCCTGTTCGTATCAGCATCCCTAAAGAGGTTATCGCGAGAGAGAGATTGATCGCTGGTACAACCGTTTCAGTGGATATCAAATGATGTTGATGACTTGGATTCGACAGTGGTCAAACCCTGACTCTATGACCTTTGCATTTCGCTTTTGCTTAGCTGTGCTGCTGACTTGGATGATATCTCTGTTGTTTGATTCTCAGGCTACAGGAACCGCAATGATGACTGCAGCCATCATCCAAATAACCGGCACACGTGGCGCAAGCATCAAAAAATCTGTAGCGCGATTGGCTGGCACCTTTATTGGCGGCGCTTACGTTTTGTTCGTGGCCAGTGCCACCATGATCGATGCTTGGTTGTTTAACGCCTTTATTATCCTCGGCATAGTGGTTAGTCTCGGTATCGCTTCTTACTTTCATCGCCGTGTAGCCTATATGTTTGCCGTGGTGGGTATCACCCTCTCGCTGGTGGGCTTTCCTATTGCAGCAGAAGCGGATATGACCAACCTGTTTGACCATGTTCAGCTGAGATGTATTGGGATTTCGTTCGGCATCCTAATGTCGATGGTGGCGAGCTACATCATTCCCTATGCGGATGATAAACGTGAGCTGTTGTTTGTTAAGGCGCAAACAGAAAAGTTTATCTCCGAGCTGTTCCGTTCAGAGGCTTCAAAGGTTACCAAGCTAATACGCACATTCTTGAGCCTAGTGGGTAAGAAGTGGCTGGCGGTAGATGATGAAATCTATGGCAGTCACAGCGATAAAAGTGTGAAAGAAAAGAGCCGAGCTACCTTTTACGACTGCATTAATATTGGCGTACAGGCGATTGAGTACAGGAAGCTGGGTGATGCCGTTGGTATGTCGCAGTCAGCGTGGCAGGAGTTAGAAGACAGTGGCTTTAAGCTAGACACAGAATATCGAGAGAAATGGCAACTGGCACCAGGGCCTTTGCTTGAACTGTTTGAGGAGCGTTCAGCTGACTTTGCTCTTCAACTGCAAAGCTTTAATCAACAAGAGATTGTGTACGATTACAGCGAGAGTAAGTATGTCGATGATATTAACAATTTCACTGATGGCTTCCTCGTGCTCAGTAATATGGCTAGAGCAACGCTCGCACTCTTTTTACTTTCGTTTATGTGGATAGAACTGCAATGGCAAGATGGAATGAGTGCCATCATTATGGCGGGCATGATCAGTTCGGTGTATGCCTCTCAGCCAGGGGCTGAGGGAGCATTTAGCACCAACATCTATGCTCAGTTTTTGGCAGGGGCGTTTGCCTTTTTGGTTAACTTCATTGTCATGCCGATAGGCTCTCCCGTGATCTTGTTTATCACTGGCTTTATCGGCGTATACACAATGGCCTACTGGTTCTGGCAGAGTCGCTCTCTGATGAAGATAGTGTTTATGGTATCGCTATTCTCATGGAGTAATTTGGTGCCACTGACCGCGTCACCATCTTATGACTTTGCCCATTTCCTAAATTCTGTTGTGGCGAATCTGGTGGGCTTGCTTGTTCTTTGGACCTCTTATCAAGTGTTGCCATCTCGCAGAACGGCGGATGTAATCAAGAAGCGCCTGACTCGCTTGGTGAAAAGGCTAAAGCATGGAGATAAGAACACTAAAACCAAGATTAACATCAATAATCTTATTCTTTCATCGTACTCATTCTTAATAGATGAGTCGGATGATGACTCAGTATTTACGCTCTTATACACCAAGGCCCTTACTCGGGTTCTGGATGAAGAAGAGTTGGACCAAGAGCAACGTAAACTGCTGCTCGCGTCAATCGACAATGGAAAGACAAATCTCAAGCTTAACCAGAAGTTGGTGGATTTAATTGAGCATAAAACTGGGAGTAAAGAAGAGGTGAACTACAACTGGTTCGCTCTGTCGAGATTACTTCATGCTTGACCTGATATTTATGGCTCATCCTGCAAAGGATGAGTCTTTTTGTTTTCCAATTGTTTGCTTGGGGAAGACAAGCTACTGGTTGCCACTGAGTTGTCCTAATACAAAACATAATGAACGGCTAAAACCGCATTCGATAGCTTGGTTTCGTATTTTTTTCTCTGCCCTATTTTCAAACTCTGATTACATATAGAAATCCAACACCTACACATTAAGGCTCTGATAGTAATGGGTTTTTATAAATTTATTATAAGTTTATTGCCCATGCTTCCACCTCAATAAATAAAAGATTTAAAGGTTACTCAAGCTTGTGATTTGGTTTATTTCTTAATCAGATTTGCCCTGCATACTTGCCGTCGATTTCAACCTCAACCTAAATAGGAAACATCGACGTGAAAACCAAAATCCTTCTACTAGCTATAGCGACGGCACTTGCTGGATGTGCGAGCGCACTACCAGAGAAAGATGAACTCGCTCTACTTAATGGCAACCACAAATACCAAGAACTTGATTATAAATCTGATGAACAAGGTCTCTTTTGGAAATCAGATGACTACAAGATTGACGAATACCAAAACGTCATTGTGGATGATGTAAAAATCCAGCTAAGCCAGAGCATCAAAGACAAAGTCAGCCCAGAAGTGGTCGCAAGATTTGAGGCTGAGATCAAAGCCTCTCTTACTGAGAAGTCTAACAAGCTGTTCCCTCATGATACCGCTAGCCAAAAACAAGCAATGGTAGATGTAAATATCATCAAGGTTGAAGACCTAGAAGAAGATATCCGAGTGCGAGAGTTCATTCCTGTTGGCGCTGCGATTGGCCTAGCGAAACTAGCAGCTGGTACCCGCGACCGCTCTGTTCGCCTAATTGTAGATGTGGATGTGAATGATAAAGCAGACGGTCATCTCTTGGCTCGTCGTGTATTCGCTATCAACAACAATGGCGTGCTTGAGAACGACCATTCAAAGATCACCAGCAAGGTGCTGGACAAAGACGTAGAGAAAATTACTCAGCAGGGTGCTGAATTTATTCTTCATACACTCTATATGTAAGGACTGAATGATGAAATTATCTGCTCGCCATTCTAAAGCCTTATTGCTGGTACTTGCTTTAGGGGCTTCACAAGCGTTTGCGCAAGAAACTACTAGCCAAGAACAATCTTTTGATAACTGTTTGCTTCGTAAAATCCATATGGATGTCGAGCAAGATAATCTCGACGAAATTAAACAAACATGTCTTCAGGAGACAAAAACTCATCACACTACGGTGCGTCATGAATTGGAGAAGGAGTCAGAGGACAATCCTTTTGTCATCACTTCGTATAGGCAAAACTATTTCTTGCCTATTACCAACATGGACCATATAAATACGGCACCGTACACAGACGATGTGTTTGGTGATGGTGCAGACAAGTTGGATAACAAAGAGATCAAGTTTCAGATCAGCTTTAAGATTTCCATGTTTGACGATGTCTTCTTTGAGGATGATGAGATTTACTTTGGCTTTACTATGAAGTCATTTTTGCAGGCTTATGCTGAAGAGATTTCTTCGCCATTTCGTGACATCAACTACCGCCCCGAATTCTTTTATGAGACTACGCTTCCTATTGATATGGGCGAGGGCGTCTGGTTTACCCGTGTGGGCTTCGAGCATGAGTCCAACGGTCGTACGGAAGAGCTAAGTCGCAGCTGGAACCGATTGTTTGCGGGTATCGGCTACGAAGAAAAAGACTTTATGGTGTACCTACAACCTTGGATTACCGCTGGTGGTATGGATCATGCTAACAAAGATATTGAAGACTATCTTGGTCACTATGAGTTGACCGCAGCGTACAACCTAAGTGTGTTCGAATTCACCGGTTTAGCTCGATACAACTTTGATACTGGCTATGGTGGCGTTGAAGCGGGGGTTAGCTTCCCACTGCCATACCTGAAAAAAGTACGAGGTTATGTGCAGTACTACCAAGGCTACGGTGAGAGCTTGATTGATTACAATTACAACATACAGCGCATCGGTGTTGGTGTGCTCCTTACAGACTTTATTTAATTGAAGAACCTTTTTACAGAGAACAGGCAATGACGAATATCATCTCTATCCAATCCCATGTTGTATTTGGCCATGCAGGGAACAGCTCTGCGGTTTTTCCAATGCAGAGAATGGGTGTGGAAGTATGGCCAATCCATACGGTGCAATTTTCTAACCATACCCAGTATCAGCAGGGCTGGAGTGGTCGTGCATTTGACTCTTCAGACATCACGGACTTGATTGCAGGCATCGACAAGATTGAGCAACTGGCCAACTGTGATGCTTTGGTCTCTGGCTATCAAGGTAGCGGCGCTCAATGTGACTCAGTTGCTGCTGCCGTGGCTAAATTAAAGGAGCGCAATCCGAATGCCTTGTATGTGTGTGACCCTGTGATGGGGGACCCGAAAAAGGGTTGCATCGTGCCAGAGGAAGTTACCGATAAATTGGTCAATGGCTTGATGTCTCTAGCTGATGTGATAGTGCCAAATCAGTTCGAGCTGACTCAGTTTACTGGGATGGAAATTAACACCCTAGAAGATGCGATTGCTGCCTGTCGTCATGCCATCAGTAAAGGCCCGAAAATGGTACTGGTTAAGCATCTTCACTCATTGTCTGATGAAAGCTTCTCTATGATGCTAGCCACAGAAGATGGTGTTTATTTAGCTCAGCGTCCGCATCTAGAGTTCGCTAAACAACCGGTTGGTGTAGGTGACTTAATCTCAGGCTTGTTCACCGCAGGTCTGGTGAAGGGTAAATCACCAAAACAGGCGTTTGAGCATGCGCATAACGCCGCTTATGGGGTATTGAAGGTTACACACGAATCTCAAACTTGGGAGCTTCAGACCATCAAAGCTCAAGACGAATTTGTGGAGCCGAGCTCTAACTATGCGGTGCAAGAGGTGAGTTAATCTTTCTCTAACGCAACAAGCTTTCCGAGGGTCTGATGTTAGTCAGACCCTTTTTATTGAACGCCGCAAGCAAAAAGGCTACTTGGCGAGAAACGCCACTTTTTTCAGAAAGCTATCTCTTAGGTGTTCTTGGTCGTATTCCAAATGATAGGTGTTGTGAAAACCTACTTTCAGCTCCACCCCATTTCCTCGTAAAAACACGTTATAGCCGTCGTAATCAGAAAACGCCTCAACGCCTTCGTAGATTTTGCCATGCTCTGTTGGTGTGCCGTTGTTCATCACACACTCATAGGCTTGCAATACTTTGCTCGAATCTAGATCGTTTTTCATCTTGATGCCCTCGCAAATAACCACACTTTAAATATGGATAATAATCCAGAGTTGCGCCAATTGGACGGGTAAACTCTGTGAGGTGAATGGAACAATAAGCCGGGCACGCTTTGAGTGCTTGTAGATTGAAGTGCTGTGTGAAAAACGGCACCATGTCAGCCAGTGATTCAAAGTGACAAGGAGAGCGTCATAATGACAGTAGCAATCAGACCGGCCCACCCTAGCGAACTAGAGCTGGTCTATCATCTTGTCACCTCTAATCAAGAGTGGACCGAATTTAACGGGCCGTATTTCCCCTACCAGCATCCAACGCTAGATGAGTTCAAGAACTCTACCTTCAAAAGGCTACTCTCAGGTAAAGATATCCAGTTAGTCACACTGGATGATGTTCCTGTAGGTACAGTTAGCAGTTACTGGGAGTGTGAGGAGACACGTTGGCTTGAAGCTGGCGTTGTTATCTATGACTCCTCTGTTTGGGGCAAAGGTGTGGCTGCGAGAGCCGTTCGCCTTTGGGTGAGTTATCTGTTTGATACGCATGCTATTGAGCGAGTGGGCATGACTACCTGGTCTGGAAACCCGCGAATGATGGCCTTAGCCCTTAAACTTGGCTTTCAACAAGAGGCGAGGTTGCGTAAGGTTCGCTACTATCGAGGCCACTACTACGATTCGGTGAAATTTGGGGTTCTGCGCTCCGAGTGGCAAGCCATATGTTCTGCCGTCAACAAAACAAGGGAACAGGTCCTTTAAGGAACACTGAATAGATTGCGATGGATATACTTCTTCTTTTCATAGCCGGGCTTCTTGGCGGAGCGCTTAATTCAATCGCGGGTGGCGGCACCTTTATCACCTTTCCTGCCCTGGTGTTTGCTGGCGTACCACCGATAGCAGCCAACGCCACCAATACCTTCTCATCCTTCGCAGGCTATTTAAGTGGTGCTTACGCCTTTCGTGCTGAGATGGCGAACCATAAGAAAACTGCCGTTCTGATTGCAATCGCTAGTTTAGTTGGTGGCTCCATAGGTGCCTATCTGCTGCTTAATATTGAAGAGAGGGAGTTCAATAATGTTATCCCTTGGCTGATGTTGTTTGCGACCTTGATGTTTATCTATGGAAGCCAAATAGGTGGGTATCTGAAGAAGTTATCCACTAAAAGCAGTAAGACAGAGTACATGTGGTTGGCGTTCTTAGGTGTGTTATTCCTGTTAGTGGCCATCTACGGAGGTTTCTTCAATGCAGGCCTTGGTATCATTACCTTGAGCTATCTGGTATTGGCTGGGTTTAACAATATCAACCTGATGAACGGGCTTAAGCTATTGGTTTCTTGCTTTGTTTCCATCATTGCTATCGCCATTTTTATCGCCAACGATTTAATAGCCTGGTATGAGGGCACAGTAGTGATGCTTGGCGCCTTGGTTGGTGGCTATTATTCTGCAATCTTGTCTACTCGGCTCTCCCAAGCCACCATTCGTAAGGTGGTCATCGTTATAAGCGTAGGCACAACGGCTTACTTCTTTGTGCAAGCCATTAGCGATTTAATCTAGGTGCTTAAACTGCAATGCCACTAATCGCTGATAGAGCTCACAGCTTTGCATCAATGATTGGTGGTTGCCAATATCGACCAGCTCACCTCCGTCGAGCACCGCAATCTTGTCAGCATGCTGAATGGTGGATAGACGATGGGCAATGATCAGCGTTGTGCGTCCTTTCATTAAAGCCTCTAGTGCTTGCTGGACATGGTGTTCGCTCTCGCTATCCAGAGCACTGGTCGCCTCATCTAAAAGTAGGATCTTAGGGTCTTTCAAGATTGCGCGGGCAATGGCGATGCGTTGTTTCTGACCACCAGAGAGCCTCACGCCACGCTCCCCTAAAAAGCTATGATAGCCGTCGGGCAGCTTTTCGATAAACTCGTGGGCATGGGCTTTTTTAGCCGCTTCAATAACTTGTTCATCGGTCGCCTCAGGGTTTCCGTAACGAATATTGTGAAACACATCGTGACTGAACAAGGCTGGCTGTTGCGGGACTAGGGCCATCTGCCTGCGAAGGTCTTTTGGGTCGAACTGACGAACGTCTTCTCCTGCAAACAATACCTGACCCTGCTGAGGGTCGTAAAAGCGTTGCAGTAGTTCGAATAGGGTTGTTTTACCCGCACCCGATGGGCCAACCAGAGCTAACACCTTGCCTTGTTCTGCGGTTAGATCTAAACCTTTGATAGCTGGTTGATTTGGCCTAGATGGATAGTTGAAATCAACCCCTTTGAATACCACCTCTGCGGGCATGTTTGTATCGATATCTTTATGATTGCTTGGTGCGCTGATATCGCTCTCTACCTGCAGGATCTCCACTAATCTCTCGGTTGCGCCAGCAGCTCTTTGCAGTTCACCAAGCACCTCTGAAATGGTTGCCATCGAAGAGGCCACCATTATGGCATAGAACACAAATGCCCCAAGGTTACCCGCTGACATCTCGCCCTTGATAACATCACTGCCTCCAACCCAAAGCATGCCGGCGATGGCGCTGAACACGATTACGATAACGCCCGATATTAAGATTGCTCGCTGTTTGACCCGTTGCCTGCCCACCTCAAACGCTTTTTCTACCTCTACTGCGAAGGCGGACTTCTCAAACTGTTCAGAGCTGAAGCTTTGCACCGTTTTAATGTGTTCTATCGCTTCACCAGCATAGCTACCTACATCTGCCATAGAGTCCTGGCTTTGGCGGGATAGGGCACGTACACGCCGTCCGTAAACCAAGATAGGGACAAGTACAAAAGGAACAGAAGCGAGCACAATCAGGGTCAGCTTAAAGTTGGTGGCAAACAACATGATGATAGCGCCGATGCACATCAGGGCGCTGCGCATCGCCATGGAAAACGATGAGCCGATAATGCTTTGCAACAGCGTGGTGTCCGTGGTGAGGCGCGACATAATATCGCCGCTGCTATTGGTCTCGAAGTAACTAGGGTGCAGGGAAATTACATGGTTAAACACCGCCAGCCGAATATCAGCACTGACTCGCTCGCCTACCGATGAAACGAGATAGAAGCGAAAGAAGGTGCCGATTGCGATGCATAAGGTAATTCCAACAATAAATTGGATTGCGTTGGTGAGCTCAACCAGAGATTGCTGAGCAAACCCTTCATCAATCAAGATGCGTACCCCATATCCCACGGATAAGGTTAGGCTGGCGGTTGCCACTAGCGCAAACAAGGCTGCAGCTACTCGCCATTTGTAGGGAGCAACAAAGGTGGTGAGCTTAAGAAGGATACTGAGGTTCTTATTGTTTTTACTACTCATGAACGGGGTACAAACCTTATTTCTAGGACGGGGTAAGATGGTGAACGTTTTTTAAGCATAATGCTGTGTGTAACTGAAGCAAGCCTAAACGGCATGGAAGCCGTGCTGGAGCCATCAGGGAAGATTTCACGGCGACTTGCGGACATTACACATCGCATTGTGCGAAATCTGCGCACTCACGTGTTCGCCTTGATTTCTAGGCGAACAAGCTTAGGTTTTAAAATATCGCTTTCTGTCTTTGAAATAGAACAGAGCGCTGATCACGATGAACAAGAAAGCAAAGTAATAGGTAAATGCCGACAGCGAAGCGAGAAAATCGATGCCTTGCTCTATTTCTTCTTCGGTGTAGCCCTGCGAGACCAGTTTGTAGTAATAGGCATACAGCACACCTATCAGCCCGTAGCCCATATTAAACATCAATCCCTTAAAGCTGAGCACGGTTGCCCTGTTGTGCGATTCGGTCTGTTTGTTGAGGTGATAGCTGATAAAAATATTCATGGTCATGATGATGAAGATGAGCATCAGCGCAGGTATCACGCCAAATATTGGCCAGCCAAGACTTATTAAGTAATAAGTCACTATAGTGGCTAAACCCATGAGCATAATGAATTTTCTAGGCGCCATGCTTTCGGCTAATCGACGACTTCGTCCAGCGAATATGATCTGGAATACGCTTATCCCAGCGCCGATAAAGCCTATGTAGATGATCGGGATTTCGATAGCGCGATAGTATTGGCTGTTCATGGTTAAGAACATGCGAGAGGTGTGCTCGAATAAGCTGTAGTAGAGCAAAATAAACAGAACATAGGGTGTTGAGAGCACCCATTTTGCAGTATTCATGGTGAGCTTTAGGCTCTCAATACTGCTCGCGGCCTTGCCCCCAGTTGTGGCTTTGGTTTTGCTCTCTTCCTCCATACTAAAGGCCGCATAAATGGCGACCAATGCTACCAATAGAGTGGCGTAGACAGGAATTCGCATGATGTCTTGGGTGGTTTCTGGAGCAGTAAATCCAAGGAACTGGAACACCTTACCCATAAAGTCGACGTCGTACATCGCCGCACCCAATAGGGTGACAAAGATGCCAACACTTGAAGCAAGACGCAGTTGGATCTGCAAAACCTGTGGCCACACATCCTCTTTTCCTTGTTCTTTCAAGGTATCGTAGGCCAGCGCCTCATCCGCGCCACTGGCTAGCGCCATCGCCAAACCACTGAGCACTCGATTGACTAAGAAGACCACAAATACCAAGTGCATATTGCTTGTGGGCACGAAGGCAATCATGGCTATCTCGATAAACATGATGATGGAAGACATCACCACCAGTTTCTTACGCCCCAAGGTATCGGCAAAGGCACCCGAGGGCACCTCAGCAATTACTATGGTGGCCGCCCATACCACGTTTAGCATGGCAAACTGGGATAGGGTCAGACCGTAATCTAGGTAGAGTAGGGTGAATACCGGATAGTAAAAACGCGCAAAGTAACTGCTTCTAAAGATCAGATAGCCGCGAACATTACGTATGTTTAGAATTTCTTTGAGCGTCATGAACTTCCTTGTTTTTGGACTTCTCGTTATAGAGGCAAATCCTTTATCCAGAAATCGTCTTGTTGTGCTTTGTTATAGCCATACTCATACAGGAATTGTAGATACTCTTTGTCGAATACCTTGCCTTGTGGAGGCTTTTTATCAAAATCATCATCAATATAGGTGAGATAGAATTCAGCGCCTATTTTGCGGGTGATGTAGAGCTCTCGAGCGATATCACCTCTTGTTTGAGCCATGATGAGATTATCAACGCTTCGTGCAGCGAGACTGATGGTGTCATCTTCCACAAACTCAAACTCGGTTTGTACACGACCATTTCGAATGGTGTAAACACGCGGTGCATCGGCATAACCTAATGATTTGACGAAAGAAGTATAGTCAAAACCTATAGGATCGAAGAAGAGTTGACTAGAAAGTCCACCATCTACATGCATCTCTTCAAACTGCGTTCCCTGATAATAAACCGGTATAAACTGAGGTGGAAATACCCCTGGGATTGATGAGCTCGCGGTCAGTATCTGATGTATCAGGTCGTTTTTGTTTGGCAGATCACTGTTGGCAATTCGCCCTAGATTCCAGATCATCTGTCTGCCGGAATCAAAATGGGTAGTGCCGATAAATAGGCGCTTGCCTGCGCGATACTGGGCTGCAATTTGCTTTATAAAATCATCGTCATAGGTTTGTTGCACTAGCTGATAAAAGCTTTCGCCGCCAGAGAGCGCATCGCCGAATAAAAAATGGAAAAAGCTAGTGCCACCTAGCATAGATTCATCATCTAAGCCCAGCATTACCTCTTTTAGCTGATCCAGCTTATCGCCGCCAGCAAACACAAATGGCGCTATCAAGGCACCTGCGCTGACTCCTGTGATCATTGAGTATTCAGGCAGCTCGCCTTTATCACGTAGGCCTAGCAAGACACCGGCACCAAAGGCGCCACGAGGACCTCCGCCAGATAGCACCAAGATATTAAATTGCTCACCCATGACCCGAGGAGCAAAGGGTTGCTGCTTTATTTGGTTTATCTTTGTCTGATCAAAGGTATGGCTTTCATCTGTATTAGTCGGAGCTAGATTTTTTGGAACGCGATCACCCCAAAAACGAAATGGTTCATCGTCTTCATCCTGAGCTACACCTATGTCGACCTTCAGATAGTTAGATTCGTTGACTCGAGTGTCAGCATCATGGGGAGTGCCCGAGCAACCCACCATCAGCAGAGCGATTAAAAAGAGAAACGACTTGTACAATGGAAACCTCGTCTATTTGTGACTACTCTGAACATGCATTCAAAGTCTTCTTTTCTTAGTACTAATCTCTTGAAAATAAACAAGGTTTTCCCAAGAGGTGCTGACCGGAGCGCGCATGGCATCGATCAACGAATCTAATAACTTTATCTATTTCACCCTCTCACTCATCCTTATCTTTGTGATGGGCGCATTGGCAAAAGAGGTCGAAGGGGAGCATCTAAACTTCCTCCTTAAACCTCTTATCCTAAATAGCTTTATTATTTGCCTCGCGAGCATGAAATTTGCTCGAGGCTGGTATATCTACCTTGTTGGAGTGAGTGTGTTGATGGCCATTGCTATCTTGGCTCACTCCTTTTATGACAACACTCACCTGAGTGTTATCATGTTGGTGCTGATACTGGCGTTCTGCGTTGGCGTGTTTCAAGCTACGGCGCACCAGATATTGCTTTCTGATCAAGTCGACAACAACAAACTCATCGGCTCTGTTGCCCTGTTTCTAGTTATGGGACTTGGTTGGGCTGCCATTTATTTACTGCTCATTATCTACAACCCTGAAGCCATCAAAGGCATAGTTGCGCAGGACCACTGGGGAGAGCATTTCTCTGTGGTGACCTACTTTAGCTTCGTTACCCAAACCACCTTAGGTTATGGGGACTTCAGCCCCAATACGCCTCTTGCTCAAGTGGTGGTTTACCTACAAGGAATAACCGGCGTTTTCTATATGGCGGTTGTGGTTTCGAGCCTAGTGAGCGCACGCAAAAGGTAGTTTGAACGGAGCTAAATTAAGCTCCGTTGTCGCTTTAGAAATAGAGTCTAATCACGGACTCAGACACACAGCCAGGTCTGCGCACGCCTTCAATCTCAACCTTGATCTCACGGGTTATCTCTAACCCTTTCTTGATTGGGGTGACGCTGAGCAATTTACACTTGCCTCGGATGTTGCTTCCTACCTTTACAGGGTATGGGAAGCGAACACTGTTAAAGCCCATATTTACCGTTACTTTTGCAGTGGGAAATTGTGGCTTATCCGGATCCACTGCCTCGGTCAACTTGGGCAGAAGGGCCATGGTTAGAAAACCGTGCGCTATAGTCGACTTAAATGGAGACTCCTGCTCAGCACGCTGCGGATCCGTGTGGATCCACTGCATGTCTTGGGTTATCTCAGCAAAGGCGTTAATACGCTCTTGGTCCACAGAGAACCATTCACCCACAAAGATTTCTTCACCGATTTGCTCTTTGAGCTCGTCAAATAAGGCTTTAGCCGCTGGCTTCATATCTACTGTGTTGCGCTGCGGTGATTCCACCTCATCATTAACCGCCGGTTGATTAAACACCTTGTTCCAAGAGTGATATAGGCTCTGTGAGTAGCTGTGATTTACATTTTCTTCTCGATAACCTTTCAGTAGCGTAGATACTCCAGCATTGAACTGAGAATACTTTAGCGATGCGATCTGTTGATTGAACATTCTATTAATCCTCTAGTGCTTTGGCGTGGTTATCCGCTAGGAAGGTGTACACGGTTGGTACAACAAATAGCGTAAATAGGGTACCTACTGTCATGCCTACAGTGATAACTAGACCGATAGAGAAACGGCTCTGTGCGCCCGCACCAGCGGCTGTTAGTAGAGGTACAACGCCGATTACCATAGCTGCCGTAGTCATAAGTACCGGACGAAGACGCTCAGCTGCCGCTTTCTTAACCGCTGCAATCTTGTCCCCGTTAAACTCAGGCTGTATTTGGTTGGCAAACTCTACAATCAAGATACCGTGTTTACTAATAAGGCCTATCAGGGTTACCAGACCTACCTCGGTGTAGATGTTCAGCGTATCGATACCCAGATACAGCGGGATCATGGCACCAAAGATAGAAAGCGGTACACTGGTTAGTACTATCAGCGGGTCTCTAAAGCTTTCGAACTGAGCCGCCAACACTAGATAGATGATGATAAGTGCTAGGGCAAAGGTCGAAACCAGAGATGCACCTTCTTGCACGTATTGGCGTAGCTGACCTGATGAATCGATAGCGTAAGAGCTAGGCAGGATCTGCTCGGCACCTTTTTGCATCACTTCATAGGCTTCACCAATACTCACGCCAGGCATCATCTTAGCTTCGATGGTTGCGCTGTTGAGCTGTTGGAATTGGTCCACCGCTGATGGCTGTACGCTTTGGGTAATATCAATCAGCGATGACAGAGGTACCATCTTGCCGTTGTTTGAGCGCACATAGTAGTTGTTGATGTCATTCCAAGAGCTGCGATCCGCACGTTCTACTTGAGTAATTACCTGATAGCTACGCTCATTTAACGCGAAGTAGTTGATAAAGCCTTCACTCACATAGCGAGTCAGTACGTTCCCTACCTCTTGAGCATTCACGTTCATCAGAGCCGCTTTGTCTCGGTTTACCGCGATCTCTACCTGAGGCTTGTTGAACTCTAGATCGTTCTGCACATAGATAAACTTACCGCTAGTAACAGCATACTCTTTTAGCTTCTCAGCATATTGGTATAGCTCTTCATAGCTACCAGTGGGTGTCTTGATGACCATCTGGAACGGCAGGCCCTGAGAGGTGCCAGGCAGATCCGGTGGAGAGATGGTGAATACTTGCAATCCAGGGAAATCCACGGTGTCTTTCTGGAAGCGAGTCATCATCTCTTTTGCTGATGCATCACGAGATTCCCAATCCTTCAATACGCCTAGACCAAAGAACTTAGAGTCTTTTTGATAGCCATTAACCATCAGAGACATCTCAGTTTCTGGATAGCTGCGGATAGTATCTTCAAGTGGCTTGGTAAAGTGGCCAATATAGTCAGTGTTTGCCTGTGAAGGGCCTTGGCCCATCATGATTACTACGCCTTGGTCTTCTTGAGGTGCCAGTTCGCTCGCTGTGTGAGTGAACATAAATACCAGTGACACCAAGAAGGTTGCAACCAAAGGCCAAACTAGCAGTCGGTTATTTAGAACGATCGCAAGAAGCTTCTCGTACTTGTGAGTAACACCAGCAATAACTTTGTCGATTTTCTTAACCAGTGCGCCCTCAAGTACCTGCTTGTTCAGCATCTTAGAGGTCATCATTGGTGTAAGCGTTAGAGCGATAAAGCCAGAGATGATTACCGAGCCAGCAAGAGTAAAGGCAAACTCAGTAAATAGCTTGCCCGTTAGGCCACCCATAAAGCCGATCGGGGCGTATACCGCAGCTAGAGTAATGGTCATAGAGATAACTGGACCAGCAATCTCACGAGCACTGTTGATTGCCGCGTCGATTGGCGATGCACCTTCTTCCAAATGACGGAAGGTGTTCTCTACCACAACGATGGCGTCATCTACTACCAGCGAGATAGCCAATACCATGGCTAGCAGGGTCAATAGGTTGATACTAAAGCCCATCGCCATCATCAGGAACATAGAGCCGATAAGCGATAGCGGGATAGTTACTAGCGGAATGATCATCGCGCGCATCGAGCCTAGGAAGGCTAGGATAACGATGATAACGATAACTGCCGCTTCAACTAGGGTCTTAGTTACCTCTTCGATAGAGCTATTGATGAACTTGGTTGAATCATACACTACCTCAGCTTTCATACCTGGTGGCAAGCTGTCGACAATTGATGGCAGCACTTCATATAAACCCTTTACTACAGTCAGCGGGTTTGAAGTCGAGGTGTTGCTGATAGCAGTCGTAATTGAGCTGCCGCCATTAAACAGTACGCGAGAGTCGTAGGTGTTTGCGCCAAGCTCGATGTTAGACACATCTTCAAGGTGGATCAGCTGACCATTAGCACTCTTAAGTACAATGTTTTTAAACTCTTCAACCGAGGCTGCGTCTGTGTGCGCATTGATATCAATCTCGATGTAATCGGCCTTTAGCTTACCCGCAGCACTTACTGCGTTGCTGCCTTTAATTGCGTTTTGTACATCTGATGCAGTGATGCCATAAGCTGCCATCTTGGTTGGGTTCAGCCAGATACGCATTGCAAAGTCACTCTGACCCAGCAAGTCGATCTTAGATACACCATCTACAGTGGAGAAAGTTGGCTTAACCACACGACTCACGTAGTCTGAGATCTGCTGAGTCTTAAGCGAGTCAGAAGAGAAGGACACGTAGAGGATAGGTGACTGTGAGGTCGACTTAAGGATGCTCGGGTCTTGAGTACCTGCTGGCAGTCGGTATTTCACTTGCTGCACCAGCGATAGGATCTCTGTCAGCGCCTTATCGGTCGGATAATCTAGCTTAAGGTTTACCGTGATAAGGGATTTACCTAGGCTACTCTCAGAGGTCATGTAATCGATGCCTTCTGCTTGTGCGATCTGCGCCTGCAGTGGCTGAGTAACATAACCTTGCACGCTGGTGGAGCTTGCGCCAGGGTAGTTGGTGGTGACTGTAATCACACCGGTTTCAATCTGCGGATATTGACGTACTTGTAGGCCAGTAAATGCCTTTATTCCCAGTACAAGCAGTACCAAGCTGAGTACGGTCGCCAGAACCGGTCGTTTGATGAATATATCAGTGAAGTTCATGAATATGCCTATTTATGACTTGAATGATGCTGAGAAAGGACGAGCGTTATTTACCTTAACTACCGTATCTTTTTTCAGTTGCTGTTGATTTGAGGTAACGATCTCATCGCCGGCTTTTAGGCCAGATAGAATGCCCACTTGGTCATCCTTTCGAGGACCTACTTCAACCAGTTTTTGCTCTACTACTTGCTCGCCATCTTTGTTAGTCACAACGAAAACGCTGTCACCATAAAGAGAGAAAGAGATAGCTACTTTCGGTACAGGGATGATTGAAACTGTCTGGTTTAGTTCGATTTCAGCATTGATATACATGCCGCTAACCAGTTGGTTACCATCGCCTTGAACCTTCGCGCGCACATTGATGTTGTGTGACTGCTCATCCGAAGCAGGCTGAATAGCAGACACAACCGCGTTAAAGGTTTTGCCTTGGTAAGCGTCATTGCTGAAAGTGACCTTTTGACCTTCTGCCAGCAGTGGCTGATAGTCTTCTGATACTGAGATATCTATGTAGTTGTCGTTGATGCTTTCTAGGTCAACGATAAGAGAACCTGGGTTGATGTAATCACCCACGTTGAGAGTACGAATGCCCAATTTGCCTGAAAATGGAGCCTTGATGCTCATGAAGTTAATTTCAGAGGCAATGTATTTAAGGGATGCAGATTGTGCGTCGTACTGAGCTTGAGCTTTGTCTACCGAGTTTCTCGCCGTGCTGTTGCTTGCAAGAAGCTTTAGTTGTCTCTTTAGTTCAATCTTGGCGAGCTTCACCTTAGCAAGTTGGTTTTTGTATTTTGCCTGCAATAGAGAGTCATCTAGCTGAACAATCACATCACCTTCAGATACCAGCTGTCCTGATTTAAATAGGATCTCTTTTACCTGACCCGAAATCTGGCTTGTTACCTGGGTGGATTGTTTTGATGAAACCTGACCAATAGCCTTAACTGTTTTAGTCCAGTCTTCTTGCTTGGAGATAACTGTGGTGATCGCGACAGGTGGCTTTTTATATTCACCTAGTTTCTTGGCGATCATGTGATTCTTAAATGTGTTAAATCCAAATACGAATACCAGTATCAGTATTACCAGTATCAGGACTATTGATATTGCTTTCTTAGACATAACCTTTGCTTACTGTGTGCGTTAAAAGTGCGGCTAATTTAACGCCAGACAAACATTTAGTTATAACCCTTGGCTAATCAATCCCTAATATTCGATAAAGAAAATATAATCCATAAAAATCAGTAATTTATAGGTGTTAATAAAGATATAAAAGATAAAACTATGATGGGGAATTCATGTATCTGATTTTGCGAACTCTTAAAGTATCCGGGTACTCAAGAGGAGCAATATCCATGTCAAACAATATGCAAAAAACAAAGCACGCGACTGCAGAAAAGATGCAGCGTGTTTACGGAACTGAAGTAGAACACAAACACAATAAAGACCATTTGGAGTTTGAAGATAAGCAGCAGTCCCATCCACACCAAAAGCACGGTGGCAAGAACGAAGGTCATAAGCACCTGATTAATCACCATGCTGATGGTCACCATGACAAGCATCATCACGATAAAAAGCACAGCCATAAAAAGTCTTCTCGTTTGCACCATAAAACGAGCAGCAAGTAATTGCTGAACACTTCTGAACTGTCCAATCAATACAATTAACCGGAATACATAATGAATCGTAATGACGAAAAGAAACTCGAGACCCTGAGTCCTTTTGAAGTGAAAGACACCCTGATGAAGCTTGCGCAGAGCAACAAGGATCACGCCATGATTAATGCTGGTCGTGGCAATCCTAACTGGGTAGCTACTGAACCTCGTGAAGCCTTTTTCCAACTGGGTCTATTCGCATTGCAGGAGTCAAAGTCTACCTTTTCTCCATACCCAGGTTTTGGTGGTGTGAGCGAGCAAGATTGCATTTCTGCACGTTTCCTCTCTTTCTGTGAAGACAACGAGCAGGTAGAAGGCATCCGTTTTCTACTCAATGCTTTTAACTACCTCACCACAGAGCTGTTTTTAGATGCTGATGAGCTTATCTATGAATGGGTAGAGGGTATTTTGGGTGACAACTACCCAGTGCCTGACCGCATGCTGAAATATAGCGAAATCATCTCCCGCAAATACATCGAACAAGAGATGGGTCATAAATCTCATCTACCGGATTCTCACTTCAACCTGTTTGCAGTTGAGGGTGGCACGGCTGCTATGGTGTATATCTTCAATACCCTAAAGACCAACCGTCTGCTTAACAGCGGCGATGAAATCGCTATCGGCGCGCCTGTATTTACCCCATACCTTGAGATGCCTGAGCTAGAAGATTATAACCTGAACAAGGTTGAGATTATGTCTACAGAGGAAAGCTATTGGCAGATCCCTGACAGTGAGTTAGAGAAGCTCAAAGACCCTAAGATCAAGGCATTCTTCTTGGTAAATCCAAGCAACCCATCATCGGTAAAGCTGAACGATAAAACACTGCAGAAGATTGCGGATATCGCCAATGAACGCCCAGACCTTATCCTGCTGACGGACGATGTTTACGGTACATTTACTGACAAGTTCACCTCTCTGGCGATGCTAGCACCTAAGAACACTATCTTGGTTTACTCGTACTCTAAATACTTTGGTGCAACGGGCTGGCGACTAGGCGTAATTGCGATAAATGAAGACAACAACTTCGATCGCATGATTGCTGACCTTCCTGAGGATACACGTGAGAGACTGAGTAAGCGCTACAGCGGTATCAGCTTAGACCCAGCAAACATCAAGTTTATCGACCGTATCGTGGCAGACAGTCGCGCGGTTGCCCTAAACCACACTGCGGGCCTCTCTACACCGCAGCAGATCCAGATGACGCTGTTCTCTCTACTAGCACTGCTAGAGGGCGGTAAAGATTATCAAGAGAACGCCAAGCGTATCGTTCGTTCTCGCTATCGCACATTAATGGAAAACGCATTGACTGAGCCAACGATTAAAGAGGGCGATGATAGCGGCGCTTTCTATTACGTAGAGATCAACATCCAGAATCTAGCGGCTTCTGCACATGGCGAGGAGTTCTTTAACTGGATGAAGGCTGAGTATGAGCCACTGGATTTCTTGGTGCGTCTTGCTGAAGAGAGCGGCATCGTGGTGATGCCAGGCGGTGGTTTTGATGCGCCAGAGTGGTCACTACGCGTATCCTTAGCTAACCTTCCTGAGTCGGCTTATGCTGAGATTTCCTCTGCAATAAATACAACTCTAGCAGGCTACTATCAGCTATTTTTGAACGCTAAATAAGCAATTTCATTGATAAAACCTCAGCTGAGAAATCGGTTGAGGTTTTTTTTGTATTTACCTGAATCCTATCCAATACTTCTTTATTAGATACAATAGGTTATAAGCTGTATATGAAGAATCAAAAGGTACAATTTCGAATCGACGAGTGGCTGTTCGTTCCTTATGAAGATAAGTTTATTCTTCATGGGGAGACCATTGTCATCGATAACAGGCTTTCTAAGCTATTTCACTTCTTGTGTGAAAACCCAGACATCGTCTTTTCTAGAGACGAGCTTATCAACGAAGTCTGGAATGGCTCTATCCTCTCTGATCAGGTGATCACCCAAGCCATCTTTGAACTGCGCAAAATCCTAAAACAACATGGCAACCATCCATATGGTTACATAGTCACTGTGCCCAAGCGTGGCTATAAGCTGGATGCCACCGTTGAACGAATTATCGAACCGGCTAAAGGCCCTGTTGAGAGTGTCATCGAAGAAGAGGAACAGCCTCATAGCGTTGAGACCGAGCCGGAAGCGGTTCAAGAAGCTCAGGTTGAACCTGAAGTAAAAGACAAAGCCACACCTGCACCTGTGACGCCAACTCCAGTGGCACCAGAAAAGAAATCTAACTCTAAGTTATGGTTCGGTTTTGCTGCTGTATTCGCCTTAATAGCTGTGATTGGCTTTTATCTGCAAGGCTCAAATACTGCGGTCAATGAAGCACCACCGCAAGCCAGTGCTAGCGAAGAGCCGGAAGTTACCACCAGTTATCTATCTCTAGAGCCAAGATATGTGCATGTTATCGTTGAGCAAGAAGTACTTTACGATGATTTTAAAACAGGTGTTGTAAAAACACTTTTAGACCTACTAAAGGTCTATCAAGATGTTCGCATTATATACAATGGTCCAGCAGCGAAATTCGCGGCTCATGAAATTAGATTTGCCAGTAGTACTAGCCAAAACAGGACTTATCTTGAGATTGAATACGTGAACCGTATCTCTGGGCATAAGCATCTAGATAGAAAATATGACATAACCAGCCCCTCAATTAAATCGTCTTTAAAGCGTTCACTCGATGACCTGCTGGACTCTCTTCATATTGAGATCGATAAAGAGATTCTAGCTAGTCATGTGGATGAATTACCAAGTGAAGAGGGAGCTATTGAAGCGATAGTTACGGCGTACGCGTCTACTTATCACGCTCATACGCAAGGCAGAGCCCTAGAGCTAATCCAAGAGGCGGAGATGCATTCGCCAGACAATCCATACGTGATTGCAACCAATTACATTTACAATCTTTCCTATCTCTATTTGCATCCCAAAGGCGACAACACTGAAGCCATTAACAAACTTAATGCTGAAGCTGCAGAGAAATTTGCTGTTCTGGAGAGCCAAAATAAGGTCACACCAAAGGTAATGGAAGCAATGGCGATGATGGCCCTTTCTAAAGATGATGCCTTACTTGCCAAAAATATTTTGCAGACAATTCCTCACCAGAGAAAAACAGTGCTCTTCTATGTTCTCAATGGTAAAGCCGCTGAACTGAGTGGCAACCGAGATTCAGCCGAAGAGTTTTACTACAATGCGGTTATTGAGGCGTCATCAACCTTAGTGTTAAACCTCTCTGAAGTCTTATTTTTTAACAGTGACTTATCTGATATTAAGAGCAAGGTCAAAGACAGTAGTCTCTGATTGTTTTAAATAAAATAAGGGCGGAAAAGATTAATCTTTTCCGCCCTTTTTTTATTAGTTGTATTGAGTGTCCAATATTAGTTGAGAATGGTATAACCACGCTCTTTCATGCAGTTTCTCATTACTTGGTCTTTCTGATTATCGTAATTTTGCACTGCGGCTTGCTTCTCTGCAGAGCTTCCTAATACCCCGGTTACCAGACCGATCCCTGCGCCGATTTCAGCCCCTTTTGTACCAGAACCACCGGTAATAGCACCCGCGCCTGCACCGAGCGCTGCAGCTCTTCCCATGTGCCTTACCGTCGTTCTGCCAGTGCCCTGTGTTTGTTGCATCTGAACCTGGTCGCTCAGCTGTTCGCATTGATACATATCGGCGCTGTATTTCTCTTGGTCGAGGCCCTTGGTATCGATGATAAGGTTTTGCGCAAGTGCGCTCGGTGCGAGGATTACGCCCATGAGCAGTGTCAGTGTTAGCTTTTTCATTTCTTTACCTGTTGTGTGAGTAACTAACGGTAGAGTAAGGGAATTCAGAAGCTAGGTAATAAGGTGTCACTAAAGCTTAGATAATAGTTTTTCAATGAATAAATTGCTTATCAAACAGGCTATCTTTCAGATAAAACGTAGATAAAATAAATATAAAATTGCAGTGTAACTCATTGAATATATTGAGTTAGATAAAGAGTAGCGTAGCTTTAGGCTCAGCTGATAACAAACCTTCCGCCCTCCCATAAACTTCTCCCCACTTTTAAGCAACCGAGCAAACGGGAGAAGAGATGTCAGCTTCAACGTGCCTATATAAATCAGCGACCTTCGAAAGCCTTTCATATTACGTTGGCGCTGTAGATCAGAGTAACACCTTCAACAATGAGCAGGACTATTACCTTAGTAATCAGGCCTTCATTGATTCAAGTGCAGAGCTCAATGATGAGTCTGTATTGTCGAATCGCTATGACGATGAATTTGATTCACATAGCTACATAGAAGATGTTGCGTTGGACTCTCTCCAAGACGAATTTACTGAACTTCACGAAGACAAAAACTGGAAGGACTACCTTTCAGACGAGCTGAAATTGGCGCTGCAAAAACTAGATAGCGTGAGCCTGGATGTCATCTTTCATCGCTGGTTGACCCATGAAAAAGAGAGCATTCAATCCCTGTCAAAAAAACACAATCTAGATGCTGAATTTATTCATGAGATTGAGGTTCGTACTCTCGAGAAATTAAGAAATTTATTAGGGCATGTCCCGTTAACAAACCTGGCTTAAACAACATTAATATTTATTGGTATTGAAATGAAAAACACACTTAAATTTATGCCACTTGCTTTGTTAATTAGTGGAAATGTATATGCAGACTCATTGAGTGAGGTATATAACCTAGCAAAGCAAAACGATCCGCAATTACTTCAAGCAGCCGCACAGCGTGATAGTGCGTTTGAGGCAATTAATTCGACTCGTAGCGACTTGCTACCTCAAATTGACCTAACTGCAGGCTACAACTATCAAGACACTGACCGCCATGAAGCTGACGGTAGCAATACGGATGTCAGCCTCGGTCTGTATCAATCTATCTATGATCGAAGCAGCTGGGTAGCACTGAGTATTTCTGAGAAAAATGCTCGTCAGGTTGATGCGAGTTATGCTGCAACGCAACAGGCGGTGATTTATCAGGTAACTGAAGCCTACTTTAACGTTCTGCGTGCCAGTGATGACCTTGAGTTTGTGCGCGCTGAGAAGGCGGCGGTCGCGAAGCAACTGCATCAAACCGAGCAGATGTTCGAGGTTGGTACGGCGCCGATCACAGATGTGCAAGATGCCAAAGCTCAGTATGACAGTGTGTTAGCTCAAGAGATCCAAGCGGTAAATAACCTAGAGAACCAATATGAAGAGTTGCGAGCCATAACGGGTCAGCAGGTATCAGACCTTTCTGTGTTGGACATAGAGAGATTCTCTACTTCCATGCCTTATCTATCGGCGACTGAGTTGGTTCAGCAGGCAAGCAAAGAGAACTTACAACTTCTGGCAGGTCGCATCCAAAAGGACATTGCCAAGGAGCAGATCACCTTAGCGGACGCGGGCCACTTGCCGACCATCTCCCTTACTTCAGGTTACAGCTATCAAAAGAACTATGACATGCCCAATGACCCAGTGACTGGTCAAAAAATGGATGATGACGAGAACCTATTTAATCTGGGTATCAGTATCGATCTTCCGGTCTATTCCGGTGGCCGTGTTACTTCTGAAGGCAAACAAGCTGAGTTTCAATACATAGTCGCGAGTCAGGAGTTGGAAGAGACCTTTCGAGACGTTCAAAAGAACGTTAGGGCATATAACAACAACATCCGTTCTTCCATTGGTTCCATTGATGCATACAAGCAGTCCGTGGTTTCGGCTAAATCAGCGCTTACTGCAACCGAGCAAGGCTTTGCTGTTGGCACCCGCACCATTGTTGACGTTTTAGACAGCACTCAAAACCTATACCAAGCGGAGAAGAATCTATCGGATGCGCGCTATCAATACATCTTGTCTCAGATTCAGCTCAAGCAAGTGCTGGGTACACTGAGCGAGCAAGATATCTTTGATATCGATTCGGGTTTGATTACAACAGCTGGAGTTCAAGATGCAGATTAATACTCATAACGTAGACTTGTCGCCGAAGCTGCGCTCAATAATTCAAGAAGAACATATGTATCTTTATCGCTTCAATGTTTTCATCCTGCTACTGAAATGCGATATCGAGGTCTTGGATGCGGCACAAGATACCTATCAGGTGACGCTTACTTTGTATCTGCAAGACCAGACCTTCAAAATAGTCAGCTGTGATTGGGAGCTTGAAGATGCTATTGAAGAAGCGTTTTTGAGCCTTCAGGAGAAAATGATGAGGCATAAAGCCAAGTTGCGCTTAGGATTCATTAGAGAGAAGTTGGATCGATTTTGGATGTTATTTAATCCGACCAGCCCAAAAATGGTGAAACGAGTTAGATACTATTAATAGAAAAACCGAGCCCAATTGGACTCGGTTTTGTGTTTAGTATGCCATGCTACGGATATCACCTGTGATGATCTCTGCAGGTATGCTGTGCTCTTTAATGATGTTGTGACAAAGCATACCGTGTCGACGTGGGGGCTTGGCTCCGAGATAGTCGCCATAATCCCAGCGGGTTATGTCGTTGTACCCGTCTTGGAGCTGTTGTCTTGCCGTTGGCAAGCTATCCAGAGGCTTCCCATCCTCTGAAATATCCAGTGGAAACTGCATATCTTTCCCATAATCCGGAGCCACAAAGCACTTTACAGCTGTTCCAGCTGGCAGAGCGAGCTGTAATTTAATCTTCAGGTTTTTGCATGCAAACTGCATCTCATCTACTGAGAGCTCAGGGTTGATAAAGGCTGCTCTAACGCCTTTACGGTGAAAGGACATACCCAAGAATTCAAGGGTACCACAAGCGATCTCAGAAGCAGTGTAACAGGCTGCGATAGCATCCATGCGATCTTCAAGCCCAACAATATAAAGAGCCAATTCGTTTCTTTTAATTTTCATTATTATTCCTAGTTTTGACGTTGCTAGTTGGAATTCTAGGGCGTGCCCCCAAGCGGAAGGGGAGAGCTAGGGGGCACTATCGGTGTCAATCCAATCTTTCATTAACACACTAATATTTAAGGCGGTATTTTTTCATCACCCTTTTGGGGGATGACGTACTGCTGATTTACAACACCTTGATATTCGTCAAGTTTCAAACTTGAATAGCGTAATGATAAGGCGCAATTTTATGCCAAAGTCAGAGCAGGAATATTCAATCTTTAGTGCGATATTTCCCCTAATCTTTACTTAACAAGGTTTGATGGAATTAGCAGAATGAGCAGAGCGCAATCTATAGCACTAGTTACTGGTGCCAATCGAGGATTAGGCAAAGAAACCGCATCGCAGCTGGCGAGTCTTGGTTATAAGGTGGTGGTCGCTGCCCGCTCCAAAGAGAGTGCGGAGCAAACAGTTCTAGAGCTTGGTGATAAGAATCTATTTCCAGTGGAACTTGATGTAACCAGTGAAACGAGTATTCAGGCTTTAGCTAAGCAAATAGATACCGAGTTCGGTCGTTTAGATGTACTGGTGAACAATGCTGCGATTCATTACGACACATGGCAGAGTGCAATTAGTGCGGATATGGATATTGTTCGAGAGGCGATGGAGACCAATGTTTATGGTGCTTGGCATATGGTTCAGGCTTTTCTTCTTCTTCTAAAAAATAATGAACATGGCCGTATCGTGAATGTGAGTAGTGGTGCCGGAGCGCTCAGCGCGATGAGTGGCAATACCCCAGCATATAGTTTGTCCAAGGTCTCTCTTAATGCGCTTACCCTGATGCTCGCTTCTCAACTGAAGGGAGATAATATTCTGGTGAATTCGGTTTGTCCGGGCTGGGTAGCAACGGATATGGGAGGTTCAGGTGGTAGACCAGTAGAAGAGGGTGCTAAAGGCATCGTCTGGGCGGCAACCTTGCCACAAGATGGACCGACAGGTGGCTTTTTTCGGGATGGCAAAGCTATCGACTTCTAACAAAAGAGGCACGCTATTACGTGCCTCACTGTTTTTACAAGCCTTTAATAACCTTTAAAGAACAGTTGGTTACCCGTGTCTGCACACTGGTTTTGATAAGCCTTTCTGGCTTGCTCTTGCTGTTCTTCTGTCATCCCTGAAAGATATGCCCGCTCTGAATCCACCAGTTTGGAGTACTTGTAGCTACGCTCGCTAACTAGGTAGTTTCTAAACGCGGTACGAGACTCTATGGATGCTCCGTGCACCCCAGATACGTTGGCACAGAACAGCAATTGTTCGTTGCTAATATCGTTAAGCACAGAGGCAGAAGCGATTGGGCTAAGGGCGCACGCGATAACCACTGCGACCAGTTGTTTTACTCTTTTCATAACTTACTCAAACATCAATATGATATAGGCGATAAACAGGATTAGGTGGGTAGCACCGTTTAACGAGTTGGTACGACCGCTACTAAAGCTCACGCTTGCCACTAATAAGGTTGTTCCAAGTAGCACCATTTCAGCGGGTTCCAATCCTAATATAAGTGGCTGGTTAATAATGTTAGAAATAAGTAAAACCGCAGGTACTGTTAGGGCTATGGTAGCGAGCACAGAACCAAAGAAAAGATTCATCGCGCGCTGTAGTTGATTGTTGAGGGCTGCCTTTAGCGCTCCTACTGCCTCTGGTGCAAGGATCAAGATAGCTACGATTAGGCCGCCCAATGCTGGTGGAGCTCCAAATAGGTTCACCGTGGCATCGATTGGAATAGCTAGGCTCTTAGCTAGCAGAATTACCACACCTAGATAACCTACCAGCATCAGTGAGTGATAAAGGTTACTGCGAATAGGGCCGTGAAACTCCTCTTCGTCCTCGTTATCTTCATCAATAAAGAAGTGGGTATGACTGCGAGTTTGAATAAACAGAAACAGGCCATACAAAACCACAGACGCAAACACTAGAGTCACTAGCATGGCCATTGACATAGAGCCTGACGCATCGACGCTGGTAAAGTTTGGCAATACCAAACACAGCAATGCCAGAGGCACAATTGCGACTAGGTAAGACTTGATACCATCAAGATTGTACTTTTGGGTGTGGTATTTGAGCCCGCCCACAAGCAGTGTGATACCTACTAGGCCATTCATTACCGTCATGACCACAGCAAACATGGTGTCTCGAGCCAGCATAGGGTTTTCATCACCGGTTAGCATGACAGAAGAGATCATCACCACTTCAAGCAAGATCACCGATAGAGTCAGGATCAAGGTGCCGTAAGGGTCGCCTAGGTTGATCGCCAGTGCATCTGAGTGTCTTACCACGGCGAAGATAGCCTTCATGACCACTGCAAATAGAACTAGGGTTAGCAAAATACCGACAGGTGATCCCATATTACCTAGTAGTATCCCGTCACCAAAGCCTTTGAATAAGATAACGGTGAACACGCCGATAAGAAGTACCAGCTCGTTCTTAACAATTTTCATCATGGAAGTGCGTCTCCTTCTACAGGTGTGTTGGCTTTGTAATGTTCAGGGCTGACGCCGACTAACTGAGGTAGGGTGACGCCCATCGAGATAGATGACCAGGTACCGGAAACGATGCCCACCACTAGGGCGATGGCAAAGCCTTCTAGCGCCGCACCACCAAGGAGCCATAGGCTTGAAACGGTTACCAATGTCGTACCTGAGGTCACTAAGGTACGAGAAAATGTCGCTCTTACCGCTTGGTTGATCAGCTCGTCTGCTTTGTCTCTTGGCTTGGCTTTGAACAGCTCACGCGCTCTATCTGCAATGATGATGGAGTCGTTGAGCGAGTATCCCAGCACCGCGAGCACTGCCGCCAAGATGGTGAGGTTAAACTCCATCTGGATCAGAGAGAACAGGCCGAGTACCAAAACCACATCGTGTAATAACGCTACCAAGGCACCTAGGGCGAATCGCCATTCAAATCGGTAGCTAAGGTAGAGCATGGTGAGGAGCAAACAGACTAAGATAGCTAACCCGCCTTGCTCTACCATCTCTTGGCCTACCTGAGGGCCGATGATGCTACTGCTTATCATCTGATAGCTTGCGTCTAGGGACTCCAGCGTCTCGGGAAGAGAAACGTTAGTATCGTATGTTGGGTTGTAGCGGATCTCCCATAGTCCTGGGGCTGTGGAGCCGTTTACAGAAACCTCTTGGCCTATGCTCTGATCAAGATGCAACTTGATCTCCGCTTGGGAGAGTGATTGCTCTAGCCTTACCTCGGCAACTACACCGCCAGTGAAATCCAGTCCCCAATTGAACCCCTTGAGGGTGATGACCATCAGGGACAGGGCGAATAACAGTGCTGAGACAAATGACATTCCCAGCCGAGTTCGAGTGAGTTGAAGGTTCGAAATGTTCATTATTACACCCTTACATTGCGTCTCTTGTCTTGGCCCCAGATGAGATTAATCAGGGCTCTTGAGAGAAATATTCCAGTAAACATGCTGGTGAGAAGGCCGAAGCCTAGAGTCACAGCAAAACCTTGAATAGGGCCGTTACCCAGCGTATACAGGGCGATGGCTACTATCATGGTGGTTAGGTTGGCATCGAAAATAGAGCTGAATGCGCTTTGGAAGCCTCGATCGATACTCTGAGCAAAGGAGCGTCCTTCTTTCATCATGTCTCGGATGCGCTCGAAGATAAGCACATTGGTATCCACCGCCATACCCACGGTCAGTACCATGCCGGCGATTCCTGGTAGGGTGAGCACGGCTCCGGGCAACAAAGCAATCAATCCAAACAGGCACACCATGTTGGCAAGAAGCGCTAGGTTGGCCACCAGTCCAAGTTTTCTGTACCAGATAGAGATAAACACCAGCGTCAAACCGAGCCCCAAGGCCAAGGCTGCAAATCCGTTCTTAACGTTCTCTGCCCCGAGAGTTGGGCCTATGGTGCGTTCTTCTACAATTGAGATAGGCGCTGTGAGTGAGCCTGCTCGAAGCAGAAGTGCTAGCTCTTGTGCATCTTGCATACTGCCCACACCCGTGATGCGAAAGCGGTTGCCCAGAGGCGACTGTATAGTAGCTATGCTGATCACTTCGCTACTTTGCTGAGTTGCGCCATTTTCATCTTGGCTGTACTCGCTATATAGGGTTGCCATCGGCTGACCAATATTGCTGCGGGTAAAGTCACTCATCTTGCGACCGCCATTGGCATCAAGGGAGATGTTGACCTCTGGTGAGCCCATATCACCGATACCTGCTCGAGCATCTATGATGTGTTCACCGTCCAAAATAGCGCGGCGTGCCAGTTGCACTGGGCGACCATGCTGGTCTGGCACAGTTAGGGTTTGTCTGATGTTGCCGTTTGACATGGCATGAAATGCTAGGGACGAGGTGGCACCGATTACATCTTTAGCCGCAGCAGGGTCTTGAACACCTGGTAGCTCAATACGGATACGATTTTCGCCCTGACGCTGCACTACCGCTTCAGTAATCCCTAACTCACCAATACGACTGCGCAGGATCTGAATGTTCTGCGATAGGGTCAGGTTTCTCAGGGTGCTCTTTTCTGAATCAGGCAGACTCAAGGTGATCATATTGTCGCGAACTCGGCTGTCCCACTGCGCGAACTGAGTGCGAAGCAAAGAGCGGGCTTTGAGCATATCCTGGCTGCGCGGCAAGGTTATCTGAACAGTCTCATCTTGGATGCGAGCTCGTCCTGCACCAATGGCCTTAGTGATCTCATCGACTGCCATTTGACGATGCGCTTGATAGACAGGCTCCATATCTACATCCAGCAAGAACTGAACACCACCTCTTAGGTCGAGCCCGAGAGTTATAGGAGAGAAACCCGCTTTGAGCAGCCACTTAGGCGCGGCTGGCTCCATGGCAAGGGCGACAGTGTTACTGCTATCAAGCTGCTCTTTTAAAAGCGCTTGAGCTTCTAATTGTTGCTCAGGGTTAGCTAGGGTAATGACGGTTTGAGTGCCCGTCTGGGTAATACTAGATACCTGAATATTGTGATTGTTAAAAAAGCTCTGAATATCAGAGGCATAAGTGATGTTTTGCCTATGGTTAATGTGTAAAGCAGCCTTCTCACCAAATACAGATGGCAGGGCGCTGAGTGTCATCACCAACAGACTGATGATTAGGACGATATATTTCCATTTGGCATAGCGATTGATTGGTCGCGGCGCGGGTCTTTTCAAAACCTAAATCTCATAAAAAAGCTAGATACGCCTACCTCTTCCAAGCCAAATTTTGCGCTTGAATCACGCTCTTAAGGCGAGCGGGTGCGCATCATTCTTGGCAAAGAATCATGTAGGAATGAACTGAATTAAGAGAGTGGTTGTGGTTTTCCGTGTATGTGCGAATACAACAGGTTGGACTCTTTCCAGCCTGATATCCGCGACGAATGAGCGGTTAATTGATTGGTCCAATGCAGCTGCTGAGCCACTGGTCGTTTGGGTTGCATCGCCAGTTCTAGTAGTGGCGGCGGGTTAAAAGCGACCAGCAGATGATAAGTAGGCTCGACCCCTTGGGTGGCACACCTGTCTATGCTGGTGATCCTGCGTTGGATAGAGATAAAGTAGTGAGAGCTATGGTTGGTTAGGCTTGAGCCTTCCTCGTTCTCTGGAATGCCCAGTTCACCAGCTCCGTTGCTTAGCTCATTTTGAACAAGAGTGTTTTCAGCAAGCACGTCCTGGACAAGCACGTCTTGAGCGGGCTCATCGGCCAAATACAAGTGCTTTGTAACCACACTGTTGGTTAGATGAGGCAGAGCAGAGCAGAACTTCTCATTATCTAACGGGTACAGCCCAGCACTCACGGTGTGAGTAAACATAAGCAGTAGCAAAAGTAGCTTGTACCAGTGTTTCAAGATAATAGCGTCTCAACTTAATACTCAATCCTTGAGAGTTAGGTCTTCCATGAGAGCGAGCTAATCATATCAGGTCGCTGTTAATTGAAAACTAAAGAAAAATAAAAATCGCAGTTTTTATACCCAAAGTAATTGGAGTTGCAGGTAGGCGGCAAGTGAGCGAAGCCCCTGAGCATAGGTAAACTATGTGATGGGCGGGGCCGGCCTTCCGGGAGCGAGCGCCAGCCAACACCCTTGCAACTTCAAGTAAGAAGGGTATCTTTATTATTCGGCTAGATATTTGATGGCTAGAGCTTCACCAGATCCTTTGCTAAATCCTGTGCCTTCGCCCTGTAAACCCCAAGTTCCTTCGACTACCGAGCGCACAATAATGGCGTCAGCACCAAGCTTAGAAGCTTGACCCTGCATATTGGCAATGATGTCGGCGCTGCTGCGCTTTGCGAAGATGGTTTGTCCGGTGGTAGTAGTGATCAGTCCCAGCTCTTGATAGTTCTGCGAGCTTGGCTCTGAGTAAAGAACTTGCACAGAAGATGCTGGCGCAGTTTGCACAACATTAGTTTGGGTGCAACCGGTGAGTGCAGTGGCAAACACAAGTGAGCCGATAAGTTTGGTCTTGGTTGAAAGCGTCATTGTTAGTCCTCGATTGAGCCTTGAGGTCCTTTTCGTCAATCAACTTCCCAGTCGCGGGCTAGCTTACCAGAGTCTAGATAATTGAATAGGTCATTAGGCGACATTTGATATCTGTGGCTTATGGTTGGTACCTGAAAGTAAATAATTCATTTAATTCAGTAGGTTATAAAAATAGAGTAGTTGCTCTTTTGTGATCTGTTTCACGTATTTTTGTGCGGTTAAAGTTAAAATGCGTGTCGTTGCATATTCATTTATTCAATTGATGAATGTGTAAATTCGGGAATGGCCAAACCTGTCGTGAGATAGGGACGGAAAGCTGCGGGTCTCTGGCAAGGAGCTAGAGATAGCCGGGTTGCAAATTAAATGAATAATTTAACCCGCCAAACCTATTGCGAGGTAGGGACGGAAAGCCACGGGTCTCAAACTAGCCAATTGAGATAGCCGGGTTGCAGAATATGGAAATTCCAATAAATGAAATTAAAACTATTGTCAGCGCTAGTGGCCACATCAGTTTCTGCTATCTCTTTTTCCACCTCGGCAGCGACTAATATTTCTGTAAACGTTAAGGATGATTCAGCCTCTGTACAGTTTGTTGATTACAACCATATGTACAAGATTGCTTTCGGCGGGGCTGACAACGTACGACTTGTCTCTCAAGAGTTCTTTGAACTATTCCGTCAAGACAGTCTCAAGAAACACACAATTCCTGTGATTCTTGAAGCTGTTTTATTTGATAAAGGTTGGTCTAAAGAGCACGGTGTAGAAGGCGTGACTCTGAAAGGCTTAACCGACACCTCTTTTACCCTAGCTTTCAAAAACGCGAATACAGGTATTGAAGATACCGTTGTCTTTTATGGCAGTGATGTCACCGCGCTCTTAGATGGTGGTATGGGTGGCATTGTTAGCTCTAATATCAACATTAAAGACAATAAAACTCGCCTCGCAGTGTTTAATCCGACTAAAGACAAATCTTCAATCTGGATCGGTGGAGGTAAGAGCGACTCAGTTAAGCGTGTATCCCAGCAGTTTGCTGATATTACTGGTGGTTCCAAGATCCAAGGTTACGAAGTTAAGCCTTTGCTCGAAGCACTGTTGTTCCCTAAAAAGGGACAAGCCGGGATTGAAGGCGTTACCTTACTTGGCTTGAATAAAAACAGCTTCTTGGTTGCAATAAACGAAGGTGAGGGCCGTTATGAGCGTATCCTGTTTAAGGGTGACTATGTAGCGGATGTGATTGCAAAAGTGACCGGCTCAGAAACTGGCTCAGGTAGCATTCTTGATACTGGAGATGGTCAGAGCAAATTTGCCATTTGGAACACAGATGAGCGTAACAGCATCTTTATCTCTGGTGGAAATCCAGCCCTAAAAGGCATGTTTGGCCATAAGTTGGAGCTGCACAAAAATGGTAATGAGTTGAAAACACTTATCACCAAAGTGATGTCCAAAGACGGTATTGATGGCGTGACTGTAGTTGGTTTGAGTTCGGATAGCATCACCTTGAAGATCAAAGCAAAGGGTTCAACTATGGATACGCTTATGATTACAGGTAATGACGTTGCAATGGCTTTATCAGGAACGCCTAGTTAAGTTATTTGAAATTTACTAAATAAAAAGCCGATATTTTAAATATCGGCTTTATTAATCAAGGACACAAGCACTCGCTAGTATTTCCTTTACACGATAATTCAATTAATGGTTCTGCCAGATGCTTTCTAACACTTATTGAAATATAACATTCTTCTTGAGATAAAGCATTGTCTTGAATAAATGATTTCTGATTGTTTTCATATTTACACCGATATTTACCATCGGGGGAATTCGCGTCTTTGTTTTTTGCTAAGCCTTTATCGAGTAGTCCAATAGCATGGCAATATTCACCACCATCCATCTGACCATTAGTCAAAAGAAGATCTACTCCTGGACTAAATCTTAAGTACTCTTCGCTACCATTCTTATAGACTCTATCATCTATGTTCTTGATTGCTTGGGCATTTTGAACAGCCTCTTGAACCCTGCCAGCTATGGTTTCAAGGGTGGCGATACGAGAATCTACCGAATAGTTGAGAAATCTCGGCAATGCAACAACCGCTAGTGTACCGAGAACAACGAGCACTACGATTAACTCTATTAATGTAAAGCCAAAAGTTCTTTTGGTTTTATTATTTTTATCTATCATATCCGTATGAGAAAAATTGTATGGGATGATTAACGCGAGAATTATATATAATTTTTATATAACATGTGAGCTTATATTTGTGAGCTTGATTAGAAAATAACTCATCTTCTTATCTTTTGCTTATATATAAGAAACAATTCTTCTATGAAACTTTAGTGCTGCGTTATAGAAGTAGACACCTGTGTTCTTCATTTAATGTATTTGTGCAGATCCTGCATAAGTGATGTTCCAGCTATCTGGTTTTTCCAAAAAAACCTCTCCCTATAATGCCCCTCATTCGCTGATGCGACCTAAACAACTTTATGAGGGCATGAACCATGACCACCAAATACAAAAATGCAGTGCTTGATGACCAAGCCTTGATTACTGGCCTTAAATCTATCAACCCGGTATGGGGTGATATGACCGTCCGTGTTGCGGGAGAAGCTTGGGGTATGCCCCTTATCGACCAGAAGACTAAGGCGTTGATCTCTATTGCCATCGACCAGATGGCAGTGAACGTAACAGGTGAGGGCAACCCATTTGGTGCGCATGTGGATATGGCTCTTAAACAAGGTGCCACCTACGAAGAGATTGAAGAGCTTATCGTATTTGCATCTACCTACACCGGCTTTAACAAGGGCGCGACCACTATGGGTGCACTGAACAAGATTCGTCACGAGCGAGGTGATATCTAATGGCTATTCCAGGACTAAAGAAACCCGATCACATTGGATTTACGGTTCCAAACCTAGATGAGGCGATTGCCTTCTTCCGTGACCACTTTGATTTTGAATTGGCGTACGAGTTCGGTCCGTTTGCATCTGACGATAACTGGATGGCTGATCATTTGAATGTGAATCCGCGTGCTGAAATCACCAAGATTGCGGTGATGAGCGCTCGAGGTATCAACCTAGAGATCTTTGAATACGCAGATACGGCTCCGCGTAATAAGCAGGCGCCTAATAATGCTGATATTGGCGGTCATCATATGGCGTTTTATGTTGACGATATTGATGTGGCGGTGAGCTACCTGAAAGAGCAAGGCATTCAAGTGTTGGGCGAACCAACCGTGATGACCGATGGCCTGACTGAAGGTGAGTCTTGGGTGTACTTTATGGCGCCTTGGGGCATGCAGCTTGAGTTGGTTTCTTATCCAAACGGTAAGGCCTACGCTCGCGAATCTAACGTAGCCTTGTTTGACCCACGATGAACTTACTCTTTATTGGCCTGATTGTGGCCGCAGGCATGGGGCTCTCCTTTGAGGCGGGCCTACTTGGCCCTCTGGGAGAGCAAGTTGGTCATCTTTGGGCGACTTTAAGCATCTTTGGCGTAGGTACCGCACTGTTATGGCTTATTCGATTGTTTACCCCACACGCAACATTCACAGATTGGCAAAATATCTCTAAATGGCAACTGATTGGGGGCCTACTTGGGCCTATCTATGTGGTGGTATTGACGCTTTCTACTCCAATTCTTGGGGTTGCGATGACCATGATCTGTGTGCTGTTTGGGCAGATCACCAAGAGCTTTGCTATCGATTACTTTGGCTGGTTTGGCATGCCTAAACAGGCGCCTAATCCCTTGCGCACATTAGGGCTAGGCTTCATCGCTCTAGCTTTATTATTCGTTTATCTAGGAGCGCAATAATGCTCATTGTTATCTTGCTTGCCATCGCCTCAGGTATGGCGCTAAGCGCGCAAGCGGCAATTAACGGTCGTTTGGGGGCTAAGGTTGGCGTTATTGAGAGCTCTTTGTTGACCTTTGGTGTTGGCACCGTTGTGACCGCACTTTTGATCTTCTTTTTTGAACCAAGCTATGAAGCCAACTTGCTTAGCGTGCCTAAGTGGCAACTAGTGGGCGCGCTGTTTGGCATCGTCTATATGCTAGTGATGGTGGCGGCAGTCCCAAGAGTGGGTGTTGCAGTTGCGACCGTGGCGACGATCTTGGGTCAGATGAGCATGAGCCTAGTCATCGACACTCAGGGCTGGCTTGGAAATAGCCCAATTGAGCTGAACTACTGGCGAGTGGCAGCAATGGTCTGCATCACTTTGGCACTGGCTTGTATCTATTTTGCAAATAAACCTTTAACTCAGGAGTCGCCTTGTGCAGAACCCAGCTAGAACCCTAATGGTCTTCTTCAATCTAAAACCTGAAACTCAAGAATCAGACTACCTTAATTGGGCAAAACAGATTGACCTACCGACGGTTAATCAACTCAAGAGTGTTTCATCTTTCGAGGTATTTAAGGGGCTGAGTCTGCTAGGACAAGAAACCGCTTCTCCGTGGCAATATTTCGAGGTCATTCAGATAGAGTCTGAGGCCGCGTTCTTGGAGGATATCCAGTCTCCTGAGATGCAGAAGGTGATAGAGCAGTTCCAAGCCTTTACTCAAGATGCGCATTTTGTGAGTACCCAAAATATCCTTTCTAATTAATATCAAGACAAGCTTCGGCTTGTCTTTTTTTATGCGCGGCTATTAAGCTTGATTAGTAGAACATAGGTCAGTGGAGAGACTTGGTGAATTACGATGTAACCCTCTTAGAGATAAAGCTTTTTTTGATGACGACTCAGTTCGGTAACTTTTCTGAGGTGGCGAGACGACAGGACATGACCCCCTCTTCAGTATCGAGAAAGATGGCTCAGCTCGAAGAGAAAGTAGGCACTAAGCTGCTACATCGTCACACCCGTTCTATTTCCCTCACCGACGAAGGAGCAGCCTTTGCTAAGCAGTGTTCTGAGATCATTGAGCAATATGAGCTGGTGGTTGAACGTATCGAGCAACGTGCTGACACCGCGAGGGGCACCATAAAGATAAGTGCGCCGGTGGCCTTTGGGCGGTTGCACATTGCTCCTTATCTTTCTGAACTTTTAGAACAATACCCGCTAATCAAAGTAGAGCTACATCAGACCGATAACTTTGTTGATCCCGCAGCTGAGTCTATCGATCTTATGATCCGTATTGGCGTGCCTCAGGATTCTTCATTGCGTATGAAGCGCTTTGGTGAGCAAAACTATGTGATGGCAGCCAGCCCTGATTATTTAAAAAGCTATGGTGAGCCAAAGACGCCACAAGATTTAGATATGCATAACTGTCTGGTTTTTAAGGGAATGAAAGGCTTGCAACGTTGGTTCTTGGGTAAAGACAAACTAGAGCCATTCGAGGTTTCGGGGTCTTTATACAGCAACAACGCGGAGAGTCTGGTCGCAGGAGCGGTGGGCGGCTCTGGCATTGTGGTTTTTCCAACCTGGCTGATTGGGGAGGAGTTGAGAGCAGGGATGCTTAAACCAATCCTAACCGACTATAAGGTTTCAACCAGTTCCGAGGCACAGTCTATTAATGCTCTGTATCTGGAGACCGACAACCTAGCTGCCAAGGTGCGTGTGGTGATTGACTTCTTGGCGAAAAAATACGGCTCTCCATGTTATTGGGATGCCGTTTAGACGTTATTGCTCAAACTCTAAAACTGTAGAACGCGAATGGTTCAGAAAAATCAGGCTAAGGTTAAAGGCGTCACTATCAAAACTGGGAACGCGTCATGGTTCGACAATTTTCTCTGGCTGGGGCAATTTGTGCCCTAGTAGTTTCTTGCTCTGCATTTGCTTCCGCCCCTGATTTGCAGTCAGCTACCCCCGTCATCTATCTTGCCGATAACCTTGAAGAAAAAGACAACCTAGGTTGGTGTATCGATACCGATGGAAGAGGGTTCTCTGAACTGCTTCAGGCGCACTCATGTAAACCTGCTGCAGAGGAGCCTCTAGATACGCAATTTCGCTACATAATCGAGAGTGGGCAGATACGTTCTGTGCCCTATGCCAATAAGTGCATGACGTTAAGCGACCCTGAAAACTCAACTCACCCATTTGGCCTACTTGATTGTGTCCAAGGGCAAAAGAGTCAGCAGTTTGTATACGATGCCGACTCAATGGAGATCCGCATTCATAGCGACCAGTCCAAATGCGTGCTTGTTGCGGACGAAGCGATAATTGCGGGTCCTTATATGTCTCGTGACCTAATCTTCGCTGACTGCAATGAAGCTGAAGTCGTTAAGAAACAGTGGATCATTAAAAACTATCGCCTTTAAATTTAGTTCAGGTTGTTAGAGCACTGCTTCACAGGCTTCTGCCACCCAAGCTGGCGACTCTTTATTGCTTCCATTGAGCTCCAAGATCATAGGGACAACATGCTCCCAAGCTTTGTGCGCCTCGATATAAGCTGGGCGAGATTCTAGTCGAGCTAGCCAAGCGATGATATTGGGATAGTGAGACAGTATTTCTTGATAATTAGGGTCGATCTTTAGGGCAACCAGGTCGGACACATAAAGGATGTCGGCAGCACTAGGGGCGTTACCAGTAAGATACAGTTTGCCCTCTAGCATAGATTCCAAGTTTCTGAACATCTGGAGCAAGGCTTCAAGCTTGGCTTCAATCTCAGCTTCCGCTGGCTTATCAAAACCAAGATAGACAGGCATCAATAGAGCTGGCAGGAAGTAATCAAGGGTAAGCGTCTTTCTAAGGTTAGTGTGATACCAAGAAAGATACTTGTTAATCACCGCCTTAGATTGAATGTCATTACCAAACCATTGCTCGCTCACGCCGTGCAGGTCGGTGAGGTAGTTCATGATGGCGCTGGCCTCAGAAAGACAAAACGCTCCGTGTTTCATTGCAGGTACCTGATGCAGTGGATTTACCTTTAGAAACTCTGCAGAAACATGCTCGCCTCGCGTTAACCAAACATATTCAATAGAAACATGGATATTCGCTTCAAGACAAAGCCAGTGAACAGCGCGGCTTGGTTCAGAGGTTGGGTCATGGTAAATCACAGGTGGGGTCATGCTTTGTTCTCTTTTCATGGAAATTTGGTAGCTCCAATCAGAATACAACTATATGAAATCAAATGGCTAAAACAATGTAATCAAGGATTTCACTAATGCTTATTTTTGACTGATTGAATATAAGTAGAATTGCACACTATTTAACCTTAAGTGTGGTCTGGTAAATAGTATGCAGGCTGTTTTATATCGCAGGTGTAGACATTTTATTCGTCATTTATCGATTTTGACGTGTATCTCTTTTCCTTTATTTGCCTGCGCATCTGACATTTCAAATACGGTTTCTCACGGTGGTGAGCGTATTGCCAACGGTGGGTATTTTGAATTGGGTGCAACTGTTTATGGCTCGACTCAGTTTGATGTTAGACAACCCGATAATACCTATCAGCCAGCTTTGCTGATCAGCGGTATCTATCAATATCATGGGTTGTTTGCTGAGATGGTTCATCAATCCCAAGATGGCATCAATTTGGGTTATAACGCTTGGAACTCAGAGAATTGGTCGCTCGATTTTATATTCGCGAATTTTCAAAGCTTGTGGGAGTTACAAGATGACGTTGATCTGACGGGTTACACAGAAGCGCAGCGTGACAACTATTTGAGTAATCGCGGTAATACCTTTATTGGCGGCGGAATTCGAGCAACACGCTATTGGGCTGATCATTATGTTTTCCAGTTTAGGTTGGTGGGCGACTATTACGATGATAATGGTATTCAAAGCTCCCTGCGCCTGGGGAAATCGTGGCAGGTTAGAAACTGGAATCTGTATGCCTTGGGTAGCGTTAATTACGCGTCCGACAAGCTCGTTCAGTCAATGTATGCGGTGAGTGCCGAAGAAGCGACTTCTCGCTTCCCGCAATATAAGCCCCATAGTGCTCTCAACTATGGATTGGAACTAGGGGCGGCCTATCCCATCACTAATAACGTCGTATTCCGTGCTCTCTATCGTTTTAATCTTTTGTCCGATGAGATAACTGACAGCCCATTTAATCAATCTGGGCATGTATCTTCGTTTATGACTTCAGTTAGTTATGTCTTTTAGGGGAGTGAGATGAAAAAGCTACTAGTCACTCCCTTATTTGGCCTTGTTTTCTATGCCTTCCCCTCTCATGCGCAGGAGCAAGGTGTTCAATTGACTGTGACTCCTGAGCAGTGTGTCGCCCTTCATAAGGGGCAAACCTGTTATCAGGAAGTCTTGTTTGAATGGAAAACGCCTAAAGACGGTCGCTTCTGCTTGATAAATGATGGAACAAAGCAGCAATTGGTGTGTTGGAAAGGCGACTATGCGGAGCAATACAGGTATAGCTTTCGAGGCCAAAAAACCACGCATTTCAGCCTAGTCCCTCTAGGCAAGGAGCAACCTTTAGCAGAGGTGAAGGTGGTGGTTACTTGGGTATATAAAGCGCCAAAACAGAGTCAGTCCGGTTGGAGGTTATTTTAATGTCGACACAAGCTCATATTTTGATTGTTGAGGACGACGTCTCTCTTGCTGAGTGGATCGGGGATTACTTGCTTGATCACGGCTTTAGTATCACGGTCGCAAGCCAAGGGGACTATGCCCTTGAGATGATCCAAGAAGAGCAGCCGGATCTAGTGCTATTGGATGTTATGTTGCCGGTTAAAGATGGTTTTGATGTTTGTGCTCAGGCGCGAGATTTTTACTCGGGGCCCATTATATTTATGACCGCTTGTGTTGAAGATGGTGATGAGATTAAGGGGCTAGAAGTAGGCGCAGATGACTATTTAACCAAACCTGTTCGCCCCAAGGTGATGCTCGCACATATCAAGGCCTTGCTTCGCCGAGTGTCTGATGAACAAACCAAACAGCAGTTGAAGTTTGAAGACTTGCTACTCAATGCTACTGCCAAGGCTGTAACAATCCGAGATACAGAGATAGACCTAAACTCGAACGAGTTTGATGTTCTTTGGCGCCTAGCTAGTCAAGCCGGAGAGATCGTTGCTCGCACGGACTTGATCGCAGAGTTGCGGGGTATCGAATACGATGGCTTTGATCGCTCCATCGACAATCGCATTGCCCGAGTGAGAAAGAAGCTTCAAGAGGCGCCAGAGCAACCATACAAGATTAAAACCATACGCGGTAAAGGCTATCTGTTTTGCCGTGAAGAGCCGTCGATAGAGCACTAACATGCGAAAGCTTATTCTCTCCCTAGTGTTTGTGGTTCTTGTTTCTATCGCTCTGTTGGGTTGGTCCATCAGTCAGATAGCCAGTGAACCATCAGATGGCCCAAATCTCAATGAGCGCATTGCGGCTCTACAACTGTTGGGCGTTGACCTTTCTAGGAGTTTAGATACAGACAGCCCTAGATTGCAGCTGTATCTGAAGAGGTGGAACAGCGTCAATTCAGAGAAGCTTTCAATTGCGGAGCTTGAGCGTTTCCCTTTACCTGAGCCTCTTTCTTCGGAATTTAAGAAGGATGCGTACCTCATGCTTGAGTCCGATGAGGGTATATCACTGCATTTTTTGATGCCTGAAACTCAAAAGGTTCTCAATATAACCACGTCGCTCCATTCAATCGATAGTCCCTATATTTCACGCAATACCCTGTTTACCTTGCTGTTTTACATAGGCTTAGTAGCCATATTACTGATCTGGGTAGCCCCTTTAATTAAGCAACTGCTAAATCTCAGTAAGACCACACACGATTTTGGTTTGGGAAGATTGGAGAAGAGAATCCCAGTAAGTAAGAGCTCCTACATTTTCAATATCGAGTCTGAGTTCAACCGCATGGCCGACAGAATTGCGCAACTGGTGGATGACAATAAGCTTCTTAGTCGCGCTGTCTCACATGACTTAAAAACTCCAATAGCACGTTTAAGGTTTGGTATTGAGGCACTGGAAGAGACGCAAAATCCAGAGTTGCAAGCAAAGTACTTCGCTCGTCTCAATCGAGACTTGGACAATATGGAGGAGCTGGTTTCTACCTTGCTTAGTTATGCTCGCCTTGATGAAGCGAACATCCAACCTAATCTAGAGCAGATAGAGCTAAATGCTTGGGTGAAAAGTCGTTTAGAGGCCTTTGGACAAACTGAACTGGATATAGACTTTGTTCCAAGCTCTGCCCCAGTGCTGGTGGAGAGCGACCCTATCTATTTGGCTATGCAGCTAGGTAACCTTCTTAGTAATGCAGAGCGTTTCGGCAAATCAAAGATACGCGTTAGCCTAGCCTCTGATGACAAGCATGTGGTGATCGTTGTTGAGGATGATGGTGAAGGAATCAAACAGAGTGAGGTTGAAAAGGTTATCCAACCCTTCGTACGCGGTTCTCAAAGTCGCGGGAACTCGGGACATGGCATGGGGCTTGCGATAGTAAACCGCATTGGCACTTGGATGGACTCCAAGCTTTCTATTCATAGTTCACCAAGCCTTGGCGGGGCCTGTATGCGACTCAAGATGAAACGACTCAAGAGTGATGAGTCGCCTATGCACGATGTAAAACGAAGAAACAGCCGCTGTGAGCTAGAGTCGAAAAAAATGTAATAGCCCTATGAAAGGTTATAAGAATATATACATTTACGACCCAGTGACAAAATACACAGAAATGACTTAAGTACATCTCAATATATTTATCGTAGCGATAAAGATTCCTTTTATAGCTAATTTTCTTCAATTAAAATTACTGCAAGGGATTGATTTTAATAGGATTGTTTGAGGATTATAAAAAATTGAATTCTTTCTGGTTGTTTTTTAATTTGTAAGACTTCAAATTTCATCACACAATTAAAATATAATACTACAAATAATGTTGGCTATGGATATTATCCTCTCGTTTATTAACGAATGTGAGAATACCAAAGTGGAACTCAATACCCTTATCGTTGCTGTCTATTTCCTATTTCTAATTGCAATAGGATGGATGTTCCGTAGTTTTACCAGCACAACCAGTGATTACTTCCGAGGCGGCGGTAACATGTTGTGGTGGATGGTGGGTGCAACTGCGTTCATGACTCAGTTCAGTGCTTGGACATTTACTGGTGCCGCAGGTAAAGCGTATTCAGATGGTTTTGCTGTGGCTATGATTTTTGTAGCTAATGCTTTTGGCTATCTAATGAATTACCTGTACTTCGCACCAAAGTTTCGCCAGCTACGTGTAGTGACACCTATAGACGCTATCCGCATGCGTTTTGGCTCCAAAAACGAACAAGTGTTTACATGGTCTTCTATGCCGAACAGTGTGATATCTGCAGGTATTTGGCTAAATGGTCTAGCTATTATCGCTTCCGGTATCTTTGGATTTGATATGGAGACAACCATTTGGTTAACAGGGCTAGTAGTGCTGATCATGTCTGTGAGTGGCGGTTCTTGGGCAGTTATTGCCTCTGATTTCATGCAGATGGTCATCATTATGGCAGTAACCGTAACTTGTGCAGTTATTGCCGTGGTACATGGTGGAGGTGTTTCAAATATCATTAACGACTTCCCTGTGGAGGAAGGCGCTTCATTCATTTCAGGTAATAACCTTAACTACATCAGCGTTTTTGGTATCTGGGCATTTTGTATCTTCATGAAACAGTTCAGCATCACTAACAACATGCTGAACTCATATCGTTACTTAGCAGCAAAAGACTCTAAGAATGCCAAGAAGGCGGCTTTATTGGCTTGTGTGCTCATGACGATTGGACCAGTAATTTGGTTTCTACCGTCTTGGTTCATTGCATCTCAAGGTGTAGACCTCGTAGCTCAATATCCAGATGCGGGTAATAAAGCTGGCGACTTTGCTTATCTATATTTCGTGGAAAAATACATGCCTGCAGGTATGGTTGGTCTGCTAATTGCCGCTATGTTTGCTGCAACTATGTCTTCTATGGATTCAGGTTTAAATCGCAATTCAGGCATATTTGTGATGAACTTTTATCAACCGATTCTTCGTCCTGCGGCCACTGAAAAAGAATTGATGGTAGTGTCAAAGTTGACCTCAGCATTCTTTGGTTTTGCGATTATATTTATTGCGCTGTTCATCAACTCCCTAAAAGGTTTAAGTCTTTTTGATACTATGATGTACGTAGGCGCACTTATCAGCTTCCCTATGACGATCCCAGCATTCTGTGGCTTCTTTATCAAGAAAACACCAGATTGGGCTGGCTGGGGAACATTACTCGTAGGCGGTATAGTTTCTTATATTGTTGGTTTCGTTATTACAGCAGATCACATCGAGTCATGGTTTGGTCTGAGTGAACTGACCAAGCGTGAATGGGCTGATATTAAAGTTGCATTAGGGCTAGTTGGTCACATGGTAATTACCGCTGGTTTCTTCTGCGCGACCACCATGTTCTTCAAGCCTCTGGAAGAGCAACGTCAAAAAGATGTAGATCAGTTCTTTGATAATCTAGCAACACCGCTTGTCAATGACTCAACTGATCAGAAAAAACTGGATAATAAACAACGAAAAATGTTGGGCTCTCTTATCGCCGTTTCAGGCGTCGGTGTGATGGCAATGTTTGTATTACCAAACCCTTTATGGGGCAGAATGACCTTCGTTTTGTGTGGAGCTATTGTTCTGAGTGTTGGCCTGCTGCTTGTTAAAGCAGTAGATGACTCAATAGAAAATACAATCAAAAAAGCCCGAGCAAATTGATCAGTAATCTAAACTGAAATTAGCGAAATTGCTTTTCAGTATTACAAGTTGGCTAATTAATCCCAGAAATAAAGGAGCTCAATTGAGCTCCTTTTCTTTGTCCTTAATAAGCAGATACTCTAGTTATCAAACTTAAGGTGATTAAGTATAAATTCAGTATCGTAGACTCGGTTCTGGTTGTGTTTTGGCTTAAGTTTCAGGCCAGTCACTTCTACTACAGAAGAGGTCTCTCTGCTCACGCTAGAGCTTCCAAACAACAGGTCATCGTCCTTAGTTGCTACACCAAATTGATTCACAGCGTCGCGATTGGTCATTTCATTGGTGTAGGTAAAGTATGGATAGCCTGCCTCATGGCAAAGTTCCGCGGCTTTTCGCATGATGTACTTGCGTGTTAAAGCGCGATCTGTGTTGTTGTTACCGACGAAGCTGATTTGCCAGCTATCTTGGGCAATCTGAGTCGTTTCAAAGCCTTTACCAAAGCTCCAAAAGCTCTTTTGGGTATCGTAAGGTGTCGCGCAAGCACTGAGCATCAAGGCCAATACCGTAATGGTTGTGATCTGTTTAATTGGGAGCACTGTTCTCTTCCTTTAGAAGGCGTAGCTGATGCCAAAGGTGGTTGCCCACTGATTTTGACTGTCGACTAGAGGTGAGTCTGAGATATTGGAATCAAGATATGAGTAACCAGTGGATTGGGTAACGTCTAGGTTCTCAGTAACAGGAATTACCAGCATATAACCTACCTTATAGGCAAAGGCACCGTCGCTTTTGTAAGCGGGTCTACCAACTGTGGCATCCGATTGCGAAACACCTGTGTAGTAGTTCACGTAGTCTTTACTGAAGTAATGTACGCCAGCATAAGGCACTAGGTCGGCAACACCACCTAGGTTGACTGGGTGATAGTAAGTGATATCGGCTTGAAAGCTTTTATAGACACCAGTGACGTCGTGTTGGAACTTGGTTGCCAATGTGCCTTGTCCGAGATGGATATCGGCGTTTAAGCCTAGGTCTGCACTGAACTTTCTATCGCTCATCCCTGCGAGGATGTCAGCTTTATCTGAATCGAAGCCTGGGTTAGCTGCAATAAAAGCACTCATGTTAAAAACGTCTTCGTTACTGCCTAAGAAGCGGTAGTTGATACCGGCTAGGTCAGCGTTGAAGTCTTCGCCGTGGTAACCGCCATTCAGATAAGCCGCTGTTTGGTGGTCTTGTCCCTTATAGAATTTACTCCCAGTAATTACACCACCACCGATGAAGGCTTGGTTCTCGTGGGTATAGATATTACCGTTTCGCACATAAGCTGTATTGGTGTCGGCCATCGCATGGCTAGACAGAAGAATCGCTGAGATTGTAAGACAGATTTTTTTCATGATTGAGCCCTGTTGGTTTGTATGGGCTCATTATGTCGGGACTCAGAAACTGACTCTGTATCCTAATGTATCTTGGACGATTACTGTGGGTTACATTGGGATTGAACACGCTTTCTCACGTTCCAAATCTTACTAAAGCCTTGGAAATATCACCCGAAAGGGTGTGGAAAATTTATACTCTTGCCATCTAGTATTATTCATCGGCTTGAGAAACTGGCGCGGTATCCTGCTGGTTTATTCAGAACTCAGGGAGAAATAGGATGAGTAAGTTCTACGTAGATTTTTGGTCTCGAGAGTGGATTGATCAGAACCAGTTTCCCGAGGCAACACTTGAGAGCTTTCAACAAGCGTACGCGAACAGAGACCTAGGCGTGGCATTCTCTGGAGGTGGCACACGTTCAGCGGCCTGTACTCTAGGTCAACTCAAAGCGTTAGATGAACTAGGACTGCTGCCTAGGGTAAAGTACATCTCTGCGGTTTCGGGTGGCGGATGGGCGGCAACTCCATTTAGCTATACCCATGATTTAGACCAGTATTTTGGCAAGATCAGTGACCCAGAAAATATCACTCTATCCAACAGTAAATCTGTGCTTCCTAATTCTCTGCAAGAGGCAATAACACAGTCGAACTTGGTCAGTAACTTATTGGAGGGGGGACTCAAGCTAAGAGGTGATGAGAGCTTTGCTTATTCGCTTGGTAAGGTGTTTCTGAAGCCTTATGGGTTGGATAACCCCAATCACTACTTTACGTTTAACAACGAAACTAAAGCTTTGGCTAAGCAGGGCTTTCCACGTGGGATGAACCCTGATTTCCATCAAGTTCGAGAAGGTGCGCCTTATTTGATCCTTGGAGCGACCCTATTGAATGAAGACGGCCTGGCTTCCGACAAAAAATATCACGTTGAGTACACCCCTTATTATTCTGGCGTGCGCGTGGGGCATCTAGACGAAGATGTGTTCAGTAGTGATGACTATTTCGGTGGTGGCTATATCACCAGCGTGGGTTATGACTGTATGGGACCTTACCGAAAAAGAGAGTTTTCTGGTCGTGAGCAATTACTTGTTAAACAGGCGCCGGTTCTTAGCCTAGACATTACCAATGAGAAGGCCTTCTCTCTGTGTGACATCATTGCCAGTACAGGTGCAGCCCCACAAGAAATCACCTCTAATATTGGCCTTGGAGCACTCGGCTTTCCGGAATTTAATCATCTGCCACTGAATGTAAAAGAGGGTGATAACTATGTATCAGAAGAGTATCCCCATTCTGATGGTGGTCATCTAGAAAATCTGGGCATCATGCCTTTGCTTGCACGCAAAGTGAGTAAGATCGTGGTGTTTATCAACACTAAGAAGCCGTTCTCGCCTAATAAGAAAAAGCCTTTAGATAGTGGGGTGAACAAGTCGTTAAAGGCACTGTTTATACCTATTGATAATTTCTGGAAGAAAGAGGATTTTTCAACAAACGTAGTGTTTGAAAACGGTAGAGAGGAATTGATTAAGCTTATTGAGCATTTCCGAACGCTAGTAAAAGAGGAGGCTAGCAGCGAAGAGTACATAGCAAAAACGGCTCTGTTCGCTAAAACCAATCTAGTCACAATAGAAAATAAGCACTATGGCATAGAGGCAGGACATGAGGTCGAAATTACTTGGGTATACAACTGCCGAAGTTCAGCTTGGGAGCGCAAGTTGAAAGATAAAGAGTTAGCCAAACTTATAGCCAAGAAGAAGCGCTTAATAGGCAATCAAAAAGGACTAGAAGATTTTCCTCACTACGGCACCTTCTTTGAAAACATTCGAGGGGTTGTTGAGCTAAGTAAGTTGCAAACCAACCTCCTGACTAACCTTTCCTACTGGGTGGCGAAGAAGGCTTTGAAGGATATCTAAAATTGAAAAAGGAGACCTCTGGTCTCCTTTGTTTTATTTCTCTTCCACTGGAATTGGCACCACTAGAATATCGGTAGGGGAGTGATCGATAAGGTGCTTAGAGTAAGAAATAATGCGGCTCCAGAAGTCATGGTGGTGACCACAGACAACAAGGTCTATTTTGTTGTCTTTCACCATAGCTTCAATCTTCTCACTAAGGTCACCTGTACCCACCCAGATATGCTCAATAGGGTGGTTGGTGTACTCGACTATCTTGTTGAGTTGCTCCACGGAGCGTTTCTTGAGTGGTGCTTCGTGATAGCTAGCTTGCAAGTCGACCAGTTCCGGATAAATCTCGCCATGGGAGCCATCGATATGGACAAAAGACAACTGAGCATCGACAAGCTTCGCCATGGAAACCGCTCTGTCTATCAAAACGTTGCATTCACCCTCAAGCTCTAGTGCGACTAAGATATGTTGGTATTTCATAACGTCACCTCATGCTATTTAACTACTACTTATAGGATAGTTGTTCATCGCCTAAAAAAGTGTCGAATTGGTCGCACAACGTTCTGAAATCAATCTGTTTTATAGTGAAACTATGCACTGGTTGGCATTTAAGGAGAGCAACTGGGCTCGTTTGGATTCTCTAAATAAACAGCTCATGTAACTGACACAGAAATAGGTTAATCTCAGCAACAAAATTGTTCTAAGGACACTATTTCATGCTATCTGTTTCTCCTGCCATCACTTTGTCTCTGGCCATTGTTTTAGAGGTGTTTGCTACTACGCTACTTCCCAAGACTAAGCACTTTACTGAGCTTACACCTACGCTTGCGGTCCTTATTGGCTATGGTCTGGCTTTTTATCTGTTGTCGGTAACGGTACAAAGCATCTCGTTGGGAGTGGCTTACGCTATCTGGTGTGGAGCAGGCATCGTGCTGGTAGCTGGGCTGTCGTGGTTGGTTTACGGGCAGAAACTGGATATCTACGCCATTGTGGGTATCGCGTTTATTTTGCTGGGTACTCTGATCATCAACCTTTTATCTAGCTCTGTTAGTCATTGATTCGCTGTTGAATCAAGAAAGCTAGCTATAGTGGATACAGGTTCTTTTGGGTTGCTCCAAACATAGAAAAGGTGGCTTAATCGCCACCTTTTCTGCTTCTGTTAGCTTGTTAATATTCCCATTACTTATCTTGTGGGTGGATACCAAGAGTTGTGGACTCCGCTTTGGTAACATCGAACATAGTGAAGTTGTAGGTTTCTGCTGACCAGGTATCGTAGCGGTCTAGCACCCACTCACCTTGGTTACGGTCAGTGTGAACTGTCCATAGCGTTGGGAATACGTTCGGCGTTTCTAGTGAGTGGTCCAACTGTTCGTAACCTGCGAATGTGCTGTTAGCTACTGCTTTCATTGCGTTTTTAGCCGCTGCGTTGTCTTTTACATCACGAGCGTACATGTCAGCTATGATTTCTTTACCACGTAGACGACGGTCGATTGGGTGAATTGAGCCATCAGATTTCTTGCCATTTGCTGAGAACTCAAGGTGCACAGCCAGCTCAGGGTCGTTAGACATCACGTTTGCCGTTTCACCACGATAAACTTTCAGTTCACCTTGCACAAATTCTACGATAGCCGTGTCACCTGATTTGTCAGCAAATTGGTAGTGGACTGGAGCTTGGGTGCAGTGACCGTGACCAGAGCTTGTTGGTAGATTACAGATTTCAGCTTCGATGATGTCTACTTTGCCGTTCTCGATAGCATCCAGCACTTCAGCTACGGTGGCGAAGTTATCTGTCGCCCAGTTTGGTACCTCTAGAGCAGAGACGTCCGGAGTTTTCGCACTACCTTCTGGGAAAGCAGAGTATGTGCGGCTCAAGTAAAGGATACGTGCTTCTAGACCCGCTTCGTTCATCGCTTCGGCAACCACCCCTCCTTTGCTTGTGTCTGTGTTGGCGCCATGGAAAGAGTTAATTTTCAGAGTGGCGTATTTTGACTTCGCCTTTACTGCGTTGTCAGTCGCTGCGTATACAGCTTCAACGCCTTTACCTGTACCTACTACAGATGCTTCGTCATGGCCGAACCAGTCCATAGAGCGAGAAGAGATAGAAGCCTCGCCATTGTGGTAAACCGCAGTTGTACATGCTTGTGCGGTACCTACGATAGCTGTGGTTGCTGTTGCCGCTAGTACTAGTGCTAAAATTGATTTTTTCATGTTGGTTACTCTCGTTTGTTCTTAAGTTGGGTGTAGATTAATCCACCGATGAAAAAAGAAACAATGAACAGCTTTAAGCTGAGGTTGTAGGTTGGATCAGGACTAGGTAATTAGCAGAGACTAGGGCTGACTGATTTGATGCGAGGCTATTTTCACTGTAGTCTCCGCGGAAACTTCCATGAACTTACCGAACGAAAGTCCCTTATCGGATTCAGACAATTCATGGAATTGAGTATTGATGTCAACTGAGTCGAAACAGAATAGAAACTATGTCCACACGAGCAACTGTAATTCTTGGCCTTTACAACCCTAAAAATCCGACCAATGTCGGCGGTGTTATGCGCGCTGCGGGTTGTTATGGCGTTACCCAAGTTCGCTATAACGGTGATCGCTACAATCGAGCGACCACATTGCACGCCGATACCAAGAAAGCCCATCAGCGAATTGGTTTGGTTGAAAAGGACGATCTGTTCGCGGAATTGGACAGCGATGTGAAGGTAGTTTGTGTTGAGTTGGCGGTGGGCGCGACATCATTGCCACAATTTACGCACCCAGAGAAGGCTATCTATGTGCTTGGCCCTGAAGACAACTCTTTGCCTCAAGAAATCATTGATAGAGCGGATCATGTTGTGTACGTGCCAACCACAGGCTGCATGAACCTTGCGGCAACTGCCAATGTTGTGCTGTATGACCGTTTAGCTAAAACGTTAGGGCCTATCGATGACCATCAGCAGGTGATTGAAAATAGAGACAATAGAAACAGGCTTAAGGTGAAGGCAACGTCTGGTGAATCTGTATTGGCAGAGTAATCGGCCACGGTTTTCTTTCTGTTGTTTGTAAAAATTAACATCAGTACGAGAGTATGTTGGAGTAAGTCGACTTTTAGCGAACCTAACAAATAAAAAAGCCTCCAACTCGGAGGCTTAATTTTATAGCACGACTACAAGCTAAATTAGCAATAGACACATATTCATAAATGAAGGTGGGATAGATTTTTCCTACCTTGGGGATTATCGAAAGTTGATTGAGGAAGTTTCGAGTGTGCTATTTGTGCGATTTATATTAGCTAGAGTGCGATGTTTGGTGTGTAGATATTGACTTGGATTGCGATGTCTTACTAATTCGAGCGTCGCTCTGCTTATTTAGATTGAAATTAGCGTGTGCAATAGCACGTGCTTCGTCAGTAGTTGTAATTTGATCATAGTCTACTGACTCGGCCAGCAATGTTTTACTAGTTGAAGCTTCGCTGCGCTTATTTAAGCTGAATTTAGCGTGTGCGATAGCACGTGCTTCATCAGAGGTCGTAACTTGTTCATTTGCGTTTGCACTGAATGCGGTCTCTGAATATGACTTTGCGGAAATATTCTGACTTGCTTGTGAACGAATTTGATCCGTAGACATTGCAAAAACAGAAGAAGATGTTGCAAGTGCAGCAAGAGCGAAAATAATTTTGTTCATTTTGGAAGTAACCTATAAATGTTTTTGGATAGATAACGTCCTGTGACTAACCCACTCTTCCTTAGAGTTTCGATACTTGATGCAAGAATAATATATTGAAAATGTGAACTCTGATGCCCATTTTGCGCCATGGATTTATTATTTAAGAGCGAAGCTTTATCTCGAAAGAGATAACGAGTGCATGCGAATTGCCGGAGCAAGCCTAATTAACTCGCTCCTAGGGTACTCCTCTTTCGCTTCGAAAATTTGAGCTTATGTGAGTACCGCTAAAGGGGGAACTGAGCATCGGCTCCCCCTGAAGTCATATTAATTCGCTATTGGTTTTATGTTCATGGCAACCTAATCTAGTTTCAAAAACTGCCTAACCCTTGGCGAATCAGGGTTGGTAAAGAACTTCTCCGGTGGATTCTTTTCAATCAAGATGCCTTTCTCCAAAAATACCACTTGGTTAGAGACGTTCCTTGCAAACTCCATTTCGTGGGTGACTACCACCATGGTGTAACCCTCTTTGGATAGTGCCTGCATTACCGCTAGCACCTCATCAACCAGCTCTGGATCTAGGGCGGAGGTAGGCTCATCGAACAGCAGTACTTCTGGCTCCATAGCAAGGGCTCTTGCGATAGCCACACGCTGCTTTTGGCCGCCGGATAGCATGCTTGGGTAACTGTCTAGCTTGTGGGACATGCCGACCTTTTCTAGCTGCGCTTTAGCTATCTTTTCTGCCTCAGCTTTTGGCATTTTCTTAACGTGTAGTAGCGCTTCCATTACGTTTTTCAGAACGGTGAGGTGAGGCCATAGGTTGAAGCTTTGAAAGACCATACCGATGCGCTCACGCATTTTGGCTAGCTCTTTGTATTTAAGAGGTTTCTTAGTGATTGGGTTGATACCAATGCGCTCATCACCTAAATGTATGGTGCCTCGCTCTGGCTGTTCTAGCCAGTTCATACAACGAAGTAGGGTAGATTTACCTGAGCCAGATGAGCCTAGAATACTGACCACATCCCCTTTGTTGATGGTGAGGTTGATGTCTCTTAGTACCTCAATTCCGTCGAACTGTTTAGACAGGTTAACCACCTTTACGATCTCTTCGGCTTCAGATTGGGTCTGTGCGTTTTGAATAGGCAACTCGACGACAGGCGCCGTTTCTTTACTGATAGGGGTTTCAACTGGCTCGGTGTGAATCTTTTCATTAAGCATGGCTTAGCCCTCTTTCCTGAACTTTGTTAAGTGTGATTTTGCTGACCTGTTCAATGGCGATACTGATAACCCAGTACAGGGCGATGGCGACAATGAAGGCATTGAGCGGAATGAAATAGGTCGATTGAATGCTGTTGGCTGCTGCGGTGATCTCCCCAACGGTGATGATGCACAGAAAGGCGGTGTCTTTTAGGCAGATGATGAGCTGGTTGGCAATCAAGGGTACCGACTTAAACAGTACGTTGGGCATCACTATGCGGCTGAAGGTCTTGAACTTGGAGAAGCCGCAGGCTTGCGCTGCCTCTGTCAGACCTGAATCTAAACCTTTGCGGATGCCTCGGAAGATTTCACAAAAGTAGGTGCCGTGATAAAGACTCAGAGAGATCAAGCCTGCGGTGAAGGCATCCATACGGATTCCCACCTGTGGCAGTCCGTAGTAAAGCAAATAAGCCAGTATCAAGAACGGCAATGTGCGCATCATGTTAATGCTTAATACCACGCCCCCTTTGAGTCCTTTTGCTCCATTTTCTAGAACGTAGAGCAGGGTAATGCCTAAGGCTAGACTTGCGATTGAAGCGGCAAAGAACAGCACGAAGGTATTGCCAAAGCCTGAGATGAAGATGTCTCGTTGCTGCCAGATAATTTCCCATTCAGCCATAATTACTCCTTGTTATTAGCCTGCTAGATAGTCGGCTTTTTTCTCGGCCATTTGTTGCAACTTGATCAGCACACCAATGATGCACATGTAAAGAACGCCAGCACACAAGATAGGCATCAGAGGTTCATAGGTAACGGCTGAAATGCGGTTGGTGACGCGGGTTAGGTCGACAACCCCAATCACAGCTATGGCTGGGCTGCCCTTGATCAAGAAGGACATTTCGTTCACCAGTGCCGGCAGGCTCATTACCACCATTTGCGGAAACATGATGCGTCTGAAGTAGGTTAGGCGCTGCATGCCTAGGGCTTCTGCCGCCTCTTTTTGACCGTGGGAGAAGTTGATGAAGGCATTTCTCCAAATCTCAGCGTTGAATGCTGAGGTGTTTAGGGTCAGGCACAAGATGGCAGAGAAGTGTTTGTCGAGATTGATGCCAAAGGATGGAAAAGAGAGAAAGATAAAAAGAGCCAAGGTAACCAACGGTGTCGCTCTGGCCCAACTGACGTAGATCCCGAGTGCTTGGTCGATGATCGGCAGTTTTGCCATTCTAATCAGGGCTATTACTAATCCAATGACCACCCCTAAAGCGATGGAAACCGCGGATATCCAAGCTGTGGTCCATGCTCCATGAAGCAACTGCATCCATGCGTAGTAATCCATATATACCTACCTGTCTGCTAATAAATTGAGAATGAATTTGGTGGGTAGGACCAAGACCTAGAGTTATTGCTGTGGGCCTTGGTCACTACGAAATTGGGATTATTGCACTGCGGTTAGCTCATGGTATTGGTCTACAGAAACGATGGCTTTGGTTGGCAGTTCATCGAACGACTCTCCGAACCATTTCTCTTGCAGCTCAGCCATGCGACCTGTCTCTTTAAGGTGTGCGAAGAAGTCGGTTAGATAGGCAAGAAGCTCTGGGTTGTCTTTCGGTACAGGCCAGCTTACAAAACCTGGGCCTGATACAGCTTCACCTTTCTTAAACACTTTAGGCTTAGCTTTTACTAGCTCGTTAACCGATACCACGCTGTTGATGACGTAATCGATACGGCCGTTGGCAAGGTCAGCATAGGCTTCAGGATAGGATTGATACTCCACTACCTTACCAAGCTTCTTACCTTGTGCTTCTAGCATGCTTGCTAGCTCTGGCAGTCTTTCTAGAAGGGCGCTACCTGCTTGTAGGCCAACGGTTTTACCGTCTAGGTCGCCAATGGTATTGATGCTGTCATCCTTTGCTCGAGCCACAAAATAGTGCTGGGCTGAGGCGATAGGTGGGGTGAAATCGAATACCTTAAGGCGGGCATCGGTGATGATGGCACCGGTAAGGGCAAGGTCGTATTGACCAGCAGAAACCGATGCTAGAAGACCAGTCCAAGGCAGGATCTCTTGTTTGACCTCGAATTTAGAGTAGGAGCGAAGCTCGTCCAAAAGGTCTTTGTTGATGCCCGTCGGTTTGCCTCTTTCGATAAAGTTAAACGGAGAATAGTTGTCCTCGGTAGCCACCTTAATGCCCTTGCTGGCAAAGGATGGCATCTCATCGGCAAGCGCCATGCTAGACATACCCAATGTCATCGACGCGACTGCAATGGCTAACCAGTTTTTCAGTTTCGTTCCCTTTCTCATAATTCGTTCCTTGCTGTGTTTTGTGAACACCTTCACTTTAGATTTGAGACAGATACATGGGTTAGAGCCAATTTTCTGAGTCGAATGGGACAGGCACAGGAACTGAGTTGGATACTACTAATTGGGTAGTTTGGCTTGCTTCTTGCACAACTTAATGAAATGCAATGAATAATAGATTTCGGAAAGGTTGGCTCTATGGCGATAAATTACAGCTGTTTTATCGAGTTTGATTCGAAGCGAAGCTTGCAAGAGCAGGTTCGAGAGTATCTGGTGAAGGCGATACTCGAGGGCGTGTTTTCTGCCGATGAAGCCCTGCCATCCTGCCGTAAGCTCTCTAGCCAGTTGAAGGTATCGCGCAATACGGTATCACTGGTTTATGAGGGGCTCGCAGACGATGGTTACCTCATCAGCAAGCCAAGAAGCGGTTACTATTTGTCTGAAAAATACAGCCTTAGGCTGGAGGAAGTTGAACAAGAATTGGACCATTTTGAGGCAGATAACCCCTCAAATGCACCAAACTGGAGCCACAGGCTTAAGGTTTCTACCGACCAGTTTCCTCGTATCGTCAAACCCTCTCACTGGAGCTGCTATCAATACCCTTTTATCTATGGACAGCCGAGTATCAATGATTTCCCGTTAGCTCAGTGGCGAGAATCAACCCGTAAGGTAATTGCTGATCCAAACGATCATGGCTGGCTATGTGACAAGGTGGATAAAGACGTTGAGTTACTGGTGGAGCAGATCCGAACTCGAGTTTTGCCACAACGAGGCATTCACGCCAAGAGTGATGAAATCTTGATAACGGTTGGCTCTCAGAATGCCTTGTATCTAGTTTCACAACTGCTGATGGATAAACACACTCGGGTGGGCGTTGAGAATCCGGGATATAAAGAAGCGAACAATATTTTCAGCCTAGCGCAGGCGCAATTGCATCCTCATACCGTTGATGAAGACGGCCTGATGCTGAATGAGCTCTCACCCATGTGTGACTACTTCTATGTAACCCCAAGCCATCAAGCGCCAACGGGGGTGACCATGAGTAAACAGCGCCGACAAGACCTCCTGCAAATGGCGCAAAAGAATGACGCCATCATTATCGAAGATGATTATGACTCGGACAGCAACTCAGAGTGGGCACCACTGCCAGCGCTGAAGGCGTTGGATAAAGACAATCGTGTTATCTATGTCAGTAGCTTTTCTAAAATATTGGCCCCAGGTTTGCGTTTGGGGTATATCGTTGCGCCAGAAGAGTTAATCTACGAACTGCGGACTCTGCGTCGTCTTATGTATCGTCATCCACCGAGTCGTGTGCAGATGGAGATGGCGCATTTTATCTCTCAGGGATATTACGACAGTTTCTTAAGGCGTTTTAAGGACAATACCCGTCAGCGCTGGCATGAGATAAACCAAGCGGTGGAAAACTACCTTCCAGACTGTACCCGACTCGCCAAAGGCAACTATTGCAATGCTCTCTGGTTAGAAACGCCTGACCAGATTAGCAGCCAGCGCTTGGCATCGAGAGCCGCTCAACGCGGGGTACTCATCGAGACCGGATACTCACACTTTATGGGGCAGCAACAAGCTAACCCAGAGACCAATACCTATTTCAGGCTTGGCTTCCATGCCATTGATAAGGCGCTCATTACCCCAGGGGTCGAACAACTGGCAAGAGCTTTAGGGGGCTAGGCTCTTCGCAAATTTGCTCCTTTTGGATGCGCCAACGCCAAGACAATTGCCTTGGCGTTTTTTTTATCTTTTGTTTGGAGAATCAGTGATCAAATTCCGATAACACTTGGCTAATGATGGCAACTCCTTGCTCTATCTCATTAGGTTTGATGATAAGCGGTGGAGCCACATGGATACGGTTGTTGACGATAAATGAAAGCAGTCCCTTGTCGGTCAGTTTGGCCTTCAAAGCCCCCATCTTTTGAGCGCTTAATGGTTCTCGTGTAGCTCTATCTTCAACCAACTCCAACGCCCAGAACATGCCCTTACCACGAATGTCGCCTATGCTGGTGTGCTTTTCCATAAGCTCGATCAGTGCTGGCCCAAGTACTGTGTTGCCCACCTCATCGGCATAGCGAACAATGCCTTCTTCTTCCATGGCATCCAGTGTTGCCACAATCGATGACATCGCCAGTGGATGACCAGAGTAGGTGAGACCGCCCATAAAGAAGTTACTCTTGAAGTATTCTGAGATGTGCTCGCTTACGACCACGCCTCCAGCTGGTACGTAGCCAGAGTTCACTCCTTTAGCAAAGGTGATAAGGTCAGGGACCACGTTAAAGTGTTCGAAGGCAAACCAACGTCCTGTGCGCCCAAAGCCAACCATTACCTCATCGAAGATCAGTTGAATTCCGTATTCGGTAGCAAGGTCTCTTACCCCTTGTAGATAGCCCTCTGGTGGTAGAAGAAAGCCTGCAGTACCGGGAATTGTTTCTAGAATAATCGCAGCAATCGCCTCTGGACCTTCGCATTCAATCACGCGTTTAAGGTGTGCGAGTGCTCGTTCGCATTCTTGCTCTTCTGTCTTGGCATTGAATTCAGTGCGGTACAGATATGGATTAAAGAAATGTACATGGCCACGGCTATATTCATTTGGTACACGGCGGAAATCGCCAGTAGCGGCAATGGCTGAGCCTGTGTTGCCATGGTACGAACGATAGGCAGACAGCACCTTATCGCGACCGGTGAATTGTCTTGCCATGCGAATCGCATTTTCATTGGCATCTGCGCCCGCATTGGTAAAAAACACCTTTTTGAAGTTTGCTGGCGCTCTATCCAAGATACGCTTGGCGGCTTCGCCTCGAGCTAGGTTGGCGGTAGCAGGTGCTATGGTCACCAGAGATTCAGCTTGAGCCTTGATTGCATCGATTACCTTAGGGTGCTGATGACCAATGTTGGTGTTGACCAGCTGACTACTAAAATCCAGATATTGCTTGCCCTCGAAGTCCCACAGATTACATCCCTGCGCACCAGCAATAGCGATGGGTGCAGCGGATTCTTGCACTGACCAAGAGTGGAATACGTGTTTGTCTAAGTCTATAACCTGCTGACTTGATACATCTGATCTGAATACATCCATTTTCATTCTCCTGTGGGTATTGAGTCTTTGCGTTGTGCTTTGCAGGTATCTTGGCGACAAATGGAATTAAGGGCGTAGGGACAGATTAAAAAAAGCCTTGTGTCAGCCAGGTGGAGGTGTGACTGCCTCACACAAAACCGAAAACTGGCTCTATAGGGCAGAGACTAGGCTTGATTACATTGATGACATCAAGGGGCAAACGACAACGGGCTAGAGAATGTACTTAGCGGCAGTATTCATTTTGTTTGCGGGTGTGATCAGAGCCTACAGTGGCTTTGGTTTTGCCGTTATCGCAGCCTTATGCCTGAGCTTTATTTATTCGCCGTTTGATGCCGTTGCGATTGCATTGGCTTTGGATCTGCTGAGTAGCTTGTGCTTGGTTTGTGGGATAAAGACTCAAGTGAATTGGCGTCTGCTAGGCATGTTGTCGCTGGGAATGTTAGGGGCAATACCCGTGTCGCTGTTTTTCGTTTCGGTGATCTCGGCTCATGAGCTAAAGATGATCATCGCCGGCTTTTCCTTTGTCGCAGGGGCTCTGATCATGCTTAATCTGCGGCTTCTTTGGCTTAACCAACGCTATGCCTTTTTAGCTGGCGCTGTGTCTGGCTTTAGCATGACCACGGCCTCTGCTGGTGGCCCACCATTGGTTCTGTATCTGCTGAACCTGTCGCTAAAAGGAAGTGAGTTAAGGGCTACTGCAATAGTGTTTTTTATCTTGAGCTCAGCCGCTTCCTTACTCGGATTGCTCTACGTTGACGCCGTATCTGTGCAGTCTATTCAAATCAGTTTGATGCTTTTTCCAGTTGCCGTGATTGGTAATTTGATAGGGAAAAAGCTCTTTAATCGATACCCGGATTCATCACCTAAAAAAACGGTGGCACCCATTTTGATGGGGTTGGCACTGCTAATCATCATTTAACAAGGAACGCATTATGAAGAAAATCGCATTTATTACTGGCGCAACCTCTGGATTTGGTAAAGCCGCTGCACAAAGGTTTGCAGCAGACGGCTGGTCGTTAGTGCTATCAGGTCGTCGTATCGAAAGACTGCTGGATCTAAAAGAGACTTTAGATGTACCTGTGCATGTAATGCAGTTGGACGTTCGTGATGCCAAAGCGGTTAAAGAAGCCGTAGCGTCACTGCCACAAGACTTCGCTGAGATAACGGCACTGGTCAACAACGCAGGTCTTGCGTTGGCTCCTCAAGGCGCTTCTGAGGTGGATCTTAATGATTGGCATACCATGATAGATACTAATGTCACCGGCTTGGTGAATGTTACTCATGCTCTACTTCCAACCCTTATCAAAACCGGAGCAGGGGCAACCATCATCAATGTAGGTTCGATAGCAGGCCAATGGCCTTACCCAGGTAGCCATGTCTATGGTGCAAGTAAGGCGTTTGTTAAGCAGTTTAGCTACAACCTAAGATGTGACCTTCAAGGTACAGGGGTTCGTGTTACTGATCTTTCGCCGGGTATTGCAGAGACAGAATTTACCTTGGTTCGCACTAAGGGTAACCAAGAGGCGTCTGATAACCTATATAAAGGCACTACGCCACTCAGCGCAGAGGATATTGCGGAGCAGATGTTCTATATCGCGACACTGCCAGAGCACATTAATATCAACCGTGTTGAGGTGATGCCTACACGTCAGGCTTGGTCGCCATTTGCTATCGACCGTGACTAACCAATAGGTATGAAAAAGCCCCCAAGTTTGGGGGCTGATTTGTTTAAAGCTTTATTAGAAAAGCATGTGACCACATAGCGCGATGATTGGCAGGGTGATCAGGGTTCTTAGAACAAAGATAGCCATCAGCTCAAAGATGTTAACTGGGATCTTGCTCGAAAGGATTACCGAACCTGTTTCAGACATAAAGATAAGTTGAGTGATAGATAGAGCCGCAATCACAAACTTGGTTAGGTCGCTATCGATAGTTGATGCCGCGATGATTGATGGCACATACATATCAGTAAAACCAACCAGAACCGTTTCTGCAGCTGCCGTCGCTTCTGGCAGGTTCAGCATCTCAAGTACAGGTACGAAAGGCGCACCAAGCCAAGTAAAGATAGGTGTAGCTTCAGCAATCACTAGGCCCACAGTACCCACAGCCATAACCACAGGCAGAACACCAAACATCATATCTAGAGCACTGTGCAGGCCTTCTTTTGCTACTGCAGATAAGCTCTTAACCTTGCTCGCTCTTTCAAGCGCTAGTTGATAACCGTATTTCACTGCAGACTGACCTTCAGGGATCAGCTCGTCGTTTTTGTCCGGAGCCGTGCCATCAATATAGGTGTCTTTCTTGTAGCTCAGTGGTGGCAGGAACTGAATAATCATTGCTGCTACAACACCAGACAAACAGATGGTTGCGTAGAAAGGTACGAAGTAGTTTTCTAGGCCAACCTGAGCCAGAACCACTAGTGAGAAAGAGATACCAACAGGTGAGAACATGGTCGCTACAACCGCCGCTTCACGCATGGTGTATTTCTTTTGCTCGTACTGCTTGCTCGTTAGAAGTACACCTACAGTGCCGTCACCAAGCCAAGAAGAGATACAGTCGATAGCCGCTCTGCCCGGTAGACGGAAAAGAGGACGCATCACCTTACTTAGAAGGGTACCCAGAAGCTCTAGTAGACCAAAGTTTAGTAGTAGAGGAAGTAGTAGGCCTGCAAAGAAAAAGGTAACAAACAGAGAAGGAAGCAGGTCATTCAGTACTAGGCCGCCAGTGTTGCCGTTCCAGATGATCTCAGGGCCCATCTGATGTAGCGCCATTAGGGTAAATACTGCACCTAGAACTCTCACCACTACCCAAGCTGGAGAAAGAATAAATAAGCGATTCAGTAGAGAAGACTCTGTCACGAAACTTGGCTTGAAAACGTTAGCCAACAGTGTTGCACCTGCTGAGAAACAGATAATGCCGGTTACGGTTGGCAGAACAGCATCACCTAGTAGGGCTTTAACGCCTTTAGCCATAAGTGCCAATGGAAACGTGAAGCTATCAGCTACGTTCAGTGGTGCTAAAAAGAAAAACAGACCCAATAGGGATGGGATAGCAAACATCAATACATTTCTCTTCGTATTGACTGGGCTTTCCGCTACAAGTACATCGCTCATCTACAACCTCATGATGATTTTCTATTCACTTTTTGTGAATCTTAAAACAATGATTGCGATTTTACATAGCAAAGGGCTGAGTGCAACAAATAAACCCAATACAAATGCAAAAATAATGAATTGAAAGTCAATTTGTTGATTTTGTATAAAGCGGTGAAAATGGCGTGTTACAGAGAATGTCGCCACATGTAAAATCTTTGCGATCCATGTGTAACTGTAAGCTTGTGTTAACTGAAGGGGCTTCCATTGGTTGCATATATCAATAATTTCCAGCATCCCTACAAAACATGTCATACCGCACATTGTTGAGTATCAGACCACCCAATTATTGCGAAGTATTACCTATGTCACATCTGGTCATACAATACTTTTATATGCTTTTATGGCTTTAACAAGGAAATACACAACAATATTTTGTTAGGAAGATGAACATGAAAAAAGTTTACCTAGGTCTGGCTATTGCAGGTTTGCTAGCAGGCTGTGCCTCTACTTCTGATACCGCTTCTGCTAAGAAAGAAACTAACGCTGCTACAGCTGCAACATCGTCAGTTGTGATCAAATCTAGCGCAAGCTCACTGATTAATGACCCTCAGCTAACGGCGTTCCGTAGCAACAGCGGTAAGAGTGACTTCTGGCGTAAAGAAGCAGATAAAAACAATGGTAAGGGCGATGTAGGTAGTTCTAAAGACTCAGCATTTGATGATGAAGGCTCGGCTCGTATTCGTTTTATCAGTTCATCCGATGACTTCTCATCCGTTCCTGGCTTGAGCCAGACAGTTGAAGGCTTGAAGCCAAACACTGACTATGTACTGTCGTTCTACTTGAGCGATAAGAAAGGCGCTAACTCTGTAAGTGAAGTACTTGCAGGCGCAACGGGTGCAGACGGTAAAGAGCTAGGTGAGAGCGTTATCCACGTTAGCCAATTGAGCAACAGCCCTGTTGGTGAAGTGAAAAAGTCATTCCGTCAGGCACAAGTAGAGTTTAACAGTGGCGACAATACGTCAGCGACCATCTACACAAGAATGCGTATTACCGATGCATCAGCTATCAACATGGATGGTGACATTGGTAAACAGACCGAAGTTCGTGTTGATGAATTTGCGTTGACCAAGAAGTAATAATTCTTAATAGTTTTGCTTTGAGAACGGCAACCTTTGGGTTGCCGTTTTTGATAGGAACAATAACTTCGTTTTATTGATTGTTCGATCGACCGAAAAAGGAGGAATTAAAGGTTGTAGCCGATTGATTAGATTCTGAAAGCCAGAATGACTCTACTTTGTCCCACTCTGCGTCGAGTTCATAGGTTTTTAGAAGCTTAGACTGATCGATGCCAGCAAATTCGATTGCTTCAAGTTGGGTTGCGTATCCTGGGTAATCAATTGCATCACCCTCACCATCATCTATCCAAACTATCCACTCTCCAATGGAGTTTGTATCTGGTTCAACAGATTTACCTGAGATTGGCGTTGGATTCCAAGAAGATCCTCGTTGTTCATGGATATCTTCTTCTACTTTGGTACCAAAATCATCCGGCTGCGAAGCATGGGTTGCAGCCTGCCCTGACCAAATAGCAATATCACCACTAACTTCGAAAACAACGCGTTCTATATCTTGGTTCTCTTTTGTAACAAACAGCGCCATATTGCTCGATAATCGCAACTCGTTGCAGAGCTGACCTGCGTTAGTAGCATTGTCGGGTAGCCATAACCCTGTAGCTGGTAAAGAGTCGATAACATCTGGGTTACCTACTAGAAATGCATTTATGTCCTCACTTTCTTCGAAGCTACCACCGTAAATAGTACACGCTGAAGTCGGTGCATCAGGGCTTTCACTACTGGAGTTTGAGCCGCCACAACCGGCCAGTAATCCAAGTGCCGAAAGAGCAAGTATCTTGTTTTTCATTTTGTCTCCTTGTTTTTATTTTGATGTAAAAAGGAGGGCGAATGTTAATCGTTTTTGTTATTCGTATTGGAATGTTCGATATTCTTAGGGTTTTTGTAACAAGCTGTATCTGGATGACTCATCAATTGCATAGACATTCATTACTGTTTCCAGCACATCTTAGAGAAACACTAGGCTCTTTATCGTAATCATGCGGATTGATATGTATGTAACACTGGTTTTGAGACAGCGCGTTATCTGCAATAAAAGCCTTGGTGGTGTTCTCGTATTTGCAGCGATATTTCTTGTCCTTGGTGTGAGCGTCATTGTTTTTACTAAGCGTCACATCGAGTAGACCGATGGCACGGCAGTACTCTCCAGCATCTAACTGGCCTTCGTTCAGAACAAGATCCACACCAGGGCTGTATTTAAGATATTGTTTATTATCTTTTATATATACCCGTCCCTCGACATTCTTTATAGCTTGAACATTATTAAACACTTCACGAGTTTTACCGGCTAGGTGTTCAAGTACAGAAACTCTAGTTTCCGCGCTGTAATTTAAAAAGCGCGGCAGTGCGGTTACAGCAAGTATGCTAATTATGACAATAATAGAAATTAGCTCTATTAGAGTAAAACCCAAATGCTTTTTGATGTTCATAATAACTATGTCTATATAAATCAGAGAGTAATAAGTCCTGCTTGTATTTATACAAGCAGGACTTAGGGTTTAGTTATCCCAAGTAACTAGGTATTTACCACCGACACCATTGCCAGAGATCTTGATATAACCATTGCGGCCTGAAATACGAGCATCATCGTTTTGGAATTTTCCTTTCGCCTTAAAGGTGCCGTCCTTGGCGAATTCTAGGTAAGAAAATGCATCACTGACTTGCTCAAAGCAAAGACCGCCACTGATGCCTTCTCCAGATAGGCGAATACCATAGTTGTCGACCGCTTCTTCTAGAGGGATCTTGGCTAGGGTGACTTTAGGGTATGTGCCAACTGAGTTCACTTGCTGTCCCAATGGATTGATGTTGTTACAGCTAAAACCCCACTCAGAGCGAGTAGCAAAGGCATTGTTACCTGCATCAACACTGTCATAGCAAAGACCGCCGTTGATACCTTCACCAGTTAGTCGTACGCCCTTAGTACCGAAATCGTCTTCATATTGTCTGTAAGAGACTCCCTCTTTGAAGCCTTTTTTCACAACAACCGCAGAACTTCCATCTAGGTTATTTTGAAACCCTGCAACGTTATTACAGGAATAGCCATTGTCCGCATAAGCGTGTGCTGATAGTGAAGCTAAACAAGCCAAAACCAGACATTTCATTTTCATAATTTTATCCAAATAAAGTTACGCAACCCGGCTATCTTTTATTTGATAAAGACCCGTGGCTTTCCGTCCTCACTTCGCAGCGAGTTTGGCAAATAAAAATTGATTCAAATTGAGAACCGGGAAGATATTAAATCGGTTGTTGACTGATTTTTGTGCTTTATATCACGTTAAGTTGAGGGTAACGATCAAACATATTTATTATCACGACTGTTTGTATTTATCAAAGTTAATAAATAAATTTTGTTGAACTAATAAATATATTTAAATTTAGATTAAGTGATTGGTATATAAGTAATTAATAAATTAGATAAGAGAAAAGAAGCAGGCGTCCTTGCCAGCTTATTGTGTACAACTATCAGCGAGCGAGATCCTTCACCAGTTCTTCTTTAGATTGATAACCGTAGTACTCCCAAACATCTGTACCCGAGATACGATACCCATACACCAATTCTTTAATCCATTGTTTACGGGTTTCGGCGATTAGCGTGATGATTTTTCGTGTGAATTTAGTCATGAGTTGCTCCTTAGTGGCATAACTAAAGTGTACGCATCACCTTTCTTTTTCTATGAATCCTTAGTGCTTAACTAGTAGTACTTTTCGTTCAAATTTAAGTAATCTGCATTAGTATTGAAGTAATCTACAGCTTTGATTTAAACGGAGCATTGAATGCAGGGTGTGCTTGAAAGGGTACCACAGCGACTGGGTATGTCGTGGCGTTATCGAAAGATAGTGGAAGAGAAAAAGAGCTATGGTTGGCACCGTCACAATGAGTATGAGATAGCTATACACCGTCACTTTAAGGGCTTTTGCTTTGTTGGGCATAATCAAAGTGAAATTGGGCATAACCATATGGTTATGGTAGGTCCAGACCTCCCGCATGCTATTTACTCCGCACTCGAGCATGATTCGCCACAGTGTGAGACTCATGTGATCTGGTTTCGCAAGGAGTGGATCGAATCCTTGATCGAGATCTGTCATGAGTTAGCCCCATTAAAGACTCTGCTATTTGATGCGAGCAGAGGTTTACAGTTCTCCCCTGATACTGCGGAGAAAGTAGTAGCAATGCTTGATGAAGTGATGCAGGTATCGCAACCAAAGCAGCTCAGTATTTTGATCACAATACTTTCTGTTCTTATTGAAGATAAAGAGACAATAAAGCTCGCCAATCCGGTCGCAGTGAAAGACGACGAATCTCGTTCTATTAATGACAAGCTTGAGAGGGTTGAGGGCTATCTTCTCAAAAACTTTGCCAATGACATCAGTTTGAAAGATCTTGCTGACCATTTATATGTGAGCGAGAGCAGTGTGCGCAGGCTGTTCGCCAAACATTTCACCGAGAGCTTTAGCCAACATCTCAAGAAACTGCGTCTTAATATGGCTTGTGATCTCTTGATGAACACAGACCTTCCTATAAGTCAAATCATCGAGCGAGTTGGCTATGACAACCAAGCCAACTTTAATCGACAGTTCAAGGCATACAGAGAGCTAACCCCAACGGCCTACCGTGAGGCAATGCAACGGGGATAAAGTGCAACCAATTGATATAAATAATGATTTACTCCCAGCAAGCGTCTGATAATCTGGAGAAAGGTAGTAAATAAAATCATCAATGGATTGATGCACTCAAAGCGCACTCACAAGGTACTGCCACTGTTTAGAGTAAGCGCATTTTTAGTCTTATAAGAGTGCCATTGAAATGAATAATGTGAAGCTAGGGAGATGATGTAAGCGCTATGGAGTTTGACAATAACGTTCTTTACCTGAGTTCTTTTTTTGCGGTGACTATGGGCATAGTAGTGCTCTTTATCGGCCGAAGACTCAATCAGTCGATAGGGTTTCTTAAAGAGTTCAGTATCCCTGAGCCAGTTTCTGGCGGTATCTTGGTATCAACACTGCTTGCCCTCGTCTACGCTGTTACCTCGGTTGAGGTGACCTTTGATCTAATGGCGCGCGATGTGCTCCTGGTCTATTTCTTTACCACTATCGGTATCAACGCCAGCCTGAAAGACCTATTAAAAGGCGGCAAGCCCTTAATTATTCTTTTGGTGGTAACCATTGCCTTTATGGTAATGCAGAACATCGTAGGTATTTCAGTCGCCTCAGCGTTTGGCCTTGAGCCTGTCTTCGGTATGCTCAGTGGCAGTATTTCGCTAATTGGTGGTCACGGCACGGCTATCGCTTGGGCACCTAAGGTCGCTGATGAGTTTGGCTTAGAAAGTGCAATGGAGATAGGTATCGCCAGTGCGACCTTTGGGTTGATTCTAGCGAGCTTGATGGGCGGTCCTATTGCTAAGTTCCTTATCAAGAAACACAGCCTAGTTGCTTCCGTTGAAGAAAATCCGGAGAAGGAAAAAGCAGAGCAACCGGTTGAGAAATTGACCTCGTTCGATTTCCTAGATGCAGTGCTGGCTATCCATGTGTGTATCGTATTTGGCGTACTGCTGAACGAGGCTATCAGCCAGACAGGTCTGCAATTACCACTGTTCGTTTCTTGTCTGTTTGCCGGTATCGTGATTACCAATCTTATCCCAGATTCCTACCCGCGTATCACTGGCACTAAGTGGCCAACGCGCACCGCAGCAGTTGATTTGATTGCCGATATTGCCTTGGGCACCTTCCTAGCTATGTCTTTGATGAGCATGCAGCTTTGGACTTTGATTGACCTTGCAGGTCCTATCTTCGCTATCTTGGCGATGCAGTTACTACTGGCTGTGGTCATAAATATCTTTGTGGTATTCCCTGCAATGGGTAAGACCTATGATGCAGCTGTAGTGTGTGCCGGTTTCGGTGGGATATCCCTAGGTTCGACACCAACCGCTATGGCAAACATGTCGGCGGTGAGCCATAAGTATGGCTACTCGGCGCAGGCATTTATCGTGGTGCCACTGGTATGTGCGTTCTTTATTGATTTGGCGAACGCGCTGATCATTCCTTACTTCTTGAGGATGATGTAGGGGGCTTTGCTGGCTCTATTGCATTCAGTACATCTAGCCGGTGTTATCTCCGGCTTTTTTGTGCGTCATAGTTGAGTCAGTGCATTTGAAGATCCCGGATATTTGCTTTTTGCAAATTCCGGGGTGACGCAAGTGTGCGGAACTCTTAACGCTAACCAACCACCGTCATACCGGAAAGTCTGAAAGACTTATCCGGTATCTGCCATCAACCACGCCTTACTTTAATAAATTTAAATTATCAAAAATATAAGAATCAATAATTTCATGTAATTTCAATTCCTCCATATACTCCCCCCATCAAAACAAAACACCAAACAAACATAAGGGGCTGTGAGTCGCAAAGCGTCGGCAGACCTGGCTAAGAGGAAACGAATTATGAAAATGAATCACGTAGGTATCATGGTTGGCGACATGGACAAAGCGGTTGAGTTCTACACTCAAGCACTAGGTCTACGCGTTGTAATGAACAACACTAAAGTTGTTGAAGAGCGCGAATCTGCTATCGGTCGTATGTGTATCGCAGTATTCGGCGAAGGCTTCAAAGGTTTCAACATCGCTCACCTAGTAACCTCTGATGGTATCGGTGTTGAACTATTTGAAATGGTTGACCGTGAAGAACGCCACAAGGTTGATTTCTCTCGCCTAGGCATCTTCCATTTCTGTGTGCAGCTACCAAAAGAGCAGTTTGCATCAGCAATCAAACGTGTAGAAGAGTTTGGCGGTAAAGTACGTATGGATATCCATCGTTACCACCCAGAAGACGATTCTAAGCAAGCGCAGATGGTTTACCTAGAAGACCCGTTTGGTAACCTATTCGAGTTCTACTCGCACTCTTACGAAGACACTTACGCTTCAGACTACGAGTAATAGTCAGTTAAATATGAAAAGGGATTGGCCTCGGCCAATCCCTTTTTTGTGTTTGGAAATAAATTTGTTTTTATTCTTAAGCAGGCATAGCTTCAAGGAATTCATTCACTTCTTGGCGTACAGATGCCACATGGCTACCAAAGATTATCTGAATGTTCTGCCCCTTATTTACGATCCCCATAGGATTCGCTTCTTGTATTTTTGCTTCGTCCACTAAAGATGAATCTTTTACCTCAACACGCAAGCGAGTGTAGCAGTTCTGCACATCTAAGATGTTTGCTTTACCACCCAGACCAGCAATGATAGCGGTAGAGTTAAACTCGCCTACAGTGCTGTCGATAACGCCAACTGCATTGCGTTCTTTGTAATCCTTTTTAGTGTGCAGCTTCATCTCTGCATTACCACGGCCTAGGGTCTTAAGGTTTAGCTTGGTGATAAGAACTCTAAATACCACGTAGTAAGTCGCGCACTGAGCAAAACCAAGCAGTACATAGTAAGGCCAGCCAGTCTTGGTCACGCCAAGCGGGATGTTGTACATGATGAAGTCAATCAGACCGCCTTTACCGATTGCCAGAATGTCGAAGATAGACACTAGCATCATGAATAGACCAGTTAGGATGGCGTGAACCACAAATAGAATTGGTGCAACGAATAGGAAAGAGAACTCGATTGGTTCGGTCACACCCACAAGAATCGATGATACAACCGCTGGGACCAGAATCGCTTTTACATGAGATTTCTTGTCGTCGTCAGCGCAGTGGTACATAGCTAGAGCTGCACCAGTAAGACCAAAAATCTTAACCAGAGAGCGAGCGTCATAAACAACGCTGTGAGATAGACGTTCGATTGTTGGGTCAGTCATCTCTGCTAGGAAGATGTTTTCGATACCACAGTAGGTTTGACCTGAAACTACAGTACAGCCACCCACCTCAGTAAAGTGTAATGGGATCCACAACAGGTGATGCATACCCGTTGGGATCAAGATGCGCTCCATAAAGCCATACATGCCCACACCAATATGACCCGACTCAAGAATATGCGTACCGAAACCTTGGATAACGTGCTGCACAGGTGGCCAAACGTGAGTGAATACTACACCAAGGGTCATCACGATAGGTAGCATGATCAGTAGCACTAGACGAGATTCACCATACAGAGCGAATGCGCCTGTGATGACCTTCTGGCTGTATCGGTTATGAACAACAGCGTTCAGGATACCGATCAACATACCAACGAAGATACCAGTGTCGACAACTTGCAGCCCCAGAATGGATCCCTGACCGGTACCACCGAGATCCCCTTCTATAAGAAGACCATTGATGTCCATATAGGTATGCATGGAGTAGAGATAAACAAAGTACAGGATCAGTGCGTTAAAACCTGCAAGGTGTTTATCTTTCTTCGCCATACCCATGGATATCCCGACGGCGAAGATAATGTGTAGGTTAATAAGGACGGACAGTGCACCCCATTTCAATACCTCACCAACGCCAGCGAAGAAGGCATTGTCTAAAAAGGGTAGGGCAGAGACGATAGAGGTATTGGTGACAGCCGCGCCGATGGCGATAGCCAAACCCACCATAGGTAGGACATAGATCGGAGCTAACATGGCTCGCGATAAATCACTCATATAAGTGGTTATTGCTTCTCTGTTCATTGGTCGATGTTCCTGAATTAGCTATTGATTTATTAATGTTGTTTGCGAATAGCTTTATTGATCGCAGAGATTATAACAACTTTCTGGTGGTTATAATGTGATGGATAACCTATTATAGTACCAATTAGTCATGTTATTATTTCGAATATATAACCAATAATTAAAAGGAATCGGCAGTGTTATATGTAAAAGTGTTGGAAAGTCTTAAAGACAAGATTAACGCCGACGTTTATCGAGTAGGAGAAGCGCTTCCTACAGAGAAGCAACTCATTGAAGAGTATCAAGTAAGTCGAATCACTATCCGCAAGGCGGTGGATGAATTGGTTAAATTAAAGCTGGTAGAAAAGCGCCGTGGTTCGGGCACTTATGTGCTGGAAAAGCAGCTCTCCCATCAGCTCACTACCTTAGCGGGAACCTCGGAAATACAGCAGAGCAACAACAAGTCTGTGAAGTACAAGGTGACCAAGTTTTTTATGGATACCGAAAACGTCTCAGTCCATAAGCTGCTTGGGCTAAGCGAGAGCGAGCCTCTGTATTATATCCGTAGGGTTAAGTATATAGATGACCAGCCTCGTATCGTTGAAGACAGCTATATGCCAGTCTCTTTATTCCCTGAGCTGAACATCTCTACCTTAGAAAAATCCAAGTTCGCTTATGTAGAGCAAGAGAAGCAGATGGTGATAGAAGGAAGTCGCCAAGAGTTCACAGCAGTGGAGTCGGATGAGGAGATAACCAAGCTATTAGGCATGGAAAAAAGTCACCCTATTATCAACCTACGTTCTATCTCCAATTTAGTAGATGGACGTAAATTTGATTATACCGAGGCCTGGTTCCATCCGGATGCGCATAAGCTAGCGATATACCTTCCTCGCCATAATTGATTATATATTTAATGTTTATTTATAACCTATATTAAATAACCTTTGAATGGTGTCACATAAATAGATTATTCAATTTGTCATGTCTGCGGCAATAAATACGATAAGACCTATTCGAGAAAGGTTATGTTTGATAATACCTTTTAGCTTGTAAGTTTAAGTATAAATGGAGTTGGTTATGACTAAACAACCACAAATCATCGCAATTGCTGGTGGCGGTTCTACATACACAGCAGGTATCGTTAAAGCGCTTCTTATGAAAGGTGACGAGTTCCCAATCGCTGAGATCCGCATGTACGACATCGACGCTGAGCGTCAAGATAACGTAGCGGTATTGGTAGACTATGTGGTTAAAACACATGCTCCAAATGTAAAGCTAACGGTAACCACTGAACCAGAAGTGGCGTTCTCTCACGCTGACTTCGTATTTGCTCAAATTCGTGTTGGCCAATACAAGATGCGTGAGTTTGATGAGAAGATCCCACTTCGTCACGGCTGTGTAGGTCAAGAGACCTGTGGTGCTGGTGGTCTGGCTTACGGTATGCGTACCATCTTCCCTATGATTGAACTGATTGATCATATGGAGCGTTTCTCAAAAGAAACTTGCTGGATGCTTAACTATTCTAACCCAGCAGCGATTGTGGCGGACGCGGTAAACCGTCTGCGCCCAGATGCACGTGTGCTGAATATCTGTGATATGCCAGTGGCAATCGAGCGCAACCTATCCAATATTCTTGAGGTGAACCGCTACGACCTAGACGTGGAGTACTTCGGTCTGAACCACTACGGCTGGTTTACCTCTATTAAGGTAAACGGCGAAGAGAAGATCCCGTTCCTGCGCAAGCACATCGCTAAGTTTGGTATGTTGACCGAGCAAGAAGTGGAAAATGCCTGTCACTCAGAGCCGTCTTGGATTAAGACCTTTAAGAATACTAAGCCACTGGTTCAGATGTTCCCTGAGTACATTCCAAACACCTATCTACAGTACTACCTAATGGCTGACGATATCGTGGCTCAGTCTAACCCGGAGCACACTCGTGCTAACGAGGTGATGGAAGGTCGCGAGAAGAAGATGTTCGAAGCAATCGAGCAGATCAAGGCTTCTGACGGTGATGTAGAAGGCAAGTTCCATGTGGGTGTTCACGGTGAGTTTATTGCGGATGTGGCTATGTCTATGGCCTATGACCTGCGTCAGAAGTGGCTAGTGATCATTCCAAACAACGGCATTATCAAAGGTTTGCCAGACGATGCCATGGTAGAGGTTCCTGCTCTACTAGGTAGAGACAAGGTGTATCCAATCCAAGTGGGTGAAGTGCCACACTTCTATCAAGGCATGCTGCAACAGCAATTGATGTCAGAAAAATGCTTGGTGGATGCGGCTATCGAAGGTTCGTACGACAAGGCACTGCAAGCCTTTACCCTAAGCAAGACAATTCCTTCAGCTAAGGTTGCGAAATCTATCCTCGATGAGATGATTGAAGCAAACAAGGATTACTGGCCAGAGCTGAAGTAATCGAGTTAAGACTATGAAATACAAACAAATTAAAGATCTAAACGCGTCAGCAGTCGGCTTCGGCTGCTGGGCAATCGGCGGGACTTGGAATAACGTCTCAGATGAAGAGTCTATCAAGTCCATCAAGGCGGCTATCGATACCGGTATCAACTTCTTTGATGTTGCTCCTGTGTACGGCAAGGGCCACGCAGAAACGGTTTTGGGACAGGCACTAAAAAACGAGTCTCGTGACAAGATCATCATAGCAACCAAGTGCGGTCTGCCGTGGTCGCAAGATGAGCGCAAAAAGACTCGCAAGGATCTTACTAAGGCGAGCATCTTTAAAGAGATCGACGACTCACTGATGCGTCTACAAACCGATTATGTGGACTTGTATCAGGTGCATTGGCCGGATCCAAACACGCCAATCTCTGAAACCGCTGAGGCGCTAGCTGAGTTGAAAAAGCAAGGCAAGATCCGTCATGTGGGTGTGTCTAACTACTCGCTAGATATGACTCGTCAGATGATGGAAGGGGTAGAGGTCGCTACCTTCCAAGGCCTGTACAACCTGCTTGAGCAGAACCCTGAGCACTACCACAACATTCCATTGCAGTACCGTGCTCGTGAAGAGGCTCTACCTTTCTGTAAAGCCAATGATATGAAGTACCTACCGTACTCGCCATTGATGCAGGGTCTGTTAACTGGAACCTTAAAGCGTTCAGGAAACTGGGATGAGAAGGATGATCGCCGTAATAACCCTAAACTTAACGGCGACGCCTTCGAACCCTATTTCAACTGTGTGGAAGAGTTAAAGCTTCTAGCCAAAGAAGCGAACATTCCGCTAGCGCATCTAGCTATCCACTGGTTGGTGGCGCAAGAGGAAGTGGGTCCAGTTATCGCAGGTGCCCATACCGTTGAGCAGGTGAATGACAACGCTGCCTTTGTCCAATCCTCTTCAAGCGCGGAACTGCTTGCGCGAGCTGAAGAGATAGTGAACAAGTGGAACCTAGTCTAATTTAGTTTTGCCTCCACATTGCCCTAGCTTTTGCTGGGGCTTTTTTGTTTTAGAGGCGGTTGAGTTTGTGTCGGTGCGTTAGAAGATCCCGGATATTTGCTATGCAAATTCCGCTGGGCCGGCATTCCGGGATGACGGAAGAGGTGTGTGTTTTATCGTAGGTTCTGGCTATTCACAGGTTAAACCTAGTATCCAAAGCTCCCATCCGTCCGACACTCAATCACCGTCATGCCGGAAAGTCTGAAAGACTTATCCGGTATCTTTCACCGAACACTTTTAATCATAAATAACAAAATATTATCAAAAATATAATAATCAATAATTTCATGTAATTCAGATTCCTCCATATACTCACCCCATCAAAACAAAACACCAAACAAACATAAGGGGCTGTGAGTCGCAAAGCGTCGGCAGACCTGGCTAAGAGGAAACGAATTATGAAAATGAATCACGTAGGTATCATGGTTGGCGACATGGACAAAGCGGTTGAGTTCTACACTCAAGCACTAGGTCTACGCGTTGTAATGAACAACACTAAAGTTGTTGAAGAGCGCGAATCTGCTATCGGTCGTATGTGTATCGCAGTATTCGGTGAAGGCTTCAAAGGCTTCAACATCGCTCACCTAGTAACTTCAGACGGTATCGGTGTTGAGCTATTCGAAATGGTTGACCGTGAAGAACGCCACAACGTTGATTTCTCTCGCCTAGGTATCTTCCACTTCTGTGTACAGCTACCAAAAGAGCAGTTCGCATCAGCAATCAAACGTGTAGAAGAGTTTGGCGGTAAAGTACGTATGGATATCCATCGTTACCACCCAGAAGATGACTCTAAGCAAGCACAAATGGTTTACCTAGAAGACCCGTTTGGCAACCTATTCGAATTCTACTCGCACTCTTACGAAGACACATACGCTTCAGACTACGAGTAATAGTCAGTAAAATATAAAAAGGGATTGGCTTCAGCCAATCCCTTTTTTGTGCCCGTTAGAAAAATATTTTAGATTCAATAAAGCAAAGAATAGAAACTGAATAAAAAACTATTTTCTAGAGAGGTCAATCACAAATAAACGCCTTATAACTTACTATTAATATAAGTTTACAAAAGTAAACTTAGAGAAAGTTAACGAAATTAAACTATTCCCTCTCCCCATTTGTGACCCCTATCTATTTATTCTTTTGATCCAGATCATTTCTTATCTCATGGCTATTTTATCCATTTAAAATCAATGCTTTACCATGTTTTGCATGATTTGGGCGCAGTATAAAAAGTGAGTAGTATTTTGTTGTCGAGTTAAGAAAAATAAACCCAAATATGAACGTGAATCAGGTGAAGTTTACAAAAGAAGACGCTCAACATCTTGAACATTATTTTCGAGTTGTTGACTCACTTGCGGATCTAATTGGTCCACATTGTGAAATATTGATTCACTCATTTGAGAGTCTAGAAAACTCGGTCGTTAAGATTGTAAATGGTCACCATACCGGACGAGAGATAGGTTCTCCTATTACTGACCTTGGTCTAAGGATGTGGCGCGAGTTTGAACGTACCGGCAATGTTTCGCCCAAGTGCTACTTCACTCAAGGGGAAGACGGTGCGTTGATGAAGTCCACCACTTGTATCCTCGCGGGCCCAGGGGGTAAAGCGATTGGCATGTTGTGTATAAATCTCAATTTGAACACGCCATTTCCAGACATTATCAAAACCATGATGCCAGATATGTCAGTGAATCGTGTTTTGGAGAATGAACACTTTAGTAAGAGTGCAGCAGAAGTAATTCATCAATCTTTGCAAAGTGCTATTAGCCAAGTGAATTCGGATCCAACGGTATCTCCTAAAGGTCGTAATAAAGCCATCACCAAGCTTCTTTTTGATAACGGGGTGTTTGAGTTGAAAGAGGCGACCACTGTGGTTGCAGATAACTTAGGGGTGACTCGTCAAGCAATCTACAAATTCGTCAGAGAATTCAAATCTGAATTAATAACAATATAAAACCTAATACTAAGGAAATAATGTGAAAAACCTAATAGCTACGCCTAAAGCACCGGCAGCAATCGGCCCTTATGCCCAGGGGACCACCTTTGCTGATTTGGTGATTACCTCTGGGCAACTGCCTCTCGACCCTGAAACAAATGCATTTGTTGAAGGAGGGATTAAAGAGCAAGCAAGACAATCTCTTTTAAACCTGAAACAAGTTTTAGAAGCTGGTGGCGCCCGTTTAGATTCTGTTTTAAAGACCACCTGTTTTCTTGCAGATATGGAAGATTTTGCTGCTTTCAATGAAGTTTATACCGAGGTTTTCGGTACTGAATTTCCACCTGCTCGTTCATGTGTTGAGGTATCCCGACTACCAAAAGACGCGCTTGTAGAAGTTGAAGCCCTTGCCGTGCGTGTATAACGCTTAGGAGAATCCTATGAGTTTTCAGTTTATTGTTTTAAGTATACTTTTCTTAGGCTTTTACGCTGTACTGGCAAACTTCAAGAAGCAGAAGAAATCATTTAACTACCGTGTATTGAGTGCTTTGGTATGCGGTTTGCTGTTTGGTGGTGCTATCCAGATGTCTCTGGGTGTGGACCACAGTGCAGTGGGTAGTTTTGCTGAGTTCATTTCCGTGTTCGGCAAAGGCTATATCAAGCTTCTACAGATGATTGTAATCCCACTAGTATTCGTGGCGATGGTCTCTTCTGTGATGAACGTGGATGGCCATGGCGCTCTGTCAAAGATCGCACCAAAGATCATTGGCCTTTTGATCTTCACTGTTGCTATCTCTGCAGTAATCGGTGTAGCGAGCATCTATATCTTCGGAATTGATGCGAATGCGATGGTAAGTACTATCGGTTCTAACAGTGCAATCGAAGCTCGTGGTGACCGCTTGATTTCGACACAAGAAACCATGTCGAATAATGGCTTGGCAGCACTAGCACTATCTATCATTCCGTCTAACGTGTTTGACATGCTTACTGGCTCTCAACGTACCTCAACATTGTCTACCGTTCTCTTCGGTATGTTCCTTGGCTACAGCATCCTGCAGGTTAAGAAGCGTCGTCCTGAAAAAGTACAAAACTTCGTTGATTTCATCAATTCAGCTAAAGAAGTTGTACTGTCGATGGTACGTGAAATCTTGAAGCTAACTCCTTACGGCGTATTTGCTCTCATGACCTCTTTCATGATGACTAACGATTTGTTTGCATTGGCTGAAATGGGTCGCTTCCTAGTTGCAAGCTACGTAGCTATCTTCGCGATGTATCTAGTACATATTGCAATGGTATCGCTAACAGGCTTGTCACCAATGAAGTTT